>JALUXH010000001.1 GCA_027019065.1 Anaerolineales bacterium
GGCGTCGGCGTGTCGGAAAAACCCACCCCCACCCCCCGCCCCGGCGCCCCCCCCACCGCCACGCCCACACCCACCCCCGAGCCGGGCGTAGGCACGCTTTGTGTGCTGCTTTACAATGACAAAAACGGCAATGGCCTTTACGAAGACACCACCGAGCACCCCCTCGCCGGCGGCGCGGTCAGCGTGACCACCCGCGTCGGCTCGGTCTCCCTCACCGCGACCACCAGGGCCAAAGATTTTGTCTGCTTCGACAACCTCAAAGAAGGCAAATACATCATCACCATCGGCGTTCCGAAAAACTACAACCCGACCACCGCGCCCAATGTCACCCTCACGCTGCGGCCGGGCGATACCACCTATGTCACCTTTGGCGCCCAGCAGGCGGCTCCGGCTTCCACCGCCGTGCCGCAAAAGCGCCCCTCGCCTTTGCTGGGCATCGTGGGCTTCTTTTTTCTGCTGGGCGGCATAGGGCTGTGGGCATTCGCCCTCCGCCGGATGCGGGGGCGGTAAGGCTAACCGGCCATGTGGCAACATCGCCTTTTCATTCTCAACCGACAGCAAAGCCGACCGGCGGGCGACCTGCCGGGGACAGGGCTTTACCTGCCGCCCAAACGCGCCCATCGCATGCGCCGCCGCGATGCTCTGCTCATTTACCTGCACCAGGAAGGCAACGCGCCATTGGGGGCCAAAGACCAGCGCGCCCTGCTGGAAAAACTGGCCGAGCGCTATTTCAGCCTGAACGGCTCGGTCACCGCGGCAATGAAAGAACTGGCCAATGCCCTGAACGCCTTTTTCCTCAACCGCAACCGCAAACTGGCCCCCCACGGCAAACAGGCGGTGGGGTGGCTGACCCTTGCCGTCTGGCGCGGCCACACCCTTTACCTCGCGCTTTCCGGCCCAATGCACGCGGCCGTGCTGGGTGAACACACAACCCATTATCACGACCCCCAGCTCAGCGGGCGCGGGCTGGGGGTAGGGCGCGCCGCGCGGCTCTACTTTGCCAGTGCGGCGGTACAGCCCGGCGATGCGCTGGTCGTAGCGCCGCGTTTTCCGGCAGCCTGGGATGAGCGGGTGCTGCGTCTGGAAGCCGCCCGCAAAATTTCGCCCCTGCTGCGGCGGCTGGTGGCCTACGGCGGCGCGCAGCAGGAAAGCGCCATCATCCAGGTGCGCGTGGGCGAGCCGGAAGTGCGCCGCGTGGTGTTGACTGCGGCCGCCGCCCCGCCAGACGAACACGAAACGCCGGAAGCCCCCCGGAAAACCGCCCCCCCTCCTCCGCCGGTGGCCGCAGCCGCCCCCGCACCGCCGGAAGCCGCCGCTCCTGCCCCCCCGCCCGAGCCGCCCCGCCGCACGCCCCCGCCCGCAAAACCTGCCGCGCCGCAGGCAAAGCAGGCATCGGCGCCCCGGCCGAAACCCCGGCGGCGCGGGCCGGGCTTCCCGGCGGCTGCCAAAGTGCGGGCGGCCGGAGCAGCGGCGGGCGAAACCCTCCGCCGCGGGCTGGCTTCCCTTTGGCGGGCGGGCGAGGGGCTGGCCGCCGGCTTCCGCAAGGTGGCCGCACAAGGGCTTTCCACCTCCGCCGATGAAGTTTTTGCCCTGCCGCGGTCGTTCATGGCGCTCACCGCCGTGGCCGTGCCGCTGGTGGTGGTCACGGTGGCGGTAGTCGTTTTCGTGCGCCGAGGCCGCCTGAAACAGTATGAGGCTTATTTTGCCCTCGCCCAAACCGAAGCCCGGCAGGCCGAGGCCATTCAAGAACCGATTACCCGCCGAAACGCTTTTGCGGAAGCGCTGCACGACCTGGAGGCCGCCGAAACTTATAACCGCACGGCCGACGCCGAAACGCTGCGGGCGCGCATTACCCAGGCGCTGGATCAACTGGACGGCGTGCAGCGGGTGGCTTTCCGGCCGGTTTCCGACCGCCTGCCCGCAGAAAGCCCGGTGAAGCGGCTGCTCTTCCAGGGCGCCGACCTTTATGCCCTCGCGGCGAACGGGCGGGTCTATCATTTTCAAATTCGCGGGCGTCATTACACCCTGGACCGCAATTTTTCGTGCGGCCCGGGCGTGTACGGCGAACTGCAGGTCGGGCCGTTGGCCGATGCCGCCCTGTTGAGCCGCCAGTTGCAGCCCCAGGCTTACAGCGTGGTGGGCATCGACGCCGCAGAGCATGGGGTGCTCTGCGGGCCGCAACGAGAGGCCACCGCCTTTGCGCTGCCTCCTGCAGCCCCGGCGCACTGGCAGCGCCCCCAACAGGTGGCTTACCAGGACGGCGACCTTTACATTCTGGACCCTCCGGCCAAAGCGGTAGAAGTTGTGACCATGGACGGCGCCGGAACTTTCAGCGGCACCCCCTACAACGCCTTTACCGAAGGCGCCCCGGAAGGCATGGAAACCGTAATCCAGATGGCCGTGCAGCGCGGCGGCTTGTATCTGCTGCACGCCGACGGGCAGATGACCCGTTGCGCCGAGGCTTCCGGCAACGCCATGAAATGCAAAGCACTGCCCTACAACGACACCCGCCCCGGCCGCAGCCCCGCGCCGGTGATTCCCAACACCCGCTTTACCCAAATGGTGCTGGCTTCTTCCCCCGACCCCTCGCTTTACATCCTTGACGCGGCGGCCGGGGCGGTATACCGCTTTTCTTATCACCTTCAGTTCGTGACCCAATACCGGCCTGCCCGCCCGCTTCCCGCAACCATGACGGCCTTTGCCGTCGACCCCGAAACGCAAACGCTGTTCGTTGCGGCGGCAGGGCGCATTTATCAGGGGTCTTTGCGGTAATGTGTACTTTCTTTTCCCTCATTCTGGATCTTCTGGCGGCGCTGGCCGTGATGCTGTTTGGCTGGTTTGGGCGGCTTTTCATTTTTCAACCGGCCCGTTACCTGCGGGCTTTTGCTTCGGTGCGGCTGGAAAACTTCCGGCGCTGGGGGCTGAGCGAGGAAGAAATTGCCCGCCGTCCGCCCGCCGTGCTGCTCCGGTGGCTGACCCGCAAGCCCTACCGGCAATGGCTGGAAAGCCTGGCGCAACAGCCGGAGGGGCATCGCGGGCTGCTGGTGCTGGTGCGTCTGTATGGCGTCGGATTGGCGATGGTGGGGCTGATGATGCTGGCCGCGCTGGTGATTACCCTGCCGGTGCAAATCGGGGCCTGCTTTTGAGTTTTCCCCGCCGCCCTGTGGAAAACACCGGCGTTTCTGTGGAAAACCGGCGCTCTCTGGGGAAAACCTGCCCGCCGACGGGGAGCGGGGAGGGAAAACCGGAGGAAAACAGCCCCCAAAGGCGCCCCACTGTCGTCCCCCTCCCCCGGCTCCCCGCCCCACATGCGGCGAGGGGACGGGGTGGGGTCAACGCAGCGCCGGGCGGCGCCAAAGGAAAACACGGTGTGAACCCACGCCCGGAATTGCCATCGCCGCGATGTGGGCAGGTAATTACGGTCCTTTTGTGCTTTCTGTGGGTGCCATCGGCGCTAATCTGTGCTCATCCGTGAAATCGGTGGATGTTTTTCTGCGAAATCTGTGGTTTTCTTGGCTGAGGCTGAATAGATACGCGTTTTTTACCCAATCAGCCCCAATCTGTGCTCATCCGCTGATTGACTGACAAAACTCGGCCTCGTGGCCAATCTCTCCTATCCCCCGATGAGCCTCGCCTGGCTTTCGGCTTCGCTCAGGCCAGGCGCTCGGCTCATCTGCCCCCTTCCCTCCCTTACTAAGGGAGGGAAGGGGGCGGCTCTGGCGACGCAGTAGCGTCGCCAGAGCGGGGGTAGGGAGAGATTAAATACGAGAACCATCCAAGTGAGATTTGTCAGTCAACCAGGCTCATCCGTGAAATCGGTGGATGTTTTTCTGCGAAATCTGCGGTTTCTCTCTGCTCGGGCTGAGCAGTGACCTTGCGTTACCCTCTTTGCACCTCGTCGCACACCACAAACCCTCATCCTTCATTCTCTCCACACGGAGGCTTCCATGCTCGTCCCCCTTTCCTGGCTCAAAGATTTTGTTGAAATTGACGTTTCCGTTGAAGAACTCGCCCGGCGGCTTACCCTCGCCGGGTTGGAAGTTGAAGCCGTCCGCTACGTCGGCCTGCCCATGCCCCAGGGGCAGCGCCACGAATTCAAGATTTCCGGCCTGGAATGGCCTGCCGACAAATTCGTGGTCGCTGCCATTCACGAAGTGCGCCCCCACCCCAACGCCGACCGGCTGGTGCTCTGCCGCCTTGATGACGGCGGTCAGGAGCACATCGTGCTCACCGGTGCGCCTTCCCTGCTGCCCCTCAAGGGCAAGCCGCTGGAAAAGCCCCTCAAGGTGGCCTACGCCCGCGAAGGCGCCCGCCTCTACAACGGCCACGCCCCCGACTGGGAACTCATCACCCTGAAGCGCGCTAAAATCCGCGGCGTGGTGTCGTATTCCATGGTATGTTCGGAAAAGGAACTCGGCATTTCCGAGGAAATGGACGACATCATCTACCTGCCCGACGACGCCCCCGTGGGCACGCCCCTCGCCGATTACCTCGGCGACGCGGTGTTTGACATCGCCATCACCCCCAACATGGCGCGCAACGCCAATGTGCTCGGCGTGGCGCGGGAAACCGCCGCCATCCTCGGCAAGCCCCTGCGCAAGCCTTCCCTGGATGTGCTTGCCGAGGGCGCGCCCATTGAAGGCCAGGCCGCTATCCAGATTACCAACCCCGACCTCAACCCCCGCTTCATGCTCGGCTTGATTCGCGATGTGGAAATCAAGCCCAGCCCCTTCTGGGTGCGGATGCGCCTCAAACTCGCCGGAATGCGCCCTATCAACAACATTGTGGACGCGACCAACTATGTGATGCTGGAAACCGGCGAGCCGCTGCACGCCTTTGACTACGATGTGCTGGTGGAGCGCGCCGGCGGCAAGCCGCCCACGATTATCACCCGCACTGCCCGGCCGGGCGAAAAACTGACCACCCTTGACGGCGTGGAACGCACCCTGGACGACTTCACCGTGCTGGTCTGCGACACCGCCGGGGCGCTTTCCATTGCGGGCATCATGGGCGGCGAAGAAAGCGAAGTGACCGCAGCCACCCGCAATGTGCTGCTGGAAGCGGCTTCGTGGAACTTCATCAACATTCGCCGCACCGCCCAGCGGCAGAAACTGCACTCCGAGGCGGCTTACCGCTTCTCCCGCGGCGTGCATCCTGCGGTGGCGGAAATCGGCCTGCGCCGCGGCCTGGAACTCATGCGCCAATGGGGTGGCGGCACGGTCGCCGCTGGCTTCCTGGACGCCTACCCCAGGCCGCAGCATGACCCCGAAGTGCTCCTCACCGCCGACGACGTCGCCCGTTCCCTCGGCATTCGCCTCGGCCTGGACGAAATCGCCGACCTGCTCACCCGCCTGGAATTCACCTGCACCCGCGAAGGCGACGCCCTGCGGGTGAAAACCCCGCCCCACCGCCTGGATATCGGCGAAGGCGTCATCGGCAAAGCCGACCTCGCCGAGGAAATCGTCCGCCTTTACGGCTACGACCGCCTGCCCACCACCCGCATCGCCGACGAACTGCCGCCCCAGCGCCCCAACGTTGCCCTGGAGCGCGAGGAACGCCTGCGCGATGCCCTGGCCGGGCTGGGCATGCGGGAAGTCATCACCTACCGCCTCACCTCCCCCGAATGGGAAGCCCGCCTCTACCCGCCCGACGCCCGCGATGCCGCCCCTGCCGAAAGCGACTACGTGCGCCTGGTCAACCCCATTGCCCAGGAACGCCGCGTGCTGCGCCGCAGCCTGCTGGCGAGCATGGCCGAGGTGGTGGTGCGGAACAGCCGTCAGGCGCCGCGGCAGGCGCTCTTTGAAATCGCGCCGGTTTTCCTGCCGCGGGAAGGCCAACTGCTGCCGCGCGAAAACCTGCGGCTGGCGGTGGCGCTCACCGGCCCCCGCGAACTGCCCCACTGGGAAGGCGCCGACGCCGCCCCCATGGACTTCTACGACCTGAAAGGCGTGCTGGAAGCCCTCGCCGAGGCGCTTCACCTGGAAGATGTGGCTTTCCGCCCCGGCAAGCACCACGCCCTGCACCCGGGCAAGTGCGCCGAAATGTTGGTGAACGGCGAGCCCGTGGGCGTGTTGGGCGAACTGCACCCCGCCGTGGCGCACGACCTGGATCTGGACGCCGCGCCGGTGCTCTTCGCCGACTTAGACGCCGCGGCGCTGCTTTCCCACGTGCCCGACGGCCACGCCCTGACGCCCATTTCCCCCTTCCCGCCCGTGCGCGAAGACCTGGCCGTGGTGGTGGACGAAGCCCTGCCCGCCGCCGAAGTGGAAGCCGTCATCCGCAAGGCAGGCGGCAGGCGGCTGGTGGATGTGCGGCTGTTTGATGTTTACCGCGGTGAGCAAATCGGCGCGGGCAAGAAGAGCCTGGCCTACCGCCTCACCTATCAGGACGCCGAAAAGACCCTCACCGACAAAGACGCCGCCAAAATCCGCAAGCGCATCGTCAAGGCGCTCACCCGCGAACTGAAGGCGCAATTGCGGGCATAGAGCCTATCCGAAAAATCCACCGTGCCCGCGGCTCTCCTTCTCGGCAAGGACGCCGATCTCCCCTTCCCCCAAGGAGCCTCGCTACGGCTCGGCTCCTTTGCCCCCTTCCCCTCTTACTAAGAGGGGAAGGGGGCGGCCCTGGCCGCGCGTTGCGCGGCCAGGGCGGGGGTTAGGGAGATCAGCAGCGAAGTCGTCGCCGCAAGGCGATGCATCGTACAGCCCCGCCGTTTTTTCGGATAGATACATAGCGTTTTGCCCACAATAACCGCAGGGGCGGCCAAAAGGTCGCCCCTGTTGGGTTGGGGGGTGTGCTGGCAAGCCCTCCGCTCAGCAAAACCCCCTTGCGCCCGCGGCGGTTTTTGAGTATCCTAACCTTGCCGCAGCCTCATTTGCGGCCCCAAACCCTTCACACAAGGAGCGTGCTGTGGATATCCAAGGCAAGCATGTGTTGATCTTAGGCGGCTACGGCCTGGTGGGGCGCGCCGTGGCGCGGGAGATGCTTCCCCACCGCCCCGCCCGCCTCGTGATTGCTTCCCTGCGCAAGTTTGAAGCCGAAGAAGCCGTAGCCCAACTGAAGGCCGAATTTCCCCACAGCCCCACGCAGATTTTACCGGCGTGGGGTGATGTTTTCCTGCGGGTGGAATGGCAGCGGGAAGACACCCTGCCCCGCCAGGCCGTGCTCGCCAACCCCGAAACCCGCCGCCGGCTGGTGGACGACATCCTCGGCAGCCTCAGCGACGAAATTTTGGAAGCCTCGCTGCTCTACCAGCTCATCACCGGCACGTGGGGAAACCTCGGCGGCCTTCCCGCCCACATCGTGGTGGACTGCATGAACACCGCCACCGTGGTGGCTTATCAGGATGTTTACACCACCAGCCGCCACCTGGAAACCCAAATCGCCAAACCTGAAGGCGAAGTGGACTGGCGCGACGAAGTAGAGCGCCTGCTGGCTTCCCTCTACATTCCCCAACTGGTGCGGCATGTGCAGATTCTGCACGCCGCGATGAAGCGCGCCGGCACCCAGGCCTACATCAAGGTCGGCACCAGCGGCACCGGCGGCATGGGGCTGAACATCCCCTACACCCACGGTGAGGAAAAGCCTTCCCGCGTGCTGATGTCCAAGGCCGCGGTCGCGGGCGCGCAGACGCTGCTCACCTTCCTGATGGCGCGCACGCCCGACGGCCCGACGGTGGTCAAGGAAATCAAGCCCACCGCGATGATCGGCTGGAAGCAAATCGGCTACGGCCCCATCAAACGCCACGGGCAGCCCTACGCCCGCTACGACTGCCCGCCCGACCAGGCCGTGGACGCCGCCGATCCTGCCAGCCTGGTTCCCAAAGGCCCCTTCGGCCGGCGGCAGGAAGGCGTGCTGGAAGCCGTTTACATCAACACCGGCGAAAACGGCCTCTTCGCGGCGGGCGAATATGCCATGATTACCGCCCTCGGCCAGATGGAAATGGTCACCGCGGAGGAAATTGCCCAAAATGTGGTCTGGGAAATCCTGGGCGGCAACACCGGCAAAGACGTCATCGCCGCGCTGGATGCTTCCACCATGGGCCCCACCTACCGCGCCGCCTACCTGCGGGAAGCCGCCCTCAACCGCCTGCACCAGCTGGAAGCCGAACACGGCGAGTCGGTAGCGTTTGAAATTCTCGGGCCGCCGCGGCTTTCCAAACTGCTCTTTGAAGCCTTCCTGCTGAAGCGGGTTTACGGCAGCCTGGATAGGGCGCTGGAAGCCGCGCCCGAAGAAGCCGCCGCCGCGCTGGAAGCCCTCGTCGGCGCCGACGCCGACCTGCGCCAGAAAATCATCTCCATCGGCATCCCCATTTTGCTGGCCGACGGCAAACGCCTGCTGCGGGGGCCGGTCATCAAGGCCGAAACCGCCGAGCAGGGCTGGGTGGACCTCACCCCCGCCAACCTGACGCGCTGGCAAAAGCGCCTCCGCCGCCTGCTGGAAGAAATCCGCCGGCAGAGCCGCGGCGACACCTCTTCGCGCGACGACCGCATTTACCCGGCGGCGCGCGAATGGCGCCCCGATGACCTCACCATTCGGGTGGGCGAACTGGTCGCCTGGGTGCTGAACACCGAAGAGCGCGGTTTTCGTTTCAAACGCTAAACGCCCTGCCCGAAGCCCAAACCACAACGGACGGCGCGTGCCGGCGCGCCGTCCGTGCTTTTTCCCCTGCCGAAGAAAAACGCGCCGGGCAGGTCAGCCCTGCCGCGGCAGGCGCGCCACCGAGGCCACGCTGTCGTCGGCCTGCAGACGCATCAGCCGCACCCCGCGGGCTGCCCGCCCCATGGCCGAAATTTCGGCCACGCGCGTGCGCAGCACAATGCCGCCGGAAGAAATCAGCGTCAGGTGGTCGTCTTCCTGCACCACGCGGGCGGCGACAATCGGGCCCACCCTCTCGGCAGCGCCGGCTGCCAGCGTGCGGATGCCGTGGGTGGCGCGGTGCTTGCGGGTGTATTCATCCAGCGGCGTGCGCTTGCCATAGCCCTTTTCTGTCACCACCGCCAGGAAGCCGCCCGGCTCAACCACATCCATAGAGACCACCCGGTCGCCGGCCCTCAGGCGAATGCCGGTCACGCCGGCGGCCTGGCGGCCCATGGGGCGCACTTCGTCTTCCCGAAAGCGGAGCGCCTGCCCCTGCGCCGTGACCAGCAGAATATCATCGTGGCCGCGGGTGAGGCGCACCCATTCCAGGGCGTCGCCTTCCCGCAGGGAAATGGCAATCAGCCCCGAAGGGCGCACGGCGGCAAATTCCTGCAGCGCCACCCGTTTGACCACGCCCTGGCGCGTGGCCATGAAGCAGTATTCGGCCTGGTCAAAATCGGGCACAGCCACGGCCGCCGTGACCCGCTCGCCGGGCTCCATGTGGAGCAGATTGATGACGGCCATGCCTTTGGCCGTGCGGCGGGTTTCGGGAATTTGATAAGCCTTGGCGGAATACACTTTGCCGCGGTCGGAAAAGAAGAGCACGGTGTGGAGGGTACGGGCGGGGATGAGCAGCACCACTTCATCGTCTTCTTTGGTCGTATGGCCGGCCACGCCGCGGCCGCCGCGGCCTTGCGCCCGAAAGGCGCTCGTCGGCATCCGTTTAATGTAGCCGCGCTGGGTCAGGGTGATCAGCACCGGCACGTCGGCCACCAGGTCTTCTTCGCGGATGTCGGCTTTGGCGCCGCGGGCAATCAGGGTGCGGCGTTCGTCGCCGTATCCCTCGGCCACATCCAGCAGGTCTTCCTTGATGACGGCCAGAATCTTTTTGGGGTGCGCCAGAAGGTCTTCCAGGTAGGCAATCTGCTCTTTGATCTGGCGGTATTCGTCTTCAATTTTCTGACGTTCCAGCGCGGCCAGGCGGCGCAGGGGCATGTCCAGAATGGCCTGCGCCTGGGCTTCGCTCAGCCGGAAGCGGCGCATCAGGCGCTCGCGGGCATGGTCGGCGTCGCGCGATTGGCGGATGGTGGCGATGATGTCGTCCAGATGCGCCAGCGCCAGCAGCAAGCCTTCCAGAATGTGCGCCCGGCGGCGGGCTTTGGCCAGTTCGTGCTCACTGCGGCGGCGGATGACTTCCCGCCGGTGCTCAATGTAAACCTGCATCGCCCGCTTGAGGGAAAGCAGCCGCGGCTCGCCGTGTACCAGCGCCAGCAGCTGCACGCTGAAAGTGGATTGCAGCGGGGTGTGCTTGTAAAGCTGGTTGAGCACTTTGTGGGGCTGCGCGCCGCGCTTGAGTTCAATCACGATGCTCATCCCCCGCCGGTCGGATTCATCGCGCAGGTCGGAAATCGCGTCAATGTGGCCTTCCCGCACCAGTTGGGCGATGCGGGCAATCAGCGCAGATTTGTTCACCTGGTAGGGAATTTGCGTAACCACAATGCGGTGGCGGCCGCCCTTCACTTCTTCTATTTCGGCGCGCGCCCGCACCACAATGCGGCCCCGCCCGTTGGTGTAGGCCTGGCGGATGCCTTCCGTGCCCACGATGATGCCGCCCGTGGGGAAATCGGGCCCCTTGACGAACTGCAGCAGGTCGTCCACGCCGACATCATCCAGCGTGTCGTAATGGTCAATCAGGAAGGTCATCGCCGCGGTGATTTCGCCGAGGTTGTGCGGGGGGATGTTGGTCGCCATGCCCACGGCAATGCCCGATGCGCCGTTGACCAGCAAATTGGGAATGCGGGCGGGCAGCACCACGGGTTCCTGCAGGCTGCCGTCAAAGTTGTCGGCAAAATCCACCGTATCTTTGTCAATATCCACCAGCATTTCTTCGGCCATGCGGCTGAGACGGGCCTCGGTGTAGCGCATGGCTGCGGGGGAATCGCCGTCAATGCTGCCGAAGTTGCCCTGGCCGTCCACCAGGGGGTAGCGCATAGAAAAATCCTGCGCCATGCGTGCCATGGCTTCGTAAACGGCCTGGTCGCCGTGGGGGTGGTATTTGCCCAGCACTTCGCCGACGATGCGGGCAGATTTCTTGTAGGCGCTGTTAGCGCGCAGGCCCATATCGTGCATGGCATAGAGAATGCGGCGTTGCACAGGCTTCAGCCCGTCGCGCGCATCGGGCAGCGCGCGGGCCACAATCACGCTCATGGCGTAGTCCAGATACGCCGAGCGCATTTCATCGTTGATGTCTACAGAGATGACGTTGCCAATGGTCATAAGCACGCTTCCGGAAAAGGGAAAGGCAATGAGCAAGACATAACAACCCGCCCGATGCTGCGCGGGCGGGCTTCATTATTATACCACCGGCGAGAAGAGGGGCAATCCGGGGCGCACACGGCGTCCGCCGAAAACCGGCGCCTTTTTGTACCTGTTCAGCCCCGGCAAAGGGAACCCGCAGACGGCGCAGATTTCACAGAAAAGCATCCACCGGTTCCACAGATTAGCGCCGATGGCACCCACAGAAAGCACAGAAGAACCGTAATTGCCTACCCAAATCGTAGCGCTGGCAATGCAGGGCGTGTTTTCACACCGCGTTTTCCTTTGGCGCCGCTGCCGCTGCGTTGACCCCTCCCCTGGCTCCCCTCCCCGCATGCGGGGAGGGGAGCCAGGGGAGGGGTATGGCAAAGGCACAGCGCATCAAGACGCATGGAGGGCACCCCAGCGTAGGCAGTTACGAAGAACCGCAGAAAACACAGCAGTTTACTTTGCGTCGTCGCTTTCCTTGCCGCGGCTTGACTTTTATCGCGGCTGCTTTGTGCACTTCGCGTGACGCTTTGCGCCCCTGGGGTTTCCTCCGTGGCGAGAAAAGCCAGGCGGTGCAGCGAGCGTTGCGGTAAAATACCTCATGCCCCCTTCCCCTGCGAGGCAACCTCATGTCAACACCCTCTTTGCTTGCCCAACGCTACGAACTCCAGCGCCTGCTGGGGCGCGGCGGCATGGCCTATGTTTACTACGCCCATGACCGCCTGCTCGGCCGCTCCGTCGCGGTGAAAATCTTGCGAGAAGAGTACGCCCGCGACGCCCGCTTTCGCGAGCGCTTCCGCCAGGAAGCCGCAGCAGCCGCCCGCCTGAACCACCCCAACATTGTCACGGTGTACGACTTCGGCTACACCGATAACCGCCTTTTCATTGTGATGGAGTACGTGCCCGGACAAACACTGCGGCAAATCATCGACGCCCGCGCGCCGCTGCCGCCGCAAGAGGCCCTCAGCCTGATGGTCCAGGCCTGTGCGGGGTTGGGCTACATGCACCGGCTGGGTCTGGTCCATTGCGACCTCAAACCCCAAAACCTCCTCGTAACCCCCGATGGGCGGCTCAAAGTCACCGATTTCGGCATTGCGCGCGCCTGGGCCGGCATCAGGGAAACCGCCCAGACCTCCACAACGGTGGTCTGGGGGTCGCCGCGGTATTTTTCGCCCGAACAGGCCGCCGGGAAGCCCCCCCTGCCGGCATCGGACGTTTACGCCCTGGGGGTGGTGCTCTACGAAATGCTGACCCACCGCCTGCCCTTCCTGGGAGACACCCCCGAAGCGCTCGCCCGGCTGCATCGGGAAGCCCCGCCGGTGCCGCCGCGCACTTATGTGCCCGACCTGCCGGAAGCCCTGGAAGCCGTGCTGCTGAAAGTGCTTTCCAAAGAACCTGCCGCCCGCTACCGCACCGCCGACCAGTTCGGACGGGTGCTGGTGCACCTGGCCGAAAACCTGCCCTCCGCGGCCCCGCCAACCGCCGCCATCGCGGCCCCCGCCGGTGCCTCCCCACAGGCCGCGCCCCCTGCTGCTTCTCCTTCGCGCGACCCCCTGGCCATAGACTGGCTGACGGCAGCCCTCGCCCTGCTGGCACTGGCGGCCGTAGGGGGGCTGATTCCTCTCTGGGTCTGGGTTTACCTTGCCTACCACGGGCCGAGGTAGTCACTGTTCAGCCCCGGAAAAATCAGCCGCCGATCGTCACAGGTGCTTGCGTATTTTTAGAATGCCAGGCGCCAGGGAAGTAACGCAAAGGGCGCAAAGGAAGCAAAGACGCAAAGCTTTGACTGACAAAGCTCTGCCTCGTGGCCAATCTCTCCTGTCCCCCGCTGAGCCTCGCTTGGCCTTCGGCTTCGCTCAGGCCAGGCGCTCGGCTCATCTGCCCCCTACTTTTTTATCATACAAGGGAAGTAACGCAAAGAGCGCAAAGGAAGCAAAGACGCAAAGTCAACTTCTGTGTTTTCTGCGACGCTTCTGTGCTTTCTGGGGTTGCCATCGGTGCGAATCTGTGGAATCTGGGGATGATTTTCTGCGGAATCTGCGTCATCTGCGGTTTCTCTTTGCCGAGGCTGAACAGTTACCCGAGGTAGCCCTATGCTATAATTGCGGCTGCCATGAAGCCCCTCTTTGCGCCTTCCATTCTTTCTGCCGATTTCACCCGCCTGGGCGAGCAAATCGCGGCTGCCGTGGCCGCCGGCGCCGACTGGCTGCACATTGACGTCATGGACGGCCATTTTGTGCCCAACCTGACCCTGGGGACGGCCATTGTGGTTGCAGCCCGCCGCGCCACCGACCGCCCGCTGGACGTGCACCTGATGGTCCAACACCCCGAGCCGCTGCTGGAAGCCTTCGCCCGCGCCGGCGCCGACCTCTTGACCGTGCACGTGGAAGCCACACCCCACATTCACCGCGCCTTGCAGCAAATTCATGCCCTCGGCTGCAAAGCCGGTGTGGCGCTCAACCCGGGCACACCCGCCGAAGCCGTATTCCCCGTGCTGCACCTGGCCGACCTGGTCCTGGTGATGTCGGTCAATCCCGGCTTTTCGGGGCAGGCCTTCCTGCCCGAAGTGCTGCCCAAAGTGCGCGCCCTGCGCTCCCGGCTGGATGAGCAGCACCCCAAAGCACGCCTTGAAATAGACGGCGGCATCAACGCCCAAACGCTGCCCCAGGCCCGCGCCGCCGGAGCCGATGTTTTCGTGGCGGCCAGCGCCATCTTCCATCATCCGGAAGGCATTGCCGCCGGGCTGGCGGCTTTGCAAAAAGCGGCCGCTTAACGCGAAAAATCACGGCCTGGCCGTGATTTTCTCGCCGGACTACCGAACAAAACCGGTCGCCTACCCTTTGGTCTTTACCATCGTCCGCAGGCAGCGGGTGCACACCGTCTTCCGCACCTTGCGCCCGTTTTCCCACACCGTCACTTTGTGCAGGTTGGGGCGGAAAGTGCGGGGCGTGGACTTTTTTGACCACGGGCGGTTCCGTCCGAAAGTTGTCGTTTTACCGCAAATTTCGCACTTCGCCATGATGCCCATCCTTTTCACCGAGATTGCTCACACATAAAAAGCCATGCGGTCTCCGCAGGGCGCGCGCAATCTTACCACAAACCGCGCCCAGAAGCAATGTTTTGGGTTTAACGAAAAGCACAGGGTTGTGCGGCCGGCCAGTAGAAGGCTTCCCCAAACGCCGTGGTCGCCGGCCCGGAGTTTCTTGAAACGCAATGAGGCTTTCCCAACCCTCCGGAGAGGTTTCCCGATGACCGATGACAAAACCCCCTTAGGCACCATCCGCATCGCGCCGCGAGTGATTGCCGCCATTGCTTACCAGGCCGTGCAGAAATCTTACGGCGTGGTGGGGCTGGCCCCCAAAAATCTGGTGAGCGGCATTGCCCACGCGCTGGCAAAAGACCCTACCGAGGGCATTGCCGTGCGCTACGACGACGCAGGCATTGAAATTGACCTCTACATCATCGTAGAATACGGCACACGCATCACCGCCGTTGCCAACAGCGCGGCCAACCTCGTGCGCTACCATGTGGAAAAGACCGTCGGCCTGCCGGTAAAAGCCGTCAACGTGCATGTGCGCGGCCTGCGGGTCAGCAATGGGGACGAGAAAAAAGAAGAAACCCGAAAAAGCCGTAAGGCGAAAAAAGCCAAAGAAGCGTAGGAGCCCTCATGGTTGTAACAACGACCCCGAACGAAACCCGCCGCCGTGCCCTCCGCAGCAAGCCGATTGACGGGCAAGCCCTCAAACGCCTGGTGGAAGCCGCGCTCACCTGGCTGCGCACCAACCAGGAAGTCGTCAACGCCCTCAACGTCTTCCCCGTGCCCGATGGCGACACCGGCACCAACATGACCCTCACCATGCAGGCCGCATGGGATGAAATCAAAGACTCCCCCGAAGCGCACTTCGGCAAGGTGTGCAAAGCCGTGGCGCACGGGGCCTTGATGGGCGCACGCGGCAACTCCGGCGTGATCCTTTCCCAGTTATGGCGCGGCTTTGCCAAAACGGCCGGCGAGGCCGCCACGCTCACGGCCCCTCTGCTGGCCGCCGGGCTGGCCGAGGCGCGCGATACGGCCTACAAGGGCGTGGTGCGGCCTGTGGAAGGCACCATCCTCACCGTAGCGAAAGACATCGCCGCCGCGGCCGAAGAAGCCCTGCGCCACACCGACGACCCCATCGCTTTGCTGGAAACCATTGTGCAGGCCGCCGACGCTTCGGTGGCACGCACCCCCGAACTGCTGCCCGTGCTCAAAGAAGCCGGCGTGGTTGATTCCGGCGGCAAGGGGCTTTTCTTCATCCTTGAAGGCATGTTGCGCCATATTGACGGCCTGCCCCTCGACAAAGCCCTCGCCGCCGTCAAGCCGCTGGCTTCCCTCAACCTGGAACACGCCCACGACGCCGTGGAGCCCGGACAGGATTACGAAGTGGTGGTGGACTTCCTGCCCCACCAACCCCTTGACCTGGAAGCCTTTTACGCCACCCTGGAAGCCATGGGCACTTCTATTCAAGTGGGCGAAGGCGACGGCATGTACCGCCTGCACATCCACGTGCCCACCGAGAGCCGCTACAAGCCCATAGATTATGCCATGGGCCTGGGCACAGTAACCCAGGTGCACATGGAAAACCTGCTGGCCCAAATGGAAGAACAGGCCGAAAAAGCGGAAGGCACACGCTACGAACTTGCCAACGTAGAGCCCGGCCAACTCGCCGTGGTGGCCGTGGCCCCGGGCGACGGCATCGCCCGCGTGTTCGCCAGTTTGGGCGCGGCCGCCATCGTGGAAGGCGGGCAGACCATGAACCCCAGCACGCAAGACATGCTGCGGGCTTTCGAAAACCTGCCTGCCGACGAAATCATCATCCTGCCCAACAACAAAAACGTCATCCTGGCCGCCCGGCAAGCCCAGGAAGTGACCGTCAAGCAGGTGCGGGTCATCCCCAGCCGCACCGTGCCGCAGGGGCTGGCGGCCATGCTGGCCTTTGACGCCGACGGCGCGCTGGATGAAGTGGCCGCAGCCATGGAAGCCTCCATGGCCGACGTTATCAGCGGCGAAATCACCCAGGCCACCCGCACCGTGGAAGTGGACGGCGTGGCCGTGCGCGCAGGCCAATACATTGCCCTTTTAGACGGCAGCCTGATTCTCGCTGCCGACACTTTGGAAGACGCCGTGCTGGGGCTGTTGCGCCAGGCAGAAGCCGAAGAAGCCGAACTCATCACCATGTTCTACGGCGATGGGCTTCCCAAAAGCCGCGCCCACCAGCTGGCCGACCGGCTGCGCGAAGACTACCCCGACCAGGAAATAGAAGTACAATACGGCGGCCAGCCCCACTACCCCCTCATCCTTTCAATAGAGTAACCATGCGCGGTGTAGGCATTGTAACCGACGCCTCGGCGCACTTTCTTCCGCCTTCTTTTGCAGAGCACCCGCGCGTGCACATGCTGCCCCTCCCCATACTTTGGGAGGGGCAACGCTATTTGCCTCCCAGCAGCGCCCTGACCACTGCCCTGCCGCCTTCTCTCATCCACCGCACCCCGCCCCGTTTTTTGGTGCCCCCCGCGCCGGAAATCGCCCAACATTTGCGTTACCTGATGCCCCACTACGATGCCCTGCTCCTCCTGCCCATGGGCAGCAGCCTTTCCGGCTTCTTTCAACACTGCACCGAAGCCGCAGCGCTGCTGGGCGGCGGCTTCCCCATCTACATCGTCGACACTCACACCACAGGCATCGGCCTGGGCTGGCTGGTGCAAAAAGCCGCCCGCATGGCCGAAACAGGCGCCGCCATCTTTGACATCCTCACCCACATCCGCGGCATGGTGGGGCACATCTACACAGCGCTCGGCGCGCTTTCCCTCACCTACCTCTACCACCACGGCTTCCTGGAACCCGGCCAGGCCATCATCGGCGAAATGCTGGAAATGCTGCCCCTTTTCGTGCTGGAAGAAGGCCGCCTGGCCCCCTTGCAAAAAGCGCGTTCTTCGCGCCACCTGCTTGACCTGATGGAAGAATTTACGCTGGAATTCAGCACCCCTGCCGAAGTCGTCATCACCTACCACCCCCGCTACTTCCGGCGGGAAGCCGGCAACCTGCACGACCGCCTGCTCAACAACCTGCCCTTCCCCCCGAAAACCACCGAAATGGATACCGTCAGCGCCGCGCTTTTCGGGCCGCGCACCCTGGGGTTATACGTGCTGACAGGGCAAAGATGAGCCGCGGCCCCTACCGCTACTGCCCTTACTGCGCCGTCCCCCTGGAGCCGTTCCACGACGGCGAGCGGGAACGCCTGCGCTGCCCCCGCTGCGGCTGGGTGCACTACCGCAACCCCACCGCCGGCGTGGCCGTCGTACTGCTGGAAGGCGGCCGGTTGCTGCTCGGCCTGCGCCGCGACGGCGGCTGGTGCATTCCCTGCGGCCACGTGGAATGGGATGAAAGCATTGCCCAGGCTGCCGTGCGGGAATTCGCCGAAGAAACCGGCCTCACCGTGGCGCTGGAAAGCATCGCGGCCGTGCATTCCAACTTCCACGACCCCGCCCACCACACCGTCGGCGTGTGGTACTGCGGAAAACGTACCGGCGGCCGCCTGCAAGCCGGGGGAGACCTGACGGCCGTGCGCTTTTTCCCCCTTACCGACCTGCCGCCCCTCAAGTTCCCAACCGATGCTCAGGTGGTGGCCGCCCTGAAAGCGGGCGCGCTTCCCGGCTGCCGCGCCCCCATGGGCCAACGACGCGCCTGACCGCCCTCACCCCGCCGAGCCGACGCAAAGCAAGGCGCTGGGGCATGGCGAAAGCATCCAGGCCCACCGGCCGGCGGGCTGTGGCGAGACCGCCCGCGCGGCCGCGTGGTGCGGGTGCTCAGGCGTGCATCAGGCTGCTCAGCCCCACGATCACAATCGCCAGCACACTGACCACCAGCAACGCAATGGCCAGCGCCCATGTCAGCCAAAGCGCCGTGGCGACCGTCAAAGGCGCCAGCACCAGGAAGAAATGCACCGTCCAGCGGGGAAGCGTGGGCGTGGCTTCCTCGCCGCCGCTGCGCCGCCACAGCCACCAGCCGCCGAACAGCAACACCACCGTCAGGGCCAGCGCCAGCCACATGACCGTATCGCCCCGCACGCCCCGCAGCGGCAAAACGTAAATGCCGCACGTGCTTTGCCGCTGCGGCATGGGGTAGCCGCCAAAAGCGTACGCCGTCACGAAAACAAAATGCCGCAGCACGCGGTTCTCTTCTGAACCGATGGGGCGCACCCACAACCAGGTCTCACCGGGCTGCAGCTTGCGGTGGTCGGTATGGATTTCCCAGGCCAGCGGCACGCTCACCCACGACTTAATGCCCACCGTTGCCGGGTAAGAGTTGGTATTGGTCAGGCGCACCTGCACTTCGGACTCTTCATCCCAGGCAATGAAATGGGGGCACGAGAGGGTGGTCAGCCGGTTCATGGTCATGTGAGGGAAGCCGTAATACACAGCCTCGGTGTTGGCCCACGTGCTCAATCCGGCAATCAGCAAAGCGAGCAAAACGCCCCCCGCGAACATTCCCAGGCCGAGACGACGCTTCACTTGAGCGGACATACCGAAGCCTCCCAAAACAAAATGGTCACTGTTCAGCCTTGGAAAAACAGGCCGCGGATCACGCGGATAAAACGGATGGCCGCGGATTTTTAGGGTGCCCAGGGCGCCAAGAAGCGGAAGGGAGCGATGTGCTTTTTAGCGTTTTTCGCTTCACCAGCGCTAATCTGTGAAATCGGGTAATTACCTGCCCAAATCGTAGCGCTGGCAATGCAGGGCGTGTTTTCACACCGCGTTTTCCTTTGGCGCCGCCGCTGCGTTGACCCCACCCCCGTCCCTTCCCCGCATGCGGGGAGGGGAGCCAGGAAAGGGGTATGGCAAAAGCACAGCGCATCAAGACGCATGGGGGCACCACAGCGTAGGCAGTTACGAAATCGGCGGCTACTTTTCTGCGGAATCTGCGGTTCCTCCTTACCGAGGCTGAACAGATACACAAAATGATGGCGCAGCCACAAAAAACAAGCATACCACGCCTTGAATTTTTACGCAATTTTTATCTTGGGGGCTTGACATTTCGCCAAAGCGGGCTAAACTTGGGCGCAAGGAGAAAAAACCATGTCAGAAGCAGCCCCCGCTTTCCCCGCCCTTTGGGGCATGAAGCAGAAGAAGGCCCGCACCACCCACGGCCACCGACCGGCCGGCGGGCCTTTGGCGTTTGGCCCCTGAGCAGCGCCCAACCCAAGGTTCATTACCGCCCCCCGACCGCCGGTCGGGGGGCTTTTCGTTTTCCTGCCCTTCCAAAGGAGGTTCCCCATGCCCCGCTCCACCCAACCCCGTATTGCCGTGCTCTACACCCGCCTGCGCGTGGAAGAAAAATGGCTCTTCGCCGCCCTGGAACGCCGCGGCATCCCCTACGACCGCATCAACGACCGCGGCCAGCACATGATGCTGGAAGACCCCGCCGCGTGGCAGCGCTACGATGTGATCATTGCCCGCAACCTGAGTTACACCCGCTCGCTCTACACCCTGCGGGTGCTGTCCTCGTGGGGCATTCCCACCGTGAACACCGCCGAAGTGGTGGAAACCTGCGGCGACAAACTGCGCACCAGCGCCGCCCTGGCCGCCGCGGGCGTGCCCCAGCCCCAAACCGCCATCGCCTTCACCCCCGAAGCCGCCCTGGAAGCCATGGAGCGCCTCGGCTACCCCGTGGTGCTCAAACCGGTATACGGCTCGTGGGGGCGGTTGCTCGCCAAAATCAACGACCGCGACGCCGCCGAAGCCGTGCTGGAGCACAAAGCCGCCCTCGGCTCGCCCCTCCATCAGGTTTACTACATTCAGGAATACATCCGCAAACCCGGCCGCGACATCCGCGCCTTTGTCATCGGCAACCGCGTGGTCACGGCCATCTACCGCTACGCCGAGCACTGGATTACCAACACCGCCCGCGGCGGGCGCGGCGAGGTGTGCCCCGTCACCTCCGAACTGGAAGCCGTCTGCCTGCAGGCCGCGGAAGCCGTCGGCGGCGGGGTGCTGGCGCTGGATTTGTTTGAACACCCCGAGCGCGGCTACCTGGTCAACGAAATCAACCACAGCATGGAATTTCATACCACCGTGCCGCTGACCGGCGTGGACATCCCCGGCCTGATTGTGGATTACGCCCTGGAAGTTGCCCGCCGCGCCGCCGCGCTGCCAGCCTACGCGCTGAGCCCGCTTTCCGGCGATTGAAAGTGCGTCGGATGTTCTGTCCCGGGCAGGCTTTCAAGCCGCGAGCGTTGCGGTTTCGTAACCGTTCAGCCCAGGCAAGGAGAAACCACAGATTACGCAGATTCCACAGATTCGCACCGATTGCAACCCCAGAAAGCACAGAAGTTGACTTTGCGTCTTTGTTCCCTTTGCACTCTTGGCGTGATGCCGTGGTAGCCTTTGGGCCTCCTGTGTGCCTTGGCGTTTTCATCACAGGTGGGCTGAACAGTGACGCCTTTCTGCCCGCCCATCATATGCTTCCCCCCGCCGGCGGGCTTTAACCTTTCTGCAGGAATTGGGGTACAATGCTTCTGTCTGCCCTTTACCTGCCCCAGCGATCAGGAGGCGCAACCATGCCCCGTATGGCCGTTCTTACCGGCGGAGGCGATGCCCCCGGCCTGAACGCCGTCATCCGCGCGGTGGTCCGCTCGGCCACCCTCACCTACGGGTGGGAAGTGCTGGGCGTGCGCGACGGCTACGACGGTTTCCTCAACCCCCACGGCGTTTTCCCCCTGACCCTCGGGGATGTGGAAGATATCCTTGCCCGCGGCGGTACCATCCTCGGCGCGGCCAACCGCGGCAATCCTTTTGCCCGCAAAGTGGTGCGCGCGGGCAAGGAAATGCTCGTGGATGTTTCCGACGAAGTGGTGGCCCGCATCGGTTCGCTAAGGCTGGATGCCGTGATTGTCGCCGGCGGCGACGGCACTTTGGGCATTGCCCGCGACCTGTTTCATAAAGGCGTGCCGGTGGTCGGCGTGCCCAAAACCATAGACAACGACGTTTGGGGCACCGATGCCACTTTTGGCTTCGACACCGCCGTCAACTGCGCCGCCCATGCCCTGGAACGCCTGCACACCACCGCCGAAGCCCACCACCGCGTCATGGTCGTGGAACTGATGGGACGCGAAGCCGGTTTCATCACCCTGTACGGCGGGCTGGCCGGCGGCGCCGATATCATCCTGATTCCCGAAATCCCCTTCCGTTACCAAGTGCTTTGCGAAACGGTGCAGGTGCGCATCGCGCGCGGGCATAAATCAAGCATTGTCGCCGTGGCCGAAGGCGCGCGGCCGGAAGGCGGCCGCGAGGTGATTGCCCGCCCGGGCGATGCAGTGGTGGTGCCCCGCCTCGGCGGCATTGGGCAGTTCGTGGGGAAATATCTGGAAGAAACCTGCGGCGTGGAAACCCGCGTGACCGTGCTGGGCCACTTGCAGCGCGGCGGCTCGCCCTCGGCTTTTGACCGCTGGCTCGCCACCACCCTTGCCGGGGAAGCCGTGCGCCTGGCCGTGAACCGGCAGTTCGGGCAAGTGGCCGTGCTGCGGCAAATGCAAGCGGCTGCTTTGCCGTTAGACGAAGTCGCCGCCCACGTGAAGCGCGTGGACCCCGAATGCGACGCCGTCCGCACGGCGCGGGAAAGCGGCATCTGTTTTGGCGATCAGGCGCCGCCGCTGCCGCCCCTGCCTTCCCCAACGCCGTAGTTGGGCGGGCGCTTTTCCAAAAAGGCCTGCACGCCTTCACGATGCTCGGCGGTTTTTCCGGCAATATCCTGGATGTGGGCTTCGTAGTCCACAACGGCTTCCAGGTGCGGCATGAGGGCGCGATTGAGCGCCCGTTTGGTCAGCCCCAGCGCGGTCAGGGGGCCGGCGGCGAGTTCCTGCGCCCAGGCCAGGGCGGTTTCCTGAAGCCGGTCGGCAGGCACCACCCGATTGACCACGCCCCAGGCCAGCGCCTCTTCGGCGGTGAACGGCCGGTTGGTGATGGCGTATTCGGTGGCGCGGCCGAACCCCATCATCAAAGGGAGCAAAAGGGAAACGCCCGAATCGGGGGCCAGCCCGATGCCTGAAAAGCCCACCAGAAAACGGGTGCCTTCGGCAGCCAGGCGCAAATCGCAGGCCAGCGCCACGCCCAACGCTGCGCCCGCCACCGCGCCGTGCAGCGCAGCAATGACCGGCTTTTCCAACCGGCGAAGTTGCAAAATCAGGGGGTTGTAGGTCTGCTGCAGGTGGGCGCGCAGCGATTCGCCTTCCACCGCCTGCAATTCGGTCAGGTCTTGGCCGGCGCTGAACGCGCGGTGGGCGGCGTTGAGCAGCACAGCCCGCACCGTGCGGTCGCGTCCGGCCTGACCGAGGGCTTTTTGCAGCGCCATCGTCAGGTTGTGGGTGAAAGCGTTGACGGGCGGATGGTTGAGCGTCAGCACCATCACCGCACCGTCGCGGGTGATATGCAAGGGCGATTCCATCACAAACCTCCTTTTTGGCCCCTGGCGACAAAAACGCCCCCTTGCGGGGGCGTTAAAAGTCGGCCGCCAGGCGTTCAAAAGCCCAGCCCGGTCAGCAAATCGCCGGCGTCATCAAAGCCTTCATCGGCGTCGTCTTCGTCCGCCTCGTGAAAGTCTGCAATGTCCTCGTCATCGTTTTCGCCCAGATCCAGCACCAGGTCCTCGGGCGCGATGGAGGAAAAATCTGTGGCTTCGCCGTTTTCTTCGTCTTCATCGTCGTCCACAAATTCGTATTCCACCTGAATGTCTGCGTTGTCTACGGCAACCCACAGGCGGAGGACATCGGCATCGTCCATCCGGCTGTAATGGGCAGCCACGATGGGCACGCGCTGAATGAGGCCGTCGGGGGCGCGAAATTCCAGGTGGATGGGTTCGCGCTGCCGCCAGGCGCGATAGCAGCGCTCCACCAGGGCGGGGCCGTTCAGCGCACGCACCCGCGTGACCGCGATCTGGCTGAGGGCAGGCCCTTCTACCAGAGAGAACGCCCAATCGTCTCCGGCCGCTTCAAAGGTTGGCGGTGGGCCTTCAATAATGGTAATTTTGCGTTCGTCCATCGGTTATGCACCTATGCTTTGGAAATCGGCGTTCCGCAGGGCGCCGCAGTAATCATACCACGAAACGCCCCGCCCCCCAAACCAAAAAGCCCCCGACGGCATCGGGGGCTTGGGAGGAGAAGGAGGCGTTAGCCGCATCCGCCGCCCGCGGGGCCGGAAGGCCCTTTGACTTTGATCTTGGGCACGAACTGGTCTTTGATTTTTTCAATGATCTCATCGTTGTCGGGATCGGCCAGCATATCGGCGGCGCGGTAGCGGTCGCCCAGCGCTGCCGCGAAGTAATAATCCAGCAGTTTGGCGTTTCCGGCGGCTTTGGCTTCCATGATTTTGCCTGCAGCCAGGTCTTTTTCACCGAAGGCTTTGATCCATTCATTGAGGCCGCCTTCCAGCAGATAGACGTTGGGCACTTTTTCTGCCGCCATCATTTTCCAGGCTTCCGTGGCCTGCGCTTCGCCGTTACTGACGATGACGAACACCGTGGCCGGGGTATCTTGCGCCATCTTGCGGAATTCCGGCGTCGCGGCCAGCAGGTTGTTCAGCGGAATGTGGCGAGACCAGCGCAGGTGGAAGAGGTTATAGTCGTAATCATCGCGCACGTCCACGATGACCGTCTGGAGGGGCCGGGTTTTGTTCAGGGTTGTTGCCAGTTCGTTGGGGCTGATCTGCACCTGGCGTTGCTGCAAAAGCGGTTCCTGGGTGGCCGCCACCTGATTCCAGCGCTGCTGCCAGGTCGGCCAGATGGCCCACACGCCCGCGGCCACCAGCAGCGCGATCACCGAAGCCATCGGCGCCCAGCGCGGCGTCGGCGCAGGCTGGCTGTCTTCCCGCTTGAAACGGCCAACCGCCCATTCGTTGGCCCAGAAAGTCAAGACGACAATCAGCGCCATCAAAAACACCACCACCCCGGCATTCAGGTGGAAGACGTCCATCAGTGTCAGGCGGCCGTAGAAGCTGCTGTTGTAGAAGTAGTGAAACAGTTGCTCGGTTTCGCTAAAGAGGAAGGTGCCCACCAGGCCGCCCAGCACGAAGAACCAGGCGTCTTTTTTGAGCGCCGTGGCCGAAACCAGCGAAGTGCCGGGGCAGTATCCGCCGATGATGATGCCGATGCCCATCAGAGCGCCGCCGACCACACCGGGCCAGAGATACGTGGGGTCAACCCAGATGACATCGTAATCCAGCAGGCCCAACGCCACCGAGCCGAACACCAGCACCATCGCCACCAGGATGGAGGTGAACATGGCTTTGATGACACGGCCGTTGCGGAAGTAGAACTGGCCTGTCAGCACATACGAATTGCTGAAGCCGGAGATTTCCAGGCCAAAGGCAAAGCCAATGCCGATGAGAATTTCCACCAGCGCCAGGCCGGTCTTGCCGAGTGCGTGAATGGAGGCTAATGGGAACATGGTCTCCTCCTCAGTTCCACAGTTTCCGCACAGCAATGGCAGTGGCAAAAGCAAAGATAAACATCACAATGCCGATCAGCCAGCTGCCTGCGGAGAGTGTCGCGCCGCCGGAAAGCACCTGGCCAGAGGTGCAGCCGCGGGCCATGCGGGCGCCGTAAAGGAAAATCATCCCGCCGAAAAAGGCCATCACCCAGCGGCCTTTTTCGGAAACTTTCGGCCCGCGAGGGGTTTCCGGCTTGAAGCGGCCGAAAATCACCGAGGAAGCAAAC
>JALUXH010000002.1 GCA_027019065.1 Anaerolineales bacterium
TTCTGACCCCGCCAGATACCACCCCCGTCCCGGTAACATTATCATTTGGCGGTCACTTTGCTCCGGTAACATTATCATTTGGCGGTTATTTCCCTTCCGGTAACATTTTCATTTGACTGGACACGGCCCCCAAAACACGCCGCACCGAACGCGGGCCCCTCGCAATGCTCATCGGGTTTTCGTCACTTTTTTCAACCCGCGAGGGTGTTCAGTGTTGAAGCCTTTGGCACGCGTCAACCCATAAGAAAAAACTTGCGCCGGCAGGATGCTCACAAGCGGCGAAAGCCACTCTGGGATGCCGGGCGGCAGTGGCAAAGGCGTTTGCGCTAAAGCCAGCGCCTCGGGGTTGTCGGAAACCACAATACACTCCGCTTCGGCTTCCCTCAGGCGGTGCAACAAAGATTCAATTTCAGGGTAAACTTTACCCGAAGGCGCAATAACCGCCACCGGGAAACCGGGTTCCACCACTGCGATAGGGCCGTGGCGGAAATCGGCAGAAGAAAGCGGCTCTGCAGTAACGTAGGTCAGTTCCTTGAGTTTCAATGCCCACTCAAACGCAGTCGCATAATTGTAGCCGCGCCCCAGCACCACGCAACGCTCCATATAGCGGTAGCGCTCCACGCGCCCAAGGGTGGTTTCATAATCCGCGAGAGCACGGGCTGCCCACGCCGGCACGCGAGCAAGCTCATTCCAGCGAGCGGGGTTCCCTTCCAGAGACGCGGAAAGCATGGCAATCGCCAGCAATTCTGCCGTGTAGGTCTTCGTGGCGGCCACGGCTTTTTCCTCCCCCGCCATAATGGGAAACACCCTGTCGGCAACCCGGGCAAGAGGGGATTGTGGCGCATTGGTAATTGCCAGCGTTGGGCAACCTTGCAAGCGCGCTTCTTCCAACACACCCACAATATCCGGCGACTCCCCCGACTGCGAAATGCCAACCACAAGCGCCCCCTCAAGGCGCGGCGGCTGACGATAGAGCGTGAACAACGAAGGGGCCGCCAGAGCCACGGGCAGGCGGTTGTGCGCGCCAAACAGATAATTGGCATAACGCCCCGCATTGTCGGAAGTGCCGCGCGCCGCGAGAAAAATGTAACGAGGTGCGGCCGAGTGCACCGCGGCCGCGATGTCTTCCGCGCGCGCCCGCTGGGCTTTCAAGGTATTTGCCAGAATTTCCGGCTGGGAAAGAATCTCATCCAAGAGGCTCATTTTTTCCTCAACAGCGATTTCTCGCAAAAGCAATCGTTGGCTGCGGCTTTTAACCGGCAGCACCACAAAAACAGAACTTTCTACGCAAGCCAGCAAACGGGCAGGGGAAACCCACTGACGCAAAAGTTAGAGCCCAGAGCAGACGAAGGGGGCAGGCTGCTATTGCTGCCTTCCCCCGTGGCAAGGTAAAAAAGCCATCTCACGAATGACCGCTCAGCCTGTGAATACGTTGACGCACATCATCCGCAAAGCGCTGAATAAAACCGTCCATGAAAAGCGCCGGCGATAACGCTTCATCGGTAAGCAGCGGGGTCATATCCACCGCAAAAGAGAGGCCAGTTTGGGCATCTACCCCATGCGGCTCAAAATAAGTGGCATTCGCCCGGCGGCGCGCCAGAGAGGCCAGGTCATACCGCTTCCCTCCGCTGATTTGCGAATCGAACACCCCCAGCAACGCTGCCTGCAGGTTTTCCTGCGACGAAAGGTCAAAGGGGGTCTTGTCGCTGTCCACCATCCAATCCAGGTCGCGCCATACCTCGCAGCCGTACAGTTTGCGAGGGCGCTCTTCCGGGGGAAGCCGCCGCAGCGCCGCGATGACCCGCAATGCCGTAGCCACGTGGGTGTCGTGTTTGTCGGCCAGGTTGTGGGTATAGACAACTTCCGGACGCGCCGCTCTCAGCACCGCAAGGATATCCTCTACCGGTGCAGGGTTGCTGCCATCCTTAACCACCTTGCTGGGGTAATCCAGCATGATTTGGGCGGCATACTCTCCGACAAACGCCGCTTTCCGCTGCTCCTTGAAGCGTACCAGGCGCATCTCTTCGTCATTGTATCGCTCATATAGCCCGTTCCGCGGGGAACCGCGCCCGTCAGTGACTACAACGCCGGTAAACCACTTTTCGGGGTTCTGGAAGCATGCCAAAATGGGCGCGGCTGCCATGATTTCAATGTCATCCTGGTGGGCAGCAAAGCAGCAATGCGTGGTGCGCGACAGGGCCTCTTCGGTAGGCGTACCGTCGGGAACAAAAATTTCGGCGGTCTTTAGATGAAACTGCATGGCAGGCTCCTATAGGGAAAACTGAGCGCGACAATGCATTCCTCAACACAGCAAATCTTTTCATCGGGCAGGTAAATCCAAATGCGCCACAATTCTAACAGATTGGTAACTGTTTGGCCCGGCAACTAACATTTGCAGGGGCAACGTCGCGAAACCATGGGGCAGGGCGGCTGCCCGTAACCGATGGCCTCATTGTCATTGTGAGCGAAGCGCAGCAATCTCGGCTGCGGCCTTGCGTGGGATTGCTGCACCACCTGCGGCGGCTCGCAATGACACCTACCCAGACAAACCCACTTCGGGCAATGTTCTTTTGGCATGCCGACCACCCGACCATCTGACTACCCGACTATCTCAACCTCCCCGCAAGCAGCACCAGGGGGTGATCGGCGTGGTGGCCGGTGCCGTGTTCAATTTGGGCGCGGCACGAGGTGCCGGGGGCAACCACTTCCCGCGTTTCGCCTGCTTCGCGCACCGCGGGGAAGAGCACCAGTTCGCCAATTTGCATGGAAAGGTCGTCATGCTCGGCTTCGTAGCCGAAAGCCCCCGCCATGCCGCAACACCCGCTGGGAATGATTTCCACCGGCACGCCCGCGGCCTGCAGCATGGCGGCGGTGGCCTCCTGCCCGACGGGCAGGCCGTCGTCGGCGGGGGGACGGGCTTTCTGGTAGCAGTGGCCGTGGAGCAGCACCGGCTCGCCTTCCCACGGCGGGGTGCTCTGCCACAGCGCCGCCCAGCCCCCGTGGCGCACGAAAAACTCATCACACAGCCAGGCGCGGCGGGCTAACGCGGCCACATACGGGTCTTGCGGCAGCAAATCGGGGTATTCATCCTGCAGGGTGTAAATTTCGGAAGGCTCCGCGCCCACCACGGGCAGGCGGCCTTCGGGGTCGAGGCGGGCGATGGCGTCCACCACCTTGCGGGCTTTGGCGCGCGCCTGTTCCAAAAAGCCTTTGGAAATCAGCGGGCGCCCCGCCCCCAGCACCGGCACCACGGCCGCCCGCTCGCCCAGGGCTTCCAGCAGGCGGAGGGCGGCGCGTTCCACTTCCGGCTCGAAATGGCGGGTGAAGGGGTCGGCCAGGTAGAGCACGGTGGGGCGCTCGTTGCAGGGCTCGGCAACGGCGGTGCGCTGGGGCACGGGCAGCAGCCTGTCGGGGGCCAGGCCCAGCAAACGGGCGGCGATCGCCCGCAACGGCCCCCAATTGGCGATGCGAAACACCGGTTCCAGCGGCCAGAGCCAGGGAGCGGCTTCTCCGAAGAAGGCAAAGAACCAATCGCGCACACGGCGGCGGTGGCGCTGGTAGTAGCGGTGCAGGAATTCGTATTTCAACTTCGCCATGTCCACGCCCGAGGGGCACTCGGCGCGGCAGCCCTTGCATGCCACGCAGAGGTCCAGGGCGCGGTAGGCGGCTTCCTCAGCTGCGGGCAGATGCCCGGCAATCATCGCCCGCAGCAGGTTGGCGCGGCCGCGGGTGCTTTTGTCTTCGTCGCGGGTGGCCTGGAATGTGGGGCACATCAGGCCGTCGGTCTTGCGGCACACGCCCGCGCCGTTGCAGGTTTCCACCGCGCCCACCACGCCGCCGTCGTCGGAAAAATCCAGCACCGGCGTCCAGCCCTGGGGGCGGTAATCCTCACCGTAGCGCAGGTGGGAATCCATGGGAGGCGCGTCCACAATTTTGCCGGGGTTGAGCAGGTTTTGGGGGTCGGCAGCAGCCTTCACCTGGCGGAACAGCCCCATGATTTCCGGCCCAAAGGCGGCTTCCAGGAATTCGCTGCGGGCGATGCCGTCGCCGTGTTCCCCGCTGGGCACGCCGCCCAGGCGGATACCGGCTGCCATCGCGGCCTGCGCCAAACCGCGCAGTTTGCCGCGGTCGCGGGCGTCTTTCAGGTTGAGGCCAGGGCGAATGTGCAGGCAACCTGCCGAGGCGTGGGCATAAAATTCGGCTTCCACGCCAAACTCTTTCATGATGGCCTGCACCGCCCGCACGAACTCGCCGAGGTGCTCCACCGGCACGGTAATGTCTTCCATGAAGGAAACCGGCTTGACTTCGCCGGGGCGCGCCATCAAAAGCCCCAGCCCCACCTTGCGTACCTTCCAGACATGCGCCTGGGTTTCATCATCCAGCGCCAGGAAGCCCTCGCGGGCGAGGGCGCGTGCCTGCCCCTGCACCAGCAGGCGGTCATCGCCGGCAAATTCCACGATGAGGATTGCCGCGGGGTTGCCTGCGGGCAGGAAATCCAGCAGCCCGGCGTAGGCGGGCACGCCGCGGGCGGCTTCCCAAACGCTGCGGGGCAGCAGTTCCACCGCCGAGGGGCCGTAGGAAAGCAAGCGGGGGGTGTCGTCGCAGGCGGCCACGATGCTGGGGTAAGGCAGCACGGCCAGGGCGGTGTGCCTGGGGCGGGGCACCAGGCGGAAAGTCGCCCGCCGGATGACGGCGAGGGTGCCCTCCGAGCCCGCCAACAGGGCTTGCAGCGGGATTTGCTCCGGCGGGAAGGGCGGGTAAGGCGCGTCTTCGGCGTACCAGCGGGGCGGGCGGGAAGGCGTCCAGGGGAGCAAATAATTGAGGTTGTAGCCGGAAGCCCGCCGCCAGACCCGCGGCCAGTGGGCGCGCAGGGTTTCGGCGGCTTTCCCCTGCCGCAATTCATTGGCTATACGAAGCAGGCGGGCGATGGTGGGATTGTCAGGCCGGGCGTCGGGGGAAAGCGGCGCTAACACGCCCGTGGTGCCGTCGGCAAAGACCACTTCGGCCCGGAGCAAATGATCAACGCTCATGCCGTAGCGGATGGAATGCGCGCCGGTGGCGTTGTTGCCGATGACGCCGCCCACGGTGGCGCGCTCGGCAGAAGCCGGGTCGGGGCCAAACTGCAGGCCGTGGGCTGCGGCGGCACGGTTGAGTTCCTTGAGCACCACGCCCGGCTGCACGGTAGCGGTGCGGGCTTCGGGGTCAATGACCACCTCGCGGCTCAAATGGCGGGAAAGGTCAAGCACCACAGCCTCGCCCACCGCCTGCCCGGCCAGGCTGGAACCCGCGCCGCGGGGCAGCAGCGGCACATGGTGCTCGGCGGCAAGGGCCACAAACGCCGCGAGTTCATCGCCATCACGCGGGAAGCCCACCGCGAGGGGGTGCACCTGATAAATTGAGGCATCGGTGCTGTAGAGATAACGGGAGACAGGGTCGTCGTGAACGACCAGACCGGCCTTGCGGGCAGCGTTGAGAAAATCGGGGAGAGATGAGATGGTAGGCATAGGATTGGGGAATTGGGGGGAATTGGGGAAATTAGGGATTAGGGATTAGGGGATTTGGGGAAGCACACTTCGCAATTCGCAACTCGCCACTCGCCATTCGCCATTGGCAATTTTCCGTCATTACCGCATTTGCAAGGCACGTTTCAGGGCACGCACCTCGCGGGAAGCAGCGTAGCGCCACTGCCCCGGGCGCAAACCGGCCACGGTGAGGGGGCCAATGGCCCAGCGGAAGAGGCGCAGGGTGGGCAGTCCCACCGCGGCGGTCATGTGGCGAATCTGGCGCTTTTTGCCTTCCCGCAGCACAATCTGCAGCCACGCGGTGGGGCCATGGGGCGTTACGGACCTGGAGCGCGGCGGCAGGCCCGGGGCGGGAATGACGCTGACCTCGGCGGGCAGGGTGCGGCGGCCTTTCACCACCACGCCTTCCTGCAGCGCCTGTAATTGCGCTTCCTCGGGCACGCCTTCCACCTGCACCCAGTAGGTCTTGGGCAGTTTGTGGCGGGGGTGGGTCAGCCGATGGGCAAGGCTGCCCTCATCGGTGAGCAGCAGCAAACCCTCGGAACGCAAATCCAGCCGCCCGGCGGCATACACGCCCGGCACGGGGATGTATTCGGCTAAGGTGGGGCGGCCTTCGCGGTCGGTAAAGGCGGAAAGCACACCGTAGGGCTTGTTGAACAAGAGCAGCACGGGGGAAAGCGTCGCGTGGTCGGATAGTCAGATGGTCGGTTAGAGCGCCCAGGCGAGGAGGATGCCGAGAAGGGCGGTGAGGATGCCGAGATGGAGGAAAAGGTTGGTTTCCCCCACCCAGCCGGGGATAAATTGGAAAACGAAATTGATGGCCACCAGACCGGCGCCAAGCATGATCAACAGCCCCTTGCGTTCGGCAAAAAACTCAGACAGGCGGTCAAGAAAACGGTTGAAAGCGCCCATGGGCACTTCTCCTTATCTCTCGGGGGAAGCCAGCCGTTTGCGCCATTTGGCATATCGGGAAGCCACCATCACCCAGGGGGGGGAAACCGCACCGGCGGGGCGGCTTTCCCGCAGGGCAGCACGCAGCCCCGCAGCGGTCGGTTCAAAGGGAGGGAGCACCATCACCCCGCGGCCGATTTCCGCGGCCGTGTGGGCATCCGAACCGGCCAGGACGAGCAAACCGTGGTCGGCGGCGAACTGCACAGCACGGCGATTGGCGCGCGCCGAAAAACAGCGGGCATTGAAGCCTTCCACGGCGTCCAGCAAGGGCGCAATGCGTTCCAGGGCATCCGGCGCCCAGTGGCCCCTCCGGCGGACATCAAAGGGGTGTGCCGCCGCCACAAAAGCCCCCTGCGCCCGCAAACGCGCCAGCGCCTCTTCCGGCGGCAAACCGGCGGGCACGCCCTCTTCCAGAAAATAGGCCAGCAGTTCACCTTCGGTGGTCATCACTTCTTCGCCCACAATCACAAACGCGGGCGCCAGCCGCCGGGCTTCCAATGCCCCCGCAATGGTGTTGTGGTCGGTCACGACCAGCCGCGCCAGGCCGCGGGCGCGCGCCGCGCGCAACGCGGCTTCCGGCGAGGTCAGGCTGTCGGGCGAGAAACGGGTGTGCAGGTGAAAATCCACGCGCCACATGAAAGGAATTCTACCACTTCAGGGTACAATTGGGGCGGAGGGGATCGGTAAGTCGTCATCGGTTCCCCCGTAGATTGGTAACTGCTCAGCCCTGGCAGGAAATCCACAGATTTCACAGATTGGCACAGAAAACGTAACTGCCTACGCTGTGGTGCCCTCCATGCGTTTTGATGCGCTGTGCCTTTGCCATACCCCTCCCCTGGCTCCCCTCCCCGCATGCGGGGAGGGGACGGGGGTGGGGTCAACGCAGCGGCAGCGGCGCCAAAGGAAAACGCGGTGTGAAAACACGCCCTGCATTGCCAGCGCTACGATTTGGGTAGGCAATTACCAGAAAACACAGAATTGCTCTTTGCGCCATTTGCTTTCTTTGCGTCTTTGCGTTAACCTCTTTTTATGCTTCTGGGTGCGCATCGCGGGCAGGCTGAACAGTTACGTAGACAGTTACGTAGATCGAGGCCCAGAATCACCCGGCACCGAAACACAGGAGCACGCCCATGGTCATTTTAGGCCAATGGCACGACAAACGCATCACCATCAGCGTCCGCGAACGGGAACGCAGCCTGACGGTCAGCACCGTTTGGGAAGGCCACCTGCTCACGGCGGCTTATGAAGGCGGAGGGCGGCCGCGCACTTTCATCACCCAGGGCACGGTTTACCGCCGCGCGCTGGACGGGCGTATGCTGACCAAGTGGCGCGCCCGCGGCCGCCGCGAACGGCGATGGCTTCCGCAGGAAGAAGCGCTGAAAATAGAAGCGCGCGGCCGCGCACTGCTGCAGGCGGTTTACGCCGACCTCCAAAGCGGCGCCTTGCGAGGCAACGCCGAACTGCCGCCGTTGGGGCACACCCTCTTTCAGCGCGCCATCGCCTGGGATGAGGAAAAATCGCGCGCCGACGCAGACCGGTATCGCCAAATCTACCTCCCCATCGGCATCCTGCCGCCCGACCAGTACAGCGCCATCGTGCTGCAAGCCACACTGGGGTGCTCGTTCAACACCTGCACCTTCTGCACTTTCTACCGCGACCGTCCCTTTCGCGTCAAATCGCCGGAAGCCTTCCGGCAGCATGCCGAGGCCGTGAAAGATTTTCTCGGCGAAGGCATCTACCTGCGGCACGGCATCTTTTTGGGCGACGCCAACGCGCTCACCGTGCCCATGAAACGCCTGGTGCCGCTGATGGAAATTGCCAACCAAGTCTTCCCCGAAGCATGGGGGAGCATCGGGCGGCCAAGCAGCCGCGCGGCCAACCACCTGCAAACCCACCCCGGCGCGTGGGGCGGCATCTACGCCTTTCTGGACAGCTTCAGCGGCGAACGGAAAACACCGGCCGACTACGCCCGCCTGGCAGCCCTCGGTCTGAAGCGGGTTTACATCGGCATGGAAAGCGGACACGCGCCGTTGCTGCAATTCCTGCACAAACCCGGCACTCCGGAAGACGTCCTGCACACCGTGCGCGCCCTCAAAGCCGGCGGCGTGGCCGTCAGCGTAATCGTGCTCATCGGCGCAGGCGGGCAGTTCTATGCCGCCGCCCATGTGCGCGACACCATCGCCCTCATCAACCAAATGCCCCTGGACAGCCGGGACATCATCTATTTTTCCGAACTGGTGGTGACCGAAAACATGCCCTACGCCCGCGATGCCGCCGCCGCCCACCTGAAACCGCTCACCCACGAAGAATGCACCGCCCAGGAAAAGGCCATTCGCGCCGGCCTGCGCTTTGGGGAAAGCCGGCCGCTCATCAGCCGTTACGATATCCGCGAATTCGTATACTGACCCCTGCCCCCCAAGTGTCTGTCCGGCCTTCGGGGAACGTCCGACCCGGGCGCGGGGCTTTCTTCTGCTTTCCACGCCCCGCCGGTAGCCTTCCGGCCATAAAGGGAATGCCATGCAAATTGCCACCGCCGAAAGTCTGGATTTCCAGCAAAAGCGCATAGAAAGCGCCCTGCGCGCCGGCCGCACGGCCGAAGCCATCGCCATCTGGCTGACCCTGCACCCCGCCGACCGCGCGGAAGTCTTCCGCCGGCTCGCCGAAGACGACCAGCACACCCTGCTCACCCACCTGGACATCGCCACCATTGCCGACCTGCTGGAAGAGCTGGACGACGAAGAGGCGGCAGAAGCAGCGGAAGAAATCCCCACAGAGCGCCTGGCCGACGTGCTGGACGAAATGGAGCCGGATGAAGCCGCCGACCTGCTGGGCGACCTTCCGCCCGAGCAGGCCCGCGAAGCGCTTGCCGAGATGGAAGACGCCGACGAGGTGCGCCCCCTGCTCGGCTACCCCGACGAGAGCGCCGGCGGCCTGATGACCACCACCTACATCGCGCTGCGCAGGCAAACCACCGCAGCCCAGGCGCTCGAATTCCTGCGGCAGGTCAGCGACCGCGCTGAAATTCCCTTTTACCTCTATGTGGTAGATAAAGAACGCCGCCTGGTCGGCGTGGTGGACCTGCGCGACCTGCTCGTCGCCCCACCCCATACCGTGATGGAAACCATCATGGACCCGGACGTCATTTTCGTCACGGCCGGCACCGACCAGGAAGAAGTCGCGCGCATTATGGCAAAGTACGACCTCGCCGCCATCCCGGTGGTCAACGCCAAACACCGTCTCATCGGCGTCATCACTTACGACGACATTGTGGACGTGATGGAAGAGGAAGCCACCGAAGACATCTACCACCTGGCAAGCGTTTCCGACGAAGACATAGACCCCGAAAGCCCGGTCATGGAGCAATTGAAAGGCCGCCTGCCGTGGCTGTACCTCAACACCCTGACCGCCCTCTTTGCCTCGTGGGTCATCAGCCATTTTGAAGCCATCATTGCCCAGGCCGCCGTGCTGGCGCTTTTCCAGTCGGTGGTGGCCGGGCAAGGCGGCAACGCCGCCAGCCAGAACGTGGCCATGACGGTGCGCGCCATCGCCCTGGGGAAACTTTCCCCCAAAGCACTGGCCCGGGTGCTCTGGAAGCAGTTCATCACCGGACTGATGCTGGGCATCCTGGTGGGAACGGTGGTCGGCGTGGGCGTCTATTTCTGGCGCGGCAATCTCTACCTCAGCCTGGTGCTGGGCATGGCGTTGGTGGGGAACCTCAGCGTGGGGTCGGTGGTCGGCGTGCTGGTGCCGCTGGCGCTGCAGGCCGTAGGCGTAGACCCGGCGCTGGCGTCTTCCATTTTAGTGACGGCCGTCACCGATTCCAGCGGCTTCTTTATCTTTCTCAGCCTGGCCGCGCACTTTTTGAGCAAAATCATCGGAGGGTAATTTTGGATTTCCGATTCAGGATTAGCGGCATCGCAAACCGCAATTCGCCAATCTATCAGGAGGCAACCATGAAACTCAAAGGCAAACGTGTGGGTGTGTTCGTGGAAGAAGGTTTTGAAGACCTGGAATTCTGGGTGCCGGTCATGCGCCTGCGCGAAGAAGGTGCAGAAGTGATGATCATCGGCACCGGCAGGCAACGCGTTTTCCACGGCAAACACTGCCTGGAAGCCCGACCGGACACGACCGCAGCCGAAATCAGCGCCGATGACCTGGACGGCCTGGTCGTTCCCGGCGGATGGGGGCCGGACAAACTGCGCCGCGATGAGCACGTCTTGGCGTTGGTGCGTGCGATGGAAGCGCAAGGCAAAATCATCGCCAGCATCTGCCACGGGGGATGGGTGCTGGCCTCGGCTGGCGTGGTGCAGGGCCGCAAGGCCACCGGCTCGCGCGGCATTCGCGACGACATGGTGAACGCAGGCGCCGAATGGGTCAACGCCCCCGCCCTGCGCGATGGCAACCATGTCTGGGGGCGCGTGGTCGCCGACATTCCTGCCTTCTGCCGCGAACTCGTGAACGCGCTGGCCGAATAAAGCACCGTTAACCAAAACTTAACCTCGGGGGGCTTCCCCGCCCCTAAAGGCCGGTAAAATAAAAACGGCGGCCCTTTGGCCCCTCTCCATGCGGGAAAGAGGATTTTTGCCTATGAATGCTTCCCATCGCCCGTGGCGCCAACGCCTGGCCTACCACTTCCAGCACGGCGACGTGCTCTGGTGGGTGCTGCTTTTCCTTTCGGCATTCGCCATCGTGGGTCTGGTGCTCTGGATCGCGTGGCAATTATGGGTGCAGTCGGCGCCGTCGCGCCACGCCTTTGGCTGGAATTTCATCTGGCCGTGGGTCAAACCGGTCTGGAACCCGGCGCTGGACAAATTCCAGGCCTGGCCGGCGATTTACGGCTCCCTCATCACAGCCGCCATTGCCTTAGTGCTGGCCGTGCCTCTGGCCCTCGGCATTGCCATCTTCCTCTCAGAACTGGCGCCCGACTGGCTGCGCGCCCCCCTGAACTCCATGGTAGAAATGCTGGCTGCCATTCCCAGCGTGGTGTACGGCTTGTGGGGCATTTACGTTTTCCTGCCGCTGGTGGTCGTGCCGCTGGGCAAAGCCCTGGAGCCCTTAGGCCATGTGCCCGGCATCGGCATTTTCTTCAAAGGGCCAACCCCGGCTTCCGGCTTCACCCGCCTGGGGGCCGCGCTGGTGCTCGTCATCATGATCCTGCCTACCATTGCCGCAGTCAGCCGCGACGTCCTGCAAGCCATCCCGCGCAGCCAGCGCGAAGCCGCCATGTCGCTCGGCGCCACCCGGTGGGAAACGATTTGGAAAGTGCTGCTGCCCTACGGGCAAAGCGGCATTTTAGGGGCCATCATCCTGGGCTTTGGCCGCGCCATCGGCGAAACGATGGCCGTCACGATGGTCATCGGCAACAGTGCAGGCGGCGGCTATTCCATCCTCAAGCCCGGCTACACCATGGCGAGCATCATCGCCAACGAATTTGCGGAAGCCGTGAGCGACATGCACACCTCCGCTTTAATGGAAATCGGCCTGGTGCTTTTTGCCCTCACCCTGCTGCTCAACGCGCTCGCGCGCTGGCTGGTGGTCAACCGCACCATCAAACGGGCCTGAACGCTTTCCGAGGCAGCCATGAGCCAAAGCATCTACGAACACATTGACCTGCGGCGTCACTATCGCCGCCGCCAACGCACCAACCGCATCATGCTGGCCCTCACAGGCCTGACGGTCGCCGTGGCCGTGGTGCCGCTGGTGTGGATCACCGTCTACGTGCTGCTGCAAGGCGGCAAATACCTCACCCCCGACTTTTTCATTCACCTGCCCGCGCCGATGGGCGTTGCAGGCGGCGGGGTGCTCCACGCCATTGAAGGCAGCGCGGTGATGGTGCTGTTAGCGTCGGCCATCGCCATCCCGCTGGCGCTGCTGGCGGCCTTCTACCTGCTGGCGCGCCCCAACACCGGCCTCGCCCACACCCTGCGCTTCAGCACCGACATGCTGGCAGGCACGCCTTCCATCGTGATCGGCCTCTTCGGCTATGCGGTCATCGTGACGGTGCAAAAACACTTTTCGGCTTTTGCAGGCGGAATGGTTCTTGCCATCATCATGCTGCCGGTGGTGCTGCGCTCGGCAGAAGAAATGCTCAAACTGGTGCCGCCCGAACTGCGGGAAGGCGCGCTGGCCATGGGCGCGCCGGAGTGGCTGGCCGCGCTCAAAGTGGTGTTGCCTGCCGCGGCAGAAGGCATCATCACCGGCGTGATGTTGGGCATTGCGCGCGCCGTGGGCGAAACCGCCCCCCTGCTTTTTACCGCCCTCGGCAACGACCATTATGAAATCGGCAAAATCATCTCTGCCGGCCTGCGCTACCACCAGAGCCCAGGCAAAATCCTCGGCACCATTTTCGCCCAGCCTGCCGATGCCCTGCCCCTTACCCTGTGGAAATACGCCCAGCAGCCTTATCAGGAACGCGTCCACCAGGCATGGGCAGTCGCTTTCGTGCTCATGCTGTTCGTGCTGGGGCTCAACATCGCCGCGCGCGCCTGGCTGGCCTACCGCCGCCGCAAAATGTTCACCTCCTAACCCCTCTTTGGGAAGCCGGGCCGCGCCGCTTTCCCCGGCGCTGCCGCTCACCGGCGCCCTTTTCGGAGGTCCCCATGCAACCTCACCTCAACATCACCGAACCCTCTCGCGCCGCCGCCACCGCCAGCAGCCTCAAAATGGAAGTCCGCCACCTCTCGGTTACTTACAAAACTTCACGGGCCGTCAAAGCCATAGACTTGCCCGTGTACGAAAACCGCGTGCTGGCCATCATCGGGCCTTCCGGCTGCGGCAAATCCACCCTGCTGCGCGCCCTCAACCGGATGAACGACCTCATCCCGGGCGCGCGCGTGGAGGGTGAAGTGCTGCTGGACGGCGAAAACATCTACGCCCCAGGGCAAGACGTGGTAGACATCCGCCGCCGGGTAGGGATGGTCTTCCAGCGCCCCAACCCCTTCCCCATGAGCGTTTACGACAACGTCGCTTTTGGGCCGCGCCTGCTCGGCCTGCGCAAAAAATCGGTGCTGGACGAAATTGTTGAGCAAAGCCTGCGCTCTGCGGCCTTGTGGGAACAGGTCAAAGACCACCTCGGGCAATCAGGCATGGCGCTTTCCGGCGGGCAACAACAGCGCCTCTGCATTGCCCGCACCATCGCGATGGAACCGGAAGTCATTTTAATGGATGAACCCACTTCTGCCCTGGACCCAATGGCCACCCTGACCATTGAAGACCTCATCCAGCGCCTCAAGGAAAACTACACCATTGTCATCGTGACCCACAACATGCAGCAGGCGGCGCGCATTTCCGACTTCACGGCCTTTTTAAACATGGACAGCGACCGGGCAGGCTATCTGGTAGAATTTGGCCCCACAGTAGACGTTTTCACCAACCCGAAAGAAAAACTCACCGAAGACTACATCACCGGCCGATTCGGATAACCCCTCAACCGCAGATGCCGAAAGAAGCGGTTCCCATCCTCACAAGGAGGAGCCATGCCTCGCACCGTGCTGGAAACCGAGCTCAGGAACCTGAAAGGCGAGGTGCTCAAACAGGGCCAGATGGTCGGCGACGCCATGCTGGCCGCCATTGAAGCCCTCAAACACCGCGACGTGGAAGCCTCCCGGCGCATCATGGCTGCCGACCGCGACATCAACGCCCTCCGCTTTGAAATTGAGCGCGCCACGCTGATCGTGATTGCCACCCAGCAGCCCCTTGCCCACGACCTGCGCCTGCTGGCTTCCATTTTAGACATTGCGGGCGAACTGGAACGCATGGGCGACTACGCCAAAGGCATTGCCAAAATCAACATCCTGATGGGCGATAAACCCCTGCTGAAGCCGTTAATCGACCTGCCCCGCATGGCGGAAATCGCCACCGACATGCTGCGCCAGGCACTGGTCGCTTTCAGCAACGATGATGCGGAAACCGCCCGCGCCATCCCCGGCCGAGACGACGAAGTGGACGCCCTCTACAACCAGATCTACCGCGAATTGATGACCTTCATGATTCAAGACCCCAAAACCATAGACCAGGCCAACTACCTTCTGTGGGCGGCGCACAATGTGGAACGCACGGCCGACCGCGTCACCAACATCTGTGAACGCACCATTTTCACCGCCACCGGCGAAATCGTGGAACTGGCCTGAGGCCAAACTCCCCCCTGAAAACATCACGGGCGCGGCCATCTGACCACGCCCGTAATGTTTTGAAGACGCTGCCCGCGCAACGGAAGTAAGTGCGGCGCTTTTCCGCGTTTTTCACCCAATCTGTGCCAATCTGTAACTGCCTACGCTGTGGTGCTTTCCATGCGTCTTGATGTGCTGCGCCTTTGTCATACCCCTCCCCTGGCTCCCCTCCCCGCATGCGGGGAGGGGACGGGGGTGGGGTCAACGCAGCGGCGGCGGTGCCAAAGAAAAACACGGCGGGAACACAAGCCCAGGGTTGCCGTCGTCGCGATCTGGGTAGGTAATTACGCCAATCTGTGAAATCGGCGGATGTTTTTCTGCGGAATCTGCGTCATCTGTGGTTTCTCCTTACCGAGGATGAGCCGTTACCTCCTCTTGGCGGCCACAGAAAGCCTTTACGGACAGGCTTTTTTGGGCGTGCGGCAACATGTTGCCGCTTTGGAAAGCGCTGCGAGTGCGCCTTATGCCACGGCTTCCCGGGCAATCAACGCCTCCTCCTCTTGCGCCACGCGCATTCCCTCTTTTTCGTCCACCCGGGTGAGCAAGTAACCGCCCAAAATAAAGAAAAGCACAATGGAAACAATGCTCAGGCGGCTGCTTCCCATCAACTCACCCACCACACCAAAGACAAGCGGCCCCAAAATGCCGGCAAATTTGGCGCTCACGCTGAAGAAACCGAAAAACTCGGCCGACTGGCTTTTGGGCACCATCTGGCTAAACAGCGAGCGGCTCAGCGCCTGCGAACCGCCCTGCACCATGGCAACGGCAAAACCCAAAATCCAAAAATGAAGCGCCGTTTGCATGAAATAACCGCCAATGGAAATCAGCGCGTAAACGCCAATGGTGATGTAAATGGCCCGTTTAGTGCCGATTTTCCCCGCCAGCCATCCGAAGAAAAACGAAAAGGGAATGCCGACGAACTGAATCATCAGCAACGTTTCAATGAGGGTATTGGAATTAATGCCGATTTCCGTTCCGTAAATGGTGGCCATTTTAATGATCGTGCCGATGCCATCGTTGTACAGCCAGAATGCCAGCAAAAACTTCCACAGTTCGTTATAACGGCGCACTTTATGGAAAGTGGTCGCCAGGCGGCTGAACCCCGCCTGCACGGGGTTCATGTTCACTTCATTAGCCAGCACCCGGCGTCGGGGTTCCGGCACCCAAAGCCAGAGCGGCACCATAAACACCAGCCACCAGATGGCCGTCAGCAGAAACGAAAGGCGGGTAAAGAAGCCCACTTTGGCATCGGGCGCCGTCATAATCAGCCCCAGGCAAATGGCCAGCAGCAACCCGCCGCCCAAATAGCCCATCGCATAGCCCGCCGCCGAAACCATATCGCGCTCGTTTTCCGCCGCCACATGGGGCAGCAGCCCGTCGTAAAACACATTGGCCCCGGCAAAGCCGACGTTGCCGATGATGAAGAACACCGAGGCTTTCAACCAGTCGCCGGTATACACGCCATAAAGCAAAGCCGAGCCTAAAATGCCTATCAACGCAAAGCCGGTCAAATACTTTTTCTTGGCCCCGCTAAAGTCGGCCATGGCGCCCACAATCGGGCTAATAAGCGCCACAAGCAGCAACGCTGCGGCGGTGGTGTAGGCCCAATACACCGTCGCATGATTGCCGGGCAGGGTTTTGCCTGCCACCTTGTAGTAATAAATCGGCAGGATGGACGACATCATGATCATCGGGAAAGCCGAATTGGCCCAATCGTACATCGTCCATCCAAACACTTCCTTGCGCTTCATCAACTGCCACAGGCTGGGGGGGGATGAAGTCTCTGCCATGCGCACACTCCTTGAGTGATGAAAACCTGGAAGTCGTTGCTCTTCGCGGTCGCGCGCCCCGGCAAAGCAACGCTGCGTTTATTATATACAACAACACGCGTTCGCAGGGCGCGTTACGCGGGTTCCCGCCGCGGGGAACAAAAAACGCGCCAGCCCTTGCCGCCTTCCGGCACTTTTGTTATAATGTGGCCCAACATGCGGAAGAAAAGCGGAGCAAAGACGCTAAGCGAGCGCTTGAGAAAGGAAAATCTCAGGACGCTTGCTTTTGTGTGTCTATGCACCAGGTAAACACACAAAAACCAGAGCAACGCGCATCAGGGGGCCAATTGGCCGCAATGCTTTGCTCGCCGCTCTGATTCAGGAGGCACTTGCGTGGAAACAAAAGACTTACTTGCCCTGCGTATTCGTTTGGCGTCCCCCGAAACCATTCTCAGTTGGTCTTACGGCGAAGTGCGCAAGCCGGAAACCATCAACTACCGCCGCTTGCGCCCCGAAAAAGACGGCCTGTTCTGCGAAGTGATCTTTGGCCCCACGCGCGACTGGCAATGCGCTTGCGGCAAATACCGCAACAAACGCTACGCCGGCATCACCTGCGACAAATGCGGCGTAGAAGTTACCAAATCCAGCGTGCGGCGCGAGCGCATGGGGCACATCAGCCTGGCCGCGCCGGTGGCCCACATCTGGTACACCCGCCGCGTGCCTTCCTTCATGGGCCTGCTGCTGGATATTTCCCGCCGCAACCTGGAACGCGTGCTTTACTTTGCCCAGTATGTCGTCACCCACGTGGACGAAGACGCCCGTGAACGCGCCCTCCAGCGCCTGGAGAGCGAACTCGGCGAAAGCACCCGCGACATCACCAACCGCATCAACGCCCGCATCGCCGAACTCAACGTGCAACGCGATCAACAAATTGAAAAACTGGAAGCCCTCAAACAAACCCTGCTGACCGAATACAACGAAAAAGTCGCCGCCCGGCTGGAACCTGCCCTCAAAGAGGGCCAGCGGCTGGAAAGCGACCTGACCGCCCTGCTCGGCAAACCCGCGCCCAAAGACATCCGTTTTGGCGCCACCGACCAGGTCATTGTCAGCGGGGGCGAAACGGTTTCCAACGCTCACCTCACCAAGATCCAGGAAATCGTCAAAGCCACCCTTGACCAGATTGAAGCCCAACTGAACACCGAACGCCAGGCCGAACTGGCACACATAGACGCCCAAATCCAGGCGCTGCGCGAACACACCACCGAAAAAATCAACGCCCTTCACGCCGAACAACAGGAACAAAAAGCCTCCCAAACCAGCGAACAGGCCGCCCTGCGGGATGAACTGGTAGACTTGCGGCCCCTCACTTTTCTGAGCGAAGCCCGCTACCGCGAACTCAAATCTCGCTGGGGCAGCGTCTTCCGCGCCGAAATGGGCGCCGAAGCCTTCCTGGACATCCTGCGCCGCCTCGACCTGGACAAACTTGCCGAAGAACTGTGGCACGAAATCCGCACCACCAAGAGCAAACAAAAACGCAAAAAGGCCATCAAGCGGCTGAAAATCGTGGAAGCCTTCCGCCGCTCGGGCAACCGCCCCGAATGGATGATCCTCACCGTGCTGCCGGTCATCCCCCCCGACCTGCGGCCCATGGTGCAGCTGGACGGCGGGCGCTTCGCCACCTCGGACCTCAACGACCTCTACCGGCGCGTCATCAACCGCAACAACCGCCTCAAGCGGCTGCTGGAACTCGGCGCACCCGACGTCATCGTGCGCAACGAAAAGCGCATGCTGCAAGAAGCCGTAGATTCCCTCATCGACAACTCCCAGCGCGGCAAGGCGCTTTCCCGCCGGGGGCGGCGCGAACTGAAATCCCTCAGCGACATGCTGAAAGGCAAAAAAGGCCGCTTCCGCCGCAATTTGCTGGGCAAGCGCGTGGATTATTCCGGCCGCTCGGTCATCGTGGTGGGGCCGCGCCTCAAACTGCACCAGTGCGGCCTGCCCAAAGGCATGGCGCTGGAACTCTACCGCCCCTTCGTCATCGCCCGCCTGGTGCAGCACAACTACACCACCAACATCAAAGGCGCCAAGCGCCTCATTGAGCGCAACCGCCCCGAAGTATGGGAAGTGCTGGAAGAAGTCATCAAAGAACGCCCGGTGATGCTCAACCGCGCCCCCACCCTGCACCGCCTGAGCATCCAGGCCTTTGAACCGGTGCTCATTGAAGGGCAGGCCATCCAACTGCACCCGCTGGTCTGCACCGCCTTCAACGCCGACTTTGACGGCGACCAGATGGCCGTGCACGTGCCGCTTTCCAACAAAGCCGTGCAGGAAGCCCGCGAACTGATGCTGTCTTCCCGCAACCTGCTGAAGCCCGCCGACGGCGAGCCCATCATCAGCCCCTCCAAAGATATGGTGCTCGGCGTGTACTACCTCACCATGGAAGAACCCCGCCCCCTCAAGGGCGACGGCATGGCCTTCGGCAGCATGGACGAGGTGGAACTGGCCTACAACCTGAAACAGGTCCACATCCACGCCAAAATCAAACTGCGCACCACCACCTGGTATAACGAAAACGGCGCCCGCATGGAAAAGCCCGAAACCCGCGTGCTCAACACCACCGTGGGGCGCGTGCTCTTCAACCGCATCCTGCCCGAATCCCTGCGCTTCCTCAACCGGCTGCTCGACAAAGGCGGCATCAAAGAAGTGATGGCCATGGTGTATGAAGTGGGCGGGGAAGAAGTGACCGTAGACGTCGCCGACAAAGTGAAAGACATCGGCTTCGCCTACGCCACCCGCTCCGGCGTCAGCATGGCCATCGGCGACATCAACGTCCCGAAAGACAAAGAAACCCTGATTGCCGAAGCCCACGACGAAGTGGACGCCGTGGAACGGGCCTACCGCCGCGGCCTGCTGACCGAGCAGGAAAAAGACGAACAAATCATTGAAATCTGGCAGCGCACCACCGAAGCCGTGCGTGAACTGGTCAAAAAAGAACTGGACCCCGTCAACGACCTCGCCGTGATGGCGCTTTCGGGCGCCACCAAAGGCGGCTACGGCACGCTTTCCCAACTGGCAGGGATGCGCGGCATGATGGCCGACCCGTCAGGCCGCATCATTCCGCTGCCGGTGCGCTCCAACTTCCGCGAAGGGCTGACCACGCTGGAATACTTCATCTCCACCCACGGCTCCCGGAAAGGCCTGGCCGACACCGCCCTCCGCACCGCCGACGCCGGCTACCTCACCCGCCGCCTGGTAGATGTGGTTCAAGACGTCATCATCACCGAAGAAGACTGCGGCAGCGACGAATTCATCGTCGTCCGCACCACCGACAAGGTCGGCAACCAAACCATGGGGCAGCGCATCTGGTCTCGCGTGGCCGCCGAAAACATCCTTGACCCCGAAACCGGCGAAGTCATCGTTGAAAAGGGTGAAATCATTGAACGCCGCCATATCCACCGCATCGCGGCGGCAGGCATTGAAGAAGTCAAAGTGCGCTCGCCCCTCACCTGCCACGCGCCGCACGGCGTGTGCGCCAAATGCTACGGCATGGATTTGGGGCGCGGCCATCTCGTCAAAGTAGGCACCGCGGTAGGCATCATCGCAGCCCAGTCCATCGGCGAGCCGGGCACCCAACTGACCCTGCGCACCTTCCACACCGGCGGCGTGGCCTCGGAAAGCGACATCACCACCGGCCTTCCCCGCGTGGAAGAGATCTTTGAAGCCCGCAAAACGCCGAAAGGCGAAGCCGTGGTGGCCGAAATCAGCGGCATCCTCCACATCGTGGAATCGGAACGCTACGCCGACCAGCGGCTGGCGCGCATAGA
>JALUXH010000003.1 GCA_027019065.1 Anaerolineales bacterium
AAATGGTCCACGAGCCGTACCTGATTCCCGAGGGCTTTGAAATTGTGGCCGAAGACGGCGGCGAAGCGAAAAAAGGCACCGTGCTGGCCCGCGGGCCCGAAGGCGAAGAAATTACCGCCCAAAAAGCCGGCCGTGTGCGGGTGGAAGGCCGCAAGGTCATCATCTCGCGCGAAGAAAAAGAAGTCGTGGAAACCGAAATCCCCAGCGCCGCCCGCCTGGTCGTCAAAGACGGCGAACATGTAGAAGCCGGACAGCCCATCACCGAAGGCTCCCTCAACCCCCACAAAATCCTCCGCATCCAGGGGCGGGAAGCCGCCCAACTCTACCTGCTTTCCGAAGTGCAGCAAGTGTACCGCTCGCAAGGGCAAAACATCCACGACAAACATTTTGAAATCATCATCCGGCAAATGCTCTCGCGGGTCAAAATCACCTACCCCGGCGACAGCGGCTACCTGCCCGGCGACCTGGTCAGCCGCATCCGCCTGCTGCACCTGAACGAAAAACTGCGCGCCGAAGGCAAGCGCCCGGCGAAGTTCAAAGAAGTGCTGCTGGGCATCACAAAAGCCGCGCTGAACACCGATTCTTTCCTCTCGGCGGCGTCTTTCCAGCACACCATTCGCGTGCTGGCCGAGTCGGCCATTGCAGGCAAAGAAGACCCCCTCGTCGGCCTGAAAGAAAACGTCATCCTCGGCAAACTGATACCGGCAGGCACGGGCTTCTCACCCGAACGGTTCGCCAAAGTGATGCAATTGGAAGAAGACGAAAGCGAAGCCGAGCCGCCGGCCGAAACCGGAGCAGACGACGGCCACACAGAAAATCCGGCGCCCGCTCCCCCCCTCGCCGAGATGCCGCTGGCCGGCCCAGCCGAAGAAGAAACGCCGGCGGAAACCCTCCCTCCGGCGAGCGACTAAACGGCACCTTCCCCAAAAACCTCTCAAGCGCCTGTCGGGGCTTCCCGGCAGGCGCTTTTTCTTTGCCAATGTAACTGCAATGCGCACCCAGAAGCATAAAAAGAGGTTAACGCAAAGACGCAAAGGAAGGCAAACGGTGCAAAGAGCAATTCTGTGTTTTCTGCGCCCATCTGTGAAATCTTAACTCACGTTACGCAGCAGTGATTGACAGGCAGCAATTTCACCCTATGAAACCGTTGAACATTCGGCTTTTTCGCCCTCACCACTCCCCCTTCGCGGCGGCTCGGCCCCCTCTCCTCTCCCAGTGGGAGAGGAGAGGGGGCGCGCAGCGGGGGTAAGGTGAGGGCGCTTAGATATGTTGATACTCAACTGCGTAACATGAGTTACACGGAGAAAATCTACGCCAATCTGCGTCATCTGTGGTTTTTACCGGTGCCCGCGAAGCACCTGCTGCAGGTCGGGCGGCTCGAAGGTCGGCGGCTTGAGCACTTTGCCGTCTTCCCGATAAATCACGCGCCCATCGGGGCCGATTTTGGTCATGTTGCTGCGGTGCACTTCGGCAAAGAGCGCCTCGGCCACATCCTGCAGGCCGTGGCTGATGAACGTCCCGAGGAGCACATAGAGCAGGTCGGTCAGCGCGTCGGCCACGGCCACCAAGTCCTCCGCGGCCAGCGCCTGCCGGTATTCCTCTAATTCCTCTTCCAGCAGGGCCAGGCGCACGGCGGCGACGTCTTCCGGCAGGCGGGCGGTGGGCTTTTCGGCGAAATAAACGCCCATCATGCGGTGGAATTCCAGCAGGGCTTCTAATTGGGCACGCATGGCAGTCTCCGGGATGTTCAGGTCAAAGGCTCGTCGGTCAGCCAGCGGCGCACCAGCACCGCGATGCGCTCGTAATGGCTGCCGCGCCAGTACACCTGGCCGCAGGTCTGGCAGCGGTAGAACTCGTCATAGTAGCGGCGGGTGAGCGGCTCCAGTTGGGCCAGCACCTCGGCTTTGGGCACCGGCGCCAGCAGGCCGTTGCAGCGCGGGCAGCGGGTGAACGGCCGCGCCAGCGATGCGATGGCAAAGCGCTCCAGCACCTCGGCGGCCTGGGCGTGAGGGTCGGTGGCCCGCACCCAGTAGCCGTAGGTCAGTGCCTTGCGCTTCAGCAAATCCTGGTCGCGGGTGAGCACCACCCGCCGTTCCGCCACGGCCTGCGCGACCAGGTCGGCATCGTCCACTTCGTTGCGGTAGGCGGTGTTGAAGCCGAGCAGCCGCAGGTAGGAAGCCAATCGCCCGAGATGGCCGTCCAGTGCGAAGCGCGGGGAAGGCAGGTCGGCCGGCCAGCGTTCCCGGGGGGTGCGGGGGAAGACCTCCAGGCAGGCGCCCGCGGGCGGCACCGCGTGCAGCGGGAAGGCGGCATCGCCGAGCCGCACCGCGCCGATTTCCACATGGGGCACGCCTGCGGCTTCCAGCAGGTGCTTGGCCGTTTGCGGGCAGCGGAAGGCCATCTCCACCGGGCGGCCGCGGCGCTGGGGCGGGAAAAATTCCTGCAACTCGGCATGGAAGCGCACGCAGAGGTGCGGCATTTACAGCGCCTCCACGATGCGGCGGGGCAGGGAAGGCCCGGCATACACCAGGCCGGTGAAGACCTGCACCAGCGATGCCCCGGCTTCCAGTTTGGCGCGGGCGTCGGCGGGGGCCATGATGCCGCCCACGCCGATGATCGGCAGGTCGGGCGCACGGCGGTGGATGGCGCGGATGAAGGCGGTGCTGCGTTCCCGCAGGGGCGCGCCGCTCAGGCCGCCGGCTTCCTGCCGCCAGCGGGAAGGCAGCCTTTCGCGGCCAATGGTGGTGTTGGTGGCAATCACGCCGTCCACCCCGGCGGCGAGGAGGGCGCTGAGGGCATCGTCCAGGTCGGCGGGCGTCAGGTCGGGGGAAAGTTTGACCAGCAAAGGCGGGTGCGCGGGGGCGGCATCCCGCTCGGCGAGGAGGGCGCGCAGCAGGGTTTCCAGCGCGTTGCGGGTTTGCAGCCGCCGCAGCCCTTCGGTGTTGGGAGAACTGACGTTCACGGCGAGGTAGTCGGCCAAGGGGGCGAAGCGGCGCACCAGCAGGCGGTAATCCTCGGCGGCGCGGGCGTTGGGGGTGGTCTTGTTGCGGCCGATGTTCACACCCAGCACCACGCCGGGCGGGCGCCTGCCCTGCAGGCGGCGGGCGACGAAATCGGCCCCGCGCCCCGGGAAGCCCAGCCGGTTGATGAGCGCCTGCTGCTCGGGCAGGCGGAAAAGGCGCGGGTGGGGGTTGCCGGGCTGCGGCCGCGGCGTGACCGTGCCGACCTCAATGTGGCCGAAGCCGAGGCAGGCCAGACCGCGCCAGGCGAGGGCGTCTTTGTCGTAGCCCGCGGCCAGCCCCACCGGGTTGCGGAAGGTCAGCCCCCAGAGGCGCACCGGCTTCTCGCCCGCACCCCACAGCCGCCGGATGAGCGCACAGGCGGGCGGCAGGTTTCCTGCCAGCCGCAGCAGGTGCAGGGTGAGGGCGTGGGCGCGTTCCGGCTCCAGCCGGAACAGCAGCGGGCGCAGCAAGGCATACATGGGAATTTTTAACGCATGGGTAACTGTTCAGCCGTGGAGAAACAGGTCGCGGATGGCGCGGATTTTAGGTCGCCAAGAAACGGAAGTGAGCGTTGGGCTTTTCAGCGTTTTTTGGTAATTACCTACGTGGTGGCAAAACGCCTCTGGCGGCAGTTTTTCTTTGGAGTGCGGCGACGAGTCGCCGCTTTCCAAAGCGGTGCCCAGGCACCGCACTCCAAAAAGCGCTTGCAAAGAGAAATATTCTCCGTGTCCTCTGGGTGAGCATTTACGGGCACAGGGCCATCCGCCGTGCTTCGGGGCAGGTAATTACGTTTTTTGCCCAATCACAGTCCCAATCTGTGCTCATCCGTGAAATCTGTGGATGTTTTTTCTGCGCAATCTGCGGTTTCTTCCTGCTGAGGCTGAGCAAATACGCGCATTTGGGGATGTATCGCTGTGTGGGGTGGTGGCCGGAGGCGCGCTCAGCCTTCCACCACGGTGATTTTCGTCCCGCCGGGCATGGGCACGGTGACGTCGCCGGGGTCATAAGGCACCACGGGCAGCGTCCAGCGGAAGACCCATTTGGCGTCTTCCGGGCGGGCGTTCACGCAGCCGTGGGAACGCGGCACGCCGTAGTCGTTGTGCCAGAAGGTCGCGTGGATGGAGATGCCCGTGCCGACGAAAAGCGTGGTCCAGCCGATGCCGGGGAGGTCGTAGCCGCCGCCAGTGGTGCCGCCGCTCATGTGCACGGCAATCAGTTTGCGCCAGATGGGGAAAGTGCCCACAGGGGTGGCCCATTTGTCCACGGCTTTCCCTTCGGCGTTGAATTTCGCGCCCGTAGAGACGCGGGTAAAAAAGACCTCTTCTTTCCCTTCGTAGCAGGCCATGGTCTGGTAATCCACATCCACCACCACGCGTTTATCTTCCACGTTGGGGTGGATGGGGGTGATTTCTTCGCGAGTGATGGGGCGGAAGGCTTCAGCGCGCGCCCAGAAAATATCGCCGTAAGAGCCGTAGCGGTCGCCGACGCGATACCATATCGTGCCGTTTTGGCCTTCCTTGACCTGGTC
>JALUXH010000004.1 GCA_027019065.1 Anaerolineales bacterium
TGCCTTTGCCATACCCCTCCCCTGGCTCCCCTCCCCGCATGCGGGGAGGGGACGGGGGTGGGGTCAACGCAGCGGCAGCGGCGCCAAAGGAAAACGCGGCGTGAAAACACGCCCTGCATTGCCAGCGCTACGATTTGGGTAGGCAATTACCCGATTTCACAGATTGGGTGAAAAACGCGGAAAAGCGCCACACTTACTTCCGTTGCCTGGCGGCCTTGGCGACCCTGGCGGCCTAAAATCCGCGCCATCCGCGGCCTGTTTTTCCAGGGCTGAACAGTTACCGTGGGGGAGGGCGCCATCCCACCCGCCAAAAATTTCCTCCGGCGCACGGCCAAAAATTTCCCCCGGCCCACGCGGGCCGCGCCACGCCTCAGGATGCCGCGGGCGGTGCTGCCAGGGTCTCTCACCTCATCATGCCGCCTCGGCAGGAAAAACCATCAAAGGGAAACCACAGATTTCACAGATTGGCACAGAAAACACAGAATTGCTCTTTGCGCCATTTGCCTTCCTTTGCGTCTTTGCGTTAACCTCTTTTTATGCTTCTGGGTGCGCATCGCGGGCAGGCTGAACAGTTACGATTTCACAGAAGAGCACCGAATCCGCGGCCATGCTCCTGGCGACGCGGCGGCATCCCGACAAACCAGGCGGCCCGTTTTTTGCGCCTTCGCGCGCCGACTGCAGGCCGGTTGAACCGTTACCCCCAACGGCTTGATGCCCGGGCAGGAAAACTTTGCGGAACAATTGTGCCGCAAGGGCATCCGCCCGGCGCAGGGCAGGGCCAACCGCAGCGGTCGCAGATTCTGCAGAACAACATCCACAGAGATTTCACAGAGTGGCACCGATCAAGCGAAAAACAGTATCGCTTCAGCCCTGGTCAGGAGGAACCGCAGATTTCGCAGATTCCGCAGAAAAATATCCACCGGGTTCGTAATTGCCTACCCCCATCGCGGCGATGGCCATACCGGGCGCGTTTTCACCCCGCTTTTTCCTTTGGCGCCGCCCGGGGCCGTGTGAACCTCACCCCATCCCCTCGCCGCAAGCGGGAAAGGGAGCCAGGGGAGGGGTATGGCACAGGCACCGCGCATCAAAACGCATGGAGGGCACCACAGCGCAGGCCGTTCCGGCTAAAGCCTAAAAACCCTCACCCTCTCTTGCGGCGGGCATCTTTGCGCGCCTTACCGGCCACCACGCGCAACTGTGCGGCCAGGGCTTCCAGCGCGTCGGCGGCCTGCCGCACCATCGCGGGGTCGCCCAGTTCGGTGGCAAAATGTTCGGCCACTCGGGGCACATCGCCTGCCTCCAGCCGCAGCAGGGAACGCACCGGCGTGCGCATGCGGCGGGCAATGGACATGCGCGGGTCCAGCTGCGCCCGCCTGGGGCGGGCTTTGGTTTTTGGGGCCGGCTTCTCGGCAGCGGCAGGGGCGGCGGGTTCCTGCCCTTCACCCAGGCCGGCAATCAACGCGGCGATGCCTTCTTCCCACGTCTCCGGCGCGCCCTTGAGCACTTCCCGCAGCGCGCCTTCGCTCAGGCGGTAACGGTCGGCAAGCAGCAGCAAGTGATCGGGCAAACGCAAAATTTGCAGGTAATAGCGGATGTAGCGGCGGCTCATGCCCAGCAGGTCTTCCACGCGGCGGACCACGGCCGAGGGCAGGCGCCGGATTTCCGCCGCGCGGCGGTAATAAGCAAAGTCGCCCTCGCCGGTTTCAGGGAGCATTTCCATTTGCTCCAGCACCAGGGCGGCAATTTCCCGCGCCCGCATCACCGCGCTGGGCGGCTCGGCGGTGATGTTTTCCAGCACCTGCCGGGCGCGGGAAGGCCGCTCCACCACCAGGGCTTCCAGTTGCGGTTCTTCGGCGCTGCCCTGCTGCACCGCCTGTAGCACGGCAGCCCAAAAGCGGCGCTCGCCGGTCTCCAGCACAAAGCGGCGGCTTTGGGCATCCCAATAGCCGGTAATCGGTTTGATTTGCCCGTGCTCGGTGAAGGTAGCCCCCATGTGAAGCAGCGCCTGCACCCGTCCGGCCTCGGCAGGCTCCTTCTCGGCCAGGGCCAGCCAGGCACGGGCCGCCTCAAAACAGTTCAGTTGCCCGGCGAAAAAATCCTGCTTGATTTCCGGCGGCAGCAAGGGGCGGGGCTGGTAAGGGTCGGGGAGGATCTGGCTGACCGGCACCCGCGTGACCCGCTTGCGGGCCTGCCGCCCGCCCGGCGCCACCGCGGGCGTTTGCAGCAGATCGTCGTATTGCGTGTCGGCCGTCGGCTGAAAATCATCGGCCGTCCACTGAGGCTTGCGTTTCCGAGACATACGCACTCCCAAAGAGAAAGCGCCCGTTGGGGCAACAGGCGGCTTGCGGCACAATTGTTCCGCAAGGATTACCGAAGCCCCAGCCTTTGCACCACAGCATCAACCACCCGTCCCATTTCCACGACGGCCTGGTCCTGCGTGGAGCCGAGGTGCGAAAAAATATCTTTGCGCAACGAAGAAGCATAGGCAATTTGCGCCCGCTCTGCCACCGGCAAGAGCACCAGGTCTTGATATTGCTGACGCATGAAGCGGTAAATATCGTTGGTTTCACTGCGGCGGAAGTCGCAACGGTTGGGCGCGATGCCCACAATGCGCATCTGGGGGTTATGACGGCGGCGGATTTTCTCCACCACGGCCAGGGTTTCCCGCAGGCCGTCCACCCCCATTTTGGTCAGTTCCATTGGAATCAGCACCGCGTCGGCGGCCACCAAAGCGTTGAGCGTCATCGCTCCCGCCGAGGGCGGCGTATCCACCACAATCACGGCATAAGCGCTGCGCAGCGGTTCAAGGTACTCTTCCAGCGCATAGATGCCTTCGGCCAGGTCGGAAGTCAACACCCGCTCCGCCTGCGCCATCGCCTGCGGCCGCACCAGCACCACATCCATGTTGGCCGAGGCAGGGAAGGCCGCCGGGTGGATAATATCCAGGGGAGAGCCGTGGGCGGTTCCCAGGAGGTGGGCAGCAAGGTCTTCCTCGCCCACGGGCATGGGGTCGCCGCGGGATTTCCCCAGCGCCCAATACGCCGCGTGCGCCTGGGGGTCCAGGTCCACCAACAGCACACGCGGGCGCGGCGTGCGCCTGCTAATGCGGAGCGCAAGCCCCGCCGCAACATTGACCGCAAAGGTAGTCTTGCCGGGCCCTCCCTTGAGAGCCGAAACCGCCAAAATCATGGCATGCTCCTTCGCCTACGCAAACGCGCACATCCGGGAAGCCAACCCGCCGCCCCCTTCCATCGCCAGCATGGGCTCCCCACCATCTATATCTTATCACCCCCTCGGCAAAAAAGCAAGCGCGTTTCTCAAAAACGCGCCTTCAAAACCTTGTTTTGAACAAAACAGACACACCCAAAGGCCGTTATGCTCATTTCCAGAAAATGGTGTATAATGAAAAAGTGAGGTGACCATGGAAACGACCCCCGAGAACCCGGCCGTCCAGCGCGCGCTGCGCCTGCAGATGCTCCGCCTGCTGGAAAACCCGTTTGAAACCTTCCAGGACGGGCGGTACTTCGTCCCCGTGCCCCAACTGGCGCGCATTTATCAGGAAATCCGCCAGCGGTGGTTCAGCCAGGCCAGGGGGCTGGTGCTGATTGACGGCGAGAGCGGCAGCGGCAAATCAGCCTTTGCCCGCTTCCTGGCGGGCGGGCGGCTGCCCTCGCCGCTGGCGCTGGCCGTCGCCCCGCGCACGGCCAATCGGATGCTCAAGTTGATCAACGACAGCCTCGGCCTGCCGCGGGTCAAAGAAGAAGCGCGCCGCCGCGCCCGGCTGGAGGCCTTCCTGCAGCGCCAATACGCCGGTATCGTCATTGACCTGGAGCAGGAGCGGCTCACTTCCGGCATGGCGCAACTGATCGCCGGCCTCGCGCAGGCCACCACCGTGGTGGTGACCGGCTACGCAGTCTTCAATCACCCGTGGGACAGCCGCGGCGCAAAAAGCGCCGCGCGCTACCTGCTCACACCGTGGGATTATGACACGCTGGTTTTTGTCATGGAAGAGATCACGCGGCGGGCAGGCCGGGTGATGGGGTCGCTCTTCACCCCCGAGGCGCTGGAACGCCTTTACATGCTTTCGCAGGGCAACCCGCGGGAAACGCTGCGCCTTGGCCGCCAGGCCTTAGAGGCTTTGCTGGAAGGCGGCGGCACCACGGTGGAGCCCTGGATGGTGGGGCAGCCTTAAGGAACAACTGTTCCGCAAGGCGCCTGCAGCCACAGCGCCCCTCACGGGCAAGGCCGCCCTCCCAGCCTTAAAAGCCAAACGCCCCGGTCGGGCAACCGTGGGCGCAGGCGAACAGAAACATTTGGGCAAAGCCAATTATAGGGGATTTAGCCGTCCTGTCAAGGTTGCGGCAGGGGCGGCGTTTCCCTTGCAGGCCCGGGCAGCCTGCTCCGGCCGCCCGGGTGGGGGAAGCCGCCGGCCAGCCCCTCAGCCTCTGTTTCTCCGCCTGCGCGCCCACACCCGTCCGGGGGAACCCTTTCAGGTGCGCGCGATGTCTTCTCTGCTTTCCCGGGCCCAGCAAGCCTGGCAACAGGTGCTCGGACAACTGCGTTATACCCTCAACCGGGCCGATTACGATGCCTGGCTGCGCGACGCGCGCCCTCTTGCTTACGACGGGCAGGTGCTCACGGTGGGGGTGGCCAACGCCTACGCCCGCGACTGGCTGGCCGACCGCCTGCGCGCCACCCTGGAAAACCAGTTGCGCGGCCTGCTTGATGCGCCGGTACAGGTGGTCTTCATCGTAGCGCCGCCGGATGCCTCTTCGCCCGCCGCAGGCCCGCCGCCTTCCGGAACAACTGTTCCTCAAGGCAGCCCCGCGACGCCTTCCCCTTCGCCCCCCCAAGCCCCCCCGGCGGCGCTTGATCTGCGCGCCGTCAGCCTGCGCCTGCGCGACGCCTTCCAGCAGCCCCACCGCATCGTCTTCCTGCCCGGCTACTTCCTGCGCTGGCTGCCTTACCTCGG
>JALUXH010000005.1 GCA_027019065.1 Anaerolineales bacterium
GCCGACGCGGGAAATCATCACGGCGGCCAGCCCCCAACGCAAGCCGCCTTCTCCGGCATCTTCTGCCGCAAATGGGAAGAAAGAGAACGGCGAGAAAGCATCGTTGCAGCACATGATTGAGCAGATTGATGAAATTGTGCAGCAATTGCATGCCGAAAGCGGTTTATCGGAGCCGGTGCGGGTTGTGGGCGGGCTGAAAGGGGGCGTCAACATTCTGGTCGGTCTGAAGCGGTACGAGCACATTGACTATATCCCCGATGCAGAGGTGCAGGCGCTGGTGCGCCGTGCGGTGCAAATCTGGGAAAGCAGGCAGTAGGTTGGGACGCTATAATGATCCTGCCTGCCCGGCCTTACCTTGAAGGAGGAAATCCTATGCGCCGTCTGCCCCCTTTGCTTGTGCTTCTGGTTGCTGCCCTGCTGCTGGCCGCCTGCGCTGCGCCCGCGCCGACGCCTGCGCCCACTGCTGCGCGCACCGCGACGCTGCGCCCCACCGCCACCCCTCGGCCGCCCACGCCCACCCCCACGGCGACGTTCACCCCCTCGCCTACGCCCGACATCCGGCTGCAGAAAACCCGCCGCCTGCTGGCTGCCTTTGCTGCCTCGGCCGCGGAAACAGCCAATGGCTTCCGCCTCACCCTGCCTTCAGGTGAAAAAGTTGAGCTTCAAAATGTTGCCGAACAAAACTTGACCATGGAACCCCAAAACTGGGTCGAGAATTACAATGGAGGCAAGATCTTGTATGAAGGCAAAACCGAAGCCGGGCAGGAATGGCGGGTGGTGAAACTGGAAACCGGCGAAATCGCCCTGATGTACGATCATACCTTCAGTTACCTGAGCGACATCTTCCCTTACACCCTTTACTCCCTTGACCGCGAGCTGGCAAAATCCGGCGTGGGCAAATTCAAAGCCTCTGTGATACCGCCCGGCAATGGCGAAGTTGAAGGTGTGCATTTGCGCCTAAACGATGAAGGCAAATGGGTGGACGACAGCGGGCAAGAAGTCCAGTTGACCGACGCGACCCAGTGGTGGATAAAACGCTACCACCTGACCGAGATGGATTTGCAACGGGTGACCATTCACAATTGGGAAGTGCAGGCATTGGTAGACCAAGACGGACGAGAGTGGGTGGCCAAAGAGGGCAAGTTGATGGCCGATGGGCAAAAAGTAGCCATGCCGGAAGTGGTGGGCGAGGCAACGCCAACCAGTTTGGCGAAGCGGGCTGAAGACGGCAAATGGTATGTGATGGATGAGCGGGGCTTGGCGCGGTGGGTCGTCAATGAGGGTAAAGTGGAAAAATACAACCGGCCGGTGATGGCTTTTGATTATTCTAAAGACCCTCGATATGAGTCTGACTATCCTGGATTACCAGAAAGGATGGCTAAACTCTTGGAGCGGGTGAAAGCGGGCGTTGACTATTCCCAAATGAAGCCGGTGGTCATTGGAGGAAAAGAATTTTGGGGCGGATTGGTGGGGATGGAAGGGAATTTAGTGGGTTTTAAGGATGGAGATAGAATGGTGTGGGTTCATGGATTGATGATAGATGTTTTTGATCAGCCGAACGCAAACCGAAATCAAGTATGGTTTGTTGTAGTTTCTCCCTCTTTATTTAATGATCAAGTAATTGAGTTTTCAGTATTTAACGATGGATATGGGAGAACCATTACTTACGGTATGTTGATTGACAGTGATTGGCGACAGGCCAAAGACGAAGGTTTTTTGCCAGAAAAATTGAGGCAGTTATGGGAGAAAGCGGGTAAGAATTTGACCGTAGTCTTGGGAGGAAATTTTTGGGAGAGAAAGGGTGAATGGGAAAAATATGAAGCAGATTTGAGAGAAGGACGAGGTTCATTCAAGATAATCCAGCAGCGTTTGGTGGTAATTGAAGGTGGCAAGTAATTTCTTGTTTTAGTGGGATTTGGTATAGTGGAAGTATGGTTGGTTCACCGTTCACCGTTCGTCGTTCGCCGTGGAAAGGATGGTTGTTAGGATTAGTGGTGGTTTTGGTGGTGATGGGGTTGGGGTTGAGACAGCCGGCGAGGGTTTGGGCGGGAGAAGAGGCGTGCACTGACCCGGAATATCCCTATTGCTATGACCATACGATTATCAATCAGTGGGCGTGTGAAACTTGCTAATACACCATGGAATGGATTTGCTCTAACAGTTCAAACGATCATATTGTTCCTTGTCAAGATGATCAAGGAAGAGCTGATCAAAGTATTTGTAGACAATACGGCAATGATGTGGTGTGCTACCGGGAGTGTGTCAACGACGGGACGATAGAATCGGGCAGAGGGTGCAATGTGTTGCAACTCAATGTGCAGTGCGATACTGACCCAGGTTATTGTCGGTGGCAGGGGGCGTTGACGAATTGTTTTTACGATGCTAACAACGATGTGTGCAATGAGCCTTCGCAAACGGAAACTAAATCTTGTTGTGGTTGTCCTAACCCGCCATGTGACGATGGTGGGGGAGGGGGGAGTCCAACACCTCCACCGGCTTGTACGGCAACTTATCCTACCTCAGTTGTAGCAACCTCACCGGCAGATGGAGCTGAAGTAACCACAACGACAGTGACTTTAAGTTGGAATGGGCCAAGTGATTGGGGAACGGGTTGCCCAAGTAATGATAATGAATATTTAGTTTATGTAGGAGAAGATCAGAATAACCCAACTTATCAAGGTAAGGTTCCAGCAGGCACAACAAGTTACGATTTTACAGGTACTCAAGGTAAGACTTACTATTGGAAAATAGTAGCCGATAACGGAACTTATAACACGGAAACAAGTATTCGTCAGTTTACCATTGTGGGGACGGTAAAGGGAACGGTGTATTTGGATGAGAACAACAGTTGTTCAACCAGCCAGCCGTCGAATTTTGGTGGGGGGATGACGGCCAGTTTGCGGAAAACGGGTTACAGCGCTTCCGTGGGGAACAATGGTCAGTTTAGCATTGGGGCGCCGGGAGGAAGTTATACTTTGGACATGACCATTCCCAACGGTTACATTTGTTCGACTGGACCCTTGGGAACAGGTTGTGGGGGTGGGTGTCCGACCCAGACGGGAGTAACTTCACCCAGTACGGGAAACAACTTCTTCTTTACCCAACAGCGGTCGGCTTGGTGGCAGGTGGTTGGGGGTGATGTTTACGCCGGTTCAACGGGCGGAGGGATGGTGATTCGGTCGTTGATTCCAGGGTCAGTGCCGGCCAGCCAGCGGCACTTAATTTTGTCGCCCGATGGGGTGGTGATTTATCGCACCGGGAGTTTGGCGTTGGATAGTGGTGATGTTTCGGCGGGGGGGTATAAAGCCAGGGCGGCTAATTACCTACGTGGTGGTAAAACGCCTCTGGCGGCAGTTTTTCTTTGGAGTGCGGCGACGAGTCGCCGCTTTCCAAAGCGGTGCCCAGGCACCGCACTCCAAAAAGCGCTTGCAAAAGGAAATATTCTCCGTGTCCTCTGTGTTCTCTGTGTGAGCATTTACAGGCACAGGGCTTCGGGGTAGGTAATTACCAGGGCGGCGTATTTAGGTAAGCGGTATGATTTCGATTTTTGGAAAGCCCATATTGGATCGGTAGATAGCATGAGTAAGCCGGGTAGAGGCGAGGCGTGCCTCGCCCTCTTTTTTGGGGGGATGGCGGTGCCGCGTCGTCGTACGTTAAAGGGGCGCAGCGCCTCTGCGCCCCCTTTTTTTTGTGCAGCAACACGCTGCCGTTTCCCTGCTAGCCTTGCAACGCGGCTTAAGCCGGCCCTGTGGGATGGCTTGCCACGCCGTCCTGTAAACAGCCTGAGACTACTCCCTGTGTTCTCTATCGGCATTTTGGTCATTTACCCCAGCGCCCGCAACTGCCTGCGCAGTTTTTCGGCCTGGGTTTGAGCGGCGGCGAGTTTGTCGCGTTCCTTTTGCACCACCGGCGGCGGGGCTTTTTCGGCGAAGGGGCCGGCGAGCAGTTTTTCCAGCCGGGCAATTTGTCCTTCCACTTCGGCAAGCTCCTTTTCCAGCCGCGCCTGCTCTTCGGCGGGGTCAATCAGGTCGGCGAGGGGCAGGAAAATTTCCACCGCCCCGGCCACTAACGCCACGCTGTTTTCGGGGCGCTCGGCGAGGTGCTCCACAATGGTCAGATGGGCGGGGTCAAGCCGCGCCAGGGCAGCCAGAGGCTTGCTCAGGCTTTGCAGCGCGGCGGTGTACTCGCCCGCAGCGATGGTCGCACCGATTTTCACCGCCGGTTTCACCTTCTTTTCGGCGCGCACGTTGCGGATGGCGCGCACCACTTCCTGGAAGGCGGCAAACTGCGCCACTTTGTCGTCTTCCCAGCCCTCTTTGTCGCCGCTTTCCGGCCAGGGCGCCACGATGAGGGCTTCCGGCCAGCCGCCCGCCGGGGTGAAGGCCGCGTTGCCTTCGCCGTAACGCTGGATAACCGCGGCTTTCAGGTGCCCCCACAGGGCTTCGGTAACAAAGGGGGTGAAGGGGTGCAGCAGCCGCAGGGTGCCATCAAGCACTTTCACCAGGGTTTGCGCGGTGGTGAAGGCGCGGTCGCCGCCTTCGGCCAGTTGGGTTTTGGCGATTTCCAGATACCAGTCGGCAAATTCGCTCCAGAAGAAGTCGTAAATCTGCCGCCCGGCTTCGCCGAACTGGTAGGCTCCGAACAGGCGGTTGACGCGGCGGATGAGGTCTTGCAGGCGCGCCCAAATCCACGAGTCGGCTAAAGTCCAGTCGGCTTCTCCCTGCCGCCGGTCGGGGGCTTTTTCCAGCGCGCCAATCAC
>JALUXH010000006.1 GCA_027019065.1 Anaerolineales bacterium
CTACGACCAGCAGGCGCCCGTTGGTGCGCACGTAATAGCCGCTGCCGATGGGGGTTTCTTTGCCGATTTCGGCCTGCCAGGTTTTGCCGTTGGCGAGGCGCAGTTTGAGGATGTAGGTTGGTTTGAGGAGTCCCAGGGCGTTCAGGTCGGTGCCGGAGGGTACGGCGTTGAGGGCGCTCAGGGTGGTGATGTTGAAGACGGCTGTGTTGATGCGTTCCTGGTCGGGGCGTTCGTTGCCTTGTGGCGCCGGCTGCACAACCTGCCAGGGGCTTTGGGTGTCTTTGCGCTGCAGCACCACTTTGCGGCCTGCCCCGCTGATTTCCACGCCCACGATGTCGTTTTCTGTAAACGTGATGACGTCGTTGGGGGTGGGGGAAGGTGTGGGGTGTGTTTGGGCACGCCGGTTTCGGTAGGCGATGGCGCCGTAGCCTGCCGCGGCCAGCACCAGGAAAACCAGAAGGGTGATCCATGTGCTTCGGCGAATCATGGCTGCCTCCTCAGGCGCGTTTCCGCCGCCGCGCCCACACGATGACGCCTGCCAGCAGCACGGCGCCCGGCAGCACGAACACGAAAGCCAGAAGGAGCAGCATGAGGGTGTCGCGCCGCGGCAGCACGACCACGCGCTGAGTGGGCGTGTGCGGGTTGAGGTGGATGAGTTCCTGCTGGTTGCTGAGCCAGTCTACGCTGTTGAGGAAAAAGTCGGCGTTGCCGTAAGCGGGGTAGTAGCCGTTGCTGGCGAAATCGGCATCGCCCACCACAACCACGCGCCCGTGCGTTTTCAGGTTTTCCAGCGCCGCGGCAACGCCTACCGGGCCTTTGGTGTCTTGGTTGTCTTCCTTCGCCTGTTGCTTTTGCAAGGCTGCCAGGTCGGTTTCGGCCCACGATTTGGGTTCGCTGCGCACCAGGGTGATTTCGTCCATGCCGTCCGGAACCGGCACGGGGACGCCCACGCTGCGCGCCGTGGGGAAAATGGTCGCCACGGTTTTGATGGGGTCGGTGATCTTGTGCGTGCCGTATTTGTAGGAAACCACGACGGTTGCCGGGTTAGCCAGCGGGTCAATGACCAGGTCGGGGGTCAGGCTGAGATGCCATTGGGTTTCCAGGTAAGTGACCAGGGGGCCCGGTTTGGCATCGGGCTTGAGGGGAGGCTCTAACAGCACCATGAGGCCGCCGCCGTTCCGGAGGAAGAGCTCCAGCGCGGCAATTTCTTCTTGCGAAAGCGGCTTTTGGGGCGCCGCGATAATCACCACGTGGGCATCTTTGGGCACGGTTTTGTGCTTGAGCAGGCTGAGAGGCTTGACGGTGTAGTTTTTGTTTTCCAGTTCGCGTTTGGCGGTGGAATAGCCTTTGTCGTCAAAGGCATCGGGCGAGCGCTCGCCGTGGCCGGTGAGGAAATAGACCACCTGTTTGTTGGGGTGCATCAGCCGCACCAGGGCGCTGGTGAGGTCTTGTTCGGTGACGGTGGTGACTTTTTCGGTGCGGTCGCCCATTTTCAGCACCACGGTGCCGTCGCGGGTGATGCCCATCTGCTGGGCGATGGTGGGCTGGGCTTCCGGGTCGACGAATTTGTAGGTGAATTTGCCGTGGGAGGCAAAGGTGTACTGGTCAAGCAGGTTTTGGGCGTTCCCTTTGGGCATCCGCGAGGTGTAGAACGCGGTGGCCGTGACCTTTTGGGGCAGTTTGGCCAGGGTATCAAGGGTTACCTGATCGAGGGTGTGGCTTTTGTCGGCGGTCAGGTCCCAGCGTTTGGGAAACTGATAGCCGACATAGTTAATCACGGCCAGGATGCCGATGAAAGCCAGGCTGAGGATCAGCGCGTTGCTGCCGTAGCGCGCCTGCCTGCCCGTGAGGGCGCTTTGCACTTTTTCGGGCACAAGGAAAACATACAGTGCCAGCAAAAGTACGGCCCATGCAAGGCTGACCGTGACCACGGGAGCAAAGGCGTGGTAAACGATGTAGCCGCCAAAGGCCACTGCCAGCCCGACCAATGCCAGTGCCAGGGCCAGCGGGGCGTAACGTTGACGTTGTTCGCGTTTCATCAGCGCCACCTCCGGGTTTCAATGATGACCGTGCCGGCGAACAGGCCCAGCGCGGCGCCGCTCAGATAGTAGATGACGTCCCGCGTATCCAGAATGCCGCGGGCGAAGGTGTCGTAGAAGTGATGGCTGAGGTCCAGGTATTGCCACAGGTTGCTGCCGCCCATGCTCTGGCTGGGAAAGCCCAGAAGCCAAAGCAGCAGGAAGAGCGCCAGCGTGGCTACGAAGGCTGCAATCTGGTTGTTGAAAAGGGAAGAAACAGCCGTGCCCAGCGCGGTCAGCGTGGCTGCCATCAGCAGCAGCCCCAGGAAGCCGGTGATGACCGGGCCCCAGTCAATGCCCGGCGAGACCAGCTGGTTGAGCGCCACGGGGTAAAGCAGCGCAATCACAATGAGGGTGGCGACGAAAAGGAAACTACCCAGCCATTTGCCCACGATGAGTTCGGCGTCGCGCACGGGCGAGGTGAGCAGCAGTTCAATGGTGCCCATGCGCTGCTCTTCGGCCAGCAGCCGCATGGTGAGCGCCGGAACGATGAACACCAGCAGCGTGGTCATCGGGTTGACGATAATTTCCACGCCGGGCGCGGAGCCGGGCATCATAAACGAGCGCATGGTGCTGGCAGCGATGTTGGCGTAGAAGATAATGCCCAGCACCAGCAGGAAGAGGAAGGCGGCCAGGTACGCCGCCGGCGTGGTGAAATAGCGGCTGTATTCCCTGCGGGCGATAGTCCACATGGTGCGCATGGCTTACGCCTCCTCGGTGGGGGTGTCTTCGGCGGGTTCGGGGGGGGCTTCGGCGGCGGTTCCCGCTGCGGCTTCGGCTTCCGTTTCTCCCCCGATGAGCTGCAGGAAGATTTCTTCCAGGCTCATCGCCGCGCGGCGCATTTCCAGCAGGCTGTGCCCGCTTTCCAGCACGGCGCGGGCAATTTGTGGGCGCACTTCGCGGCCTTCTTCGGCCACGATTTCCACCCGGCCGTCTGCACCTGCGGTGACGAGGCGGATCCCGTCCAGCGCGCGCAGGCGTTTCAGCAGGCTTTCCTGCGGCGCACCCTGCACCGTTACGAGGATGCGCGTGCCCCCTTGCAGCCGCAGTTGCAGGTTTTCGGGGGTGTCTTCGGCGATGATGCGGCCTTTGTTGATGATGAGCACCCGGTCGCAGAGCTGCTGCGCTTCGGCCAGAATGTGGGTGGAAAGCAGCACGGTGTGTTCCTTGCCGATTTCCTGGATGAGGCTGCGCACTTCCACGACCTGGGTTGGGTCGAGGCCGATGGTGGGTTCGTCAAGGATGAGCACTTCCGGCCGGTGCAGGATGGCCTGGGCCAGCCCCACCCGCTGGCGCATCCCTTTGGAAAGCGCGCCGATGAAACTGTCGGCGCGGTCTTCCATGCCGACTTGCTCCAGCGCTTCCCAGGCGCGGTCTTCTACTTTGGGCACGCGCCGCAGTTGCCCCATGTAGATGAGGTAGTCTATGACGCTCATGTCGTTGTAGAGGGGCACGGTTTCGGGCAGGTAGCCCACCCGTTGACGCACTTCCAGCGAGTCATCTACCACGTGGAAGCCGGCGATGCGGGCGGTGCCCGTGGTGGGGGGCATGTAGCCGGTCAGGATGCGCATGGTGGTGGTTTTGCCGGCGCCGTTGGGGCCGAGGAAGCCCAGAATTTCCCCTTTTTTGGCGCCGAAATTGAGGTGGTCAATGGCCACCCGCGGGCCGTACGTTTTGGTGAGGCCTTGCACGGCAATCATGGTTTGGGTCATGGCGTCGCTCCACGAGTGGAATCGAGGGCGCGCACAGCGTCCCCACAGGCTTTACTATAGACCCGCGGGGACGCGATAGTCAAGAGGGCGTGCCGAAATTCTAATAAAATCCTAATCTTGCTTTGGGGGTGCGGGGGAAGGCGGCCGAGGCCCGGCTTCGGGAACATGCGCCGCGCCGGCGTCGGCGCTCTGCGGCGGGGGCACGAGGGCGTCCAGCCGCTGCAATTTGGCGTACAGTTCCCGCCATTGGACTTTGGAGACCCCCAGTTTCTGGCGGATGGCGTTGGGTTCCATGCCGGCGCGCAAATCCATCAGGGCGGCCGTCCAACGGCACATGGAAAAAGAGAGGTGTTTTTCCAGCCCTGCGGCTTCGCCCAGGGCTTCCAGCAGGTATTCCAGCCGCCGCGCCGTCCACGGGAAGAGGCGCTCTTGCGGGGCGTACTGGCTGCGGTATTCTGCAAAGGCTTCGGGCCAGCCTTCCGGCAGGGGAATTTTGCGTTCGCGGTAGCGGTGCTGCGGGCTGGCGTAGCGCACGAAAAGGTAGGGCTCCGGGGCATCCAGGGCCAGGTGGTTGAGGTGGATGTTGACGGTTTCGCTTTTTTTGATGCCGGTGCCGAGCAAAAGGGTGAGGAGCACATAGGGGCGGGCGTCGGCGGGGCGGCCGTGGCGGAGCGCCTGGGCGGCTTCCAGCACGGCCTGCACCTCTGCGGGGGAAAGCACCTCGGGCAGCGGGCTGAGCACGGAGTGTTGCACAAGCCGCTCTGCGGGGTTGGTGAGGATGACGCCGCCTTCATAGAGCCATTTGAAAAACGATTTTAGCGAGGTGATGCGGCGGGCACAGGTTTTGGGGCTGCAGGGCACGCCACGCTCCTCTTTGACCCAGGCCATGAAGCGGTTGAGGTCGTCGGTGCTGATGCGGCCGAGGGGGGTATCGGGGGGGAGGTAGTTGGCGAGGAGCCGCAGGTCG
>JALUXH010000007.1 GCA_027019065.1 Anaerolineales bacterium
GGGGCAGCCCGCCCGCCGGGGGGGTCTGCGGCAGTTCTGTGGGGGGGGCAGAGGCAGCCTGCGCGTCCGGCGGAAAGGGCTCAGGGGCCGGGGAGGGGGCTTCAGGAGCCGCCGTGTCCGTCGGGGCGGTGGTTTCCTGCGCCGGCGGGGCGTCGCTTTCCGGCGGGGGCACGGCGTCTGCCCGCCTGTTCACCGCCGCGGTAACCCAGGCCGCAGGCGGCAGGGCGTCGGGCGGCAGGCTGCCTTTTGTGCCGGAGGAAGCCTCGGGCGCAGGGGCTTCCCCGGCGCCGGATTCCTCGGGCGGTGGGGTGTCCGGGGGATGTTCGTCGTCGGGCACAGAGAACTCCTAAGCGGGGCGGCTGGCCATGATGACCGCCCACACCCCGCGCATCACGCTTTCTTCATGCTGGTTGCGGACATCCACCTTGATGCTGACCACGCCGCCGCCCAACCGGCGCGCCGGTTTGAGGCCGGTGACTTCCAGCACCACATGGACGGTATCGCCGATGAACACCGGTTTGGAGAATTTCCACTCGCTGATTTCCCGGAAGGCAATGGTGGTGCCTTCCAGAATGCCGGTTTGGGCGGCCAGGCCGCTGGCAATGCTCGTGACCAGCAGGCCGTGGGCAATGCGGCGGCCAAAGGGGGTGGTTTTGGCAAATTCGGCGTCGGTGTGCAACTGGTTGAAATCGCCGGAAAGACCCGCAAAAGCAGCAATGTCGGCTTCGGTGATGGTGCGGCCGGCGGTCACGATTTGCTGGCCGACCTGGAATTCTTCAAAGTACATGCCGCGAGGGCGGTGTTCGGTCATAAGGCGCTCCTTGTGCGGAAGAAGTCGGGTGGCTACATTATAATGCACCTCGGGCCGGGCGGGGCCGGACGCGCCATGCCCTCACCGGCCGGCGTCCGACGGCTGCAAGGTGAGGGCATGGGTTGTAGGCCGAAGGGAAAGCGGGGCGGTTCAGCTCAGCCGCCGCCCCCGCTGCCGAAGGTCGCAAGCAGCCCCTGGATGAGCGCCTGTTTTTCTGCTGCAGAAAGCCTCGCAGAAGGATGCAGGATGGTGTACTGGAAGGGCGGCATTTCGCCTTCCCGAATGGCCTGGGGGGCTTCCCAGGCCTTGTTCCTCCCGCGCCCCCATTCCGAAACGTTGAAGGCTCCCCGCCCCTGCTCCACGTCCATTTGCACGAGCCACGACATGGGGGCAATGTTGCTGTACCACGGCCATGTGGTCTCATTGCTGTGGCAGTCCCCGCAGGCACGCATGAAGAGCGCCCGCGTTTGCGGGCTGTCCCATGGGGGTTCGGCGACGACCGGCGGGTTGGTGTGGTTCCGGCCGTAAGGGATGATCTGAATGGCCAGGCCGAGCACGATGATGCCCACGAGGCCAAGCAGGATGTTTTTGAGGCTGGGCATAGAAAATTTGGGCATAAGTTTTTCTCCTTCCGTAGCATTTCCGAGGCTGCAACAGCCCCCACGGGTTCCAAAGCCCATATTCTACCATGCTTACGGCGCCAGGAAGACCACCACCCGCCGAGGCCCATGCACGCCGATGGTGAGGGTCATTTCAATGTCGGCGGTGCGGGAAGGCCCGGTGATGATGCTGGTCATGGAAGCCTGCCGCACGGCGGGCAGGGTGAGGGCGGCTTGAAGGTCGGGCACAATGTCGGCGGCGCGCAGCACCGCGAGGTGAATTTCGGGCAGCAGGGAAGCCGTCTGCGGTCGGCCCGCGCCCGCGGGCACCACCAGGCTGCCCGTGGCGGCAATGCCCGCTAACGCCCCCGTCAGCCCGGCTTTGGGGATGTCCGTTTCATCCTCCGGCGGGAAGGCAGCGACCGGATGAGCGATGCCTGTGGCATCAAGGGCGGCCACTACTTCGGGCGGAAGATGCGCCTCATCCCATGCCCAAACGCGTTTCAGCCCTTCGCGTTGCAGGAAGGCCACAATGGCCTCTCCGGCGCTCACCATGTCGGGCACGGGCACCACTTCGCCGCCGAGGGCGGTGAGGGCGGAGGTGAAGGATTGGCGGCTGGCAGTTAGCGGTCGGCTGCTGGCAGTGGGCGGGTGGTGAGTTGCGAGTTGCGGGTTGCGGGGAGCGGGTTGCGATGGGCGGTTTGCGATTGGCGATTGGCGATTGGCGGTTTGCGATTGGCGGGGAGTGGCTTTCACGCCGCGCAGGAAGGGGATGGGGCTGAGGGGGGCGGTCAGGCGGGCGAGGGGGCGTATGGCCTGCTGGGCAAGGCGGAAGAGCGCCGGTTTGGTTGCCACGCGGGCGTAAAGCCCCAAAAAGGCGCGCAGCGGGCGGGGCAGTGGCGGCGGGGCGCTTTCTTCCTTCGGGGCGGCTTCCGTGCTCAGCCGCCGCGCCTGCAAAATCAGGTCGGGCAGGGGCACTTCCACCGGGCAGGCTTCGGCGCACGCCCCGCAGAGGGTGCAGAGGTAGGGCAGGTTGCCGTAATCTTCAAAGCCGAACAGTCCGGGCGAAATCACGATGCCGATGGGGCCGGGGTAGGGGGTGGGCTTCCCGCCGCGGCCCAGGTAGGCGTGCCCGCCGATTTCCTGGAACACCGGGCAGGCGTTCAGGCACGCGCCGCAGCGGATGCAGCGCAGGCCGTCGGCTAAGGGCGTTTGCGCCATGCGGCGGCGGCCGTTGTCTACAATCACCAGATGGCGTTCCTGCGGGCCGTCGGTTTCGCCTTCCCGCCTCGGGCCGTGGATGAGGGTGGTGTAAACCGTCAAATCCTGGCCGGTGGCCGAGCGGGGCAGCAGTTCCAGCATCAACGCCAGTTCGGCGGGGGTGCGCACCAGGCGCTCGGCGCCCATCACGGCAATGTGCAGCCGGGGCAGGGTGGTGACCATGCGCCCGTTGCCTTCGTTGGTCACGATGCAGATGCCGCCGGTTTCGGCGATGCCGAAGTTCGCCCCGCTGATGCCGACGTCGGCCTGCAGGAAGGCTTCCCGCAGATGGCGGCGGGCGGTGGCGGTCATGGCTTCCACATCTTCGGTGTAGGGCATGCCCAGCCGGGCGTGGAAGGTTTCGGCGACTTCCTGACGGCGGAGGTGCACCGCGGGGGTGATGATGTGGGCGGGGCGCTCATGGCGCAACTGGACGATGAACTCGCCCAGGTCGGTTTCAATGACCCTGTGCCCGGCGGCTTCCAGGGCGGCGTTGAGGCCGATTTCTTCCGTGACCATGGATTTGGATTTCACCACCAGCCGCGGCCCTTTGCCCCGGGAAGCCACCAAATCGAGGACAATGCGGCGGGCTTCGGCGGCGTCGGCGGCTAAATGCACATGGAAGCCGTTGCGGCGGGCGTTAGCGACGAATCGGTCGAAGACTTCATCCCAGTGGGCAAGGACATCGGCGCGTACTTCGGCGGCGCGGCGGCGCATGGTTTCCCACGGCTGGGGCAGGGAAGCGCGGGCGCGCTCGCGGGCTGCGCGGCGGCGCTCGGCGTTGGCGTCTAAGGCTGCCTGCAGCGCCGGGTTGGCTAATGCGTGACGGATGGATTGACGGAGGGTGGACATGGGCAAAAAGGGATAGAGGTTTTTGGAATGGAGGGATGCGAATGATGTAGAGTGAACGGTGCACGGTGTTCGGTGAACGGGGTTCGGCGCACGGTTCACTGTGCACTGTTCACCGCGAGCACCTCGGCAATGTGAATCATGCGCGTCGGCACCCCGGCCCTGTTCAGCCCGCCCTGGATGTGCAGCAGGCAACTGGGGTCGGCGGTGATGCAGTATTCGGCGCCGGTGGCGGCGATGTTGGCGACTTTGCGTTCCAGCATGGCCGCGGCAATTTCGGGGAATTCGGCGGAGAACACCCCGCCGAAGCCGCAGCATTCCTCGGCGTGGGGCAGTTCCACAAATTCCGCGCCGTGCAGCGCGGCGATGAGGGCGCGCGGCTGGCGGTCCACGCCGAGGGCGCGCAGCAGGTGGCACGAGGGGTGGTAGGTGACGCGGTGGGGAAAATCCACGCCGAGGTCGGTCGCGCCGAGCACATCCACCAGAAACTCGCTGAATTCGTAGGTGCGCCCGGCCAGGGCGCGGGCGCGGGGCAGCCAGGCGGGGTCTTCGGCGAAAAGTTCAGCGTAGTGCTGCCGCAGCATGGCGGCGCAGGAACCGGCGGGCATCACCACCGGGCCTTCGTAGCCTTCCAGCACCCGGAGGGTGTGTTCGGCCATGCGGCGGGCGTTTTCCCAATCGCCGGCGTTGAAGGCGGGCTGACCGCAGCAGGTCAGCCCCTGGGGGCGTACCACCTCGGCTCCGGCGCGGCGCAGCGCGGCTTCGGCGGCAATCACGATGCTTTCCCGAAAGGTGCCTGCCAGGCAGGTGGGGAACAGGTTGACGGTGGTAGGCATGATGGGCCTCGCGAGGAAACACACAGGTGGGGTAATTACCTACCCAAATCGTAGCGATGGCAATGCCGGGCGTGTTTTCACACCGCATTTTCCTTGGACACTGCCCTGTGTTGCATGAACCCCACCCCCGTCCCCTCCCCGCATGCGGGGAGGGGAGCCAGGGGAGGGGTATGACAAAGGCGCAGCACATCAAGACACATGGAGAGCACCACAGCGTAGGCAGTTACCAGGTGGGATGCTTTGATGATACTCCACCCGGAAGGTTTTGGGTAGGCACGTGTCCAGTCAAATGAAAATGTTACCGGAAGGGAAATAACCGCCAAATGATAATGTTACCGGAGCAAAGTGACCGCCAAATGATAATGTTACCGGGACGGGGGTGGTATCTGGC
>JALUXH010000008.1 GCA_027019065.1 Anaerolineales bacterium
CATCCCGGCAGGGGCCGCTCAGGACGCCGCGGGCAACGCCAACGCAGCCGCACCCCAGTTCGCCATCACCTACGACACCACCGCGCCCACGGTCGCCATCACCTCCACAGCCCCCAACCCGACCAACACCTCCCCCATCCCTATCACCGTGACCTTCAGCGAACCCGTCACCGGCTTCACCCTCACCGACCTCCAGGTTGCCAACGGCACCGCGGGGAATTTCACCGCCGTCTCGGGTTCCCAGTACACCGCCGACATCACCCCCTCCGCCGATGGGCAGGTCACGGTGGACATCCCGGCAGGGGCCGCTCAGGACGCCGCGGGCAACGCCAACGCAGCCGCACCCCAGCTCGCCATCACCTACGACACCACCGCGCTTTTCATCGCTCACACTTCCCTCCAAAGCGCTTACACCCACGGCATCCACGCGTTCACCGTCACGTTCAGCGAAGATGCCAACAACCCCCCGGGCAACACCCGCTCCAAAGACGTCACTAACCCCGCCAACTATCTCCTTGTGGAGCAGGGACAGAACGGCGCTTTTGATACCGTCTCCTGCGCGGGAGGCGCGCAGGCCGACGATGTCCCAATCACCGTGAACACCGTGACCTACGACAGCGCCACCCTCACGGCCACGGTGAACCTCAACCACGGCGCGCCCCTGCCCGACGGCACCTATCGGCTCTTCCTCTGCGGCTCCACGTCCATCACCGACCTGGCGGGCAACCCCCTCAACGGCGGCGAAGACAGCCTCTACGACTTCACCGTCCAACACCCTGCCCTCCCCAAAACCGGCTTCCCCCCGGGCATAGTGACTTCACTCCCCCGCCAACCGGAAACCAAAACCTATGCCGCCACAGGCTTGCGCCTGGACATCCCCGCCCTGCACCTCACCCTCCCCATCGTCGGCGTCCCCCTCACTCAGACCGGCTGGGATGTCTCCTGGCTGGGAAATGCCGCCGGCTGGCTGCAAGGCTCCGCCTTCCCCACCCGGCGCGGCAATACCGTCCTCACCGCGCATGTGTGGAGCGCCGAGAACACGCCGGGGCCTTTCCTCCACCTCAAAGATCTCCACTACGGCGACCACATTGAAATCCGGGCCTGGGGGCGGGTGTATGTGTATGCCGTGCAAGACACCACCCTCCTCTGGGGCCAGGCCGGCGGGCAGACCCTGTTACAGCACTCAAGCCGCGATGTGTTGACCCTGGTGACGTGTGAAGGCTACAACCCCGCCACAGGCAAGTATACCTTCCGCCGCATGGTCAGGGCCGTCCTGGTGGCCGTATGGTAGCGCGCCGAAAAACCGGAACGCAGCAGAGCCAGGCATGTCGGCCTGGCTCTTTTTGCACCTTGACTTCACCAAAGCAGCCGTGTTCCCAAAAATCTGAAGCCCTCTTCCCTACGGCCCCCAGCCTTCTACCATGCCCTCCAGCGGCAGAGGATAGGCCGCGCAGGTGAAGGGGTTGACCACAAAAGGCCGCTGTTCGGGCATGGTCTTGCCGGGCACGGGCGCGGAAGTGTTCACCACCAGCCATTGCCCATCGGGGCTCCAGGCCGTGAGGAAGGCGAGCCGCACGTCGGGGGCTACGATCAGCCGCCGCGCGCTGCCGTCGGGGTGGGCGATTAGCAGTCCCCAGGTTGTCCCTTGCAGGTCGGCAAAGGCCACCCACTTTTCGTCGGGCGAAAGCGCGGCATAGCCCGCCTTGTTGTTGAATACCAGCCCCAAGTCCTTGCGGGTGCCGTTACGCAGGTCGCGTTCCCGCAGGTGGAAGCCCGCTTCCAGCGCGGCATAAAGCACCCGCTGCCCGTCTTTGCGCCAGCCCACGGGCTCCACCGGCCCGGCGACGCCCTGCGTGACCAGCGACACCTTGCCATCCGCCAGGCGCATGACATCCATCCCCCGCCCGCGGGCAAAGAGCACCTGTTCCCCATCGGGCGACCAGACGGGGTGGTAGCCGTCGCCGGGCAGGGAGCGTGCCGTGCCGGCGGTCAGGTCGGCCAGCATCCAGCCGCCGGCGGCGCTGTAAAGCAGGCGCTCGCCGTCGGGGGAAAGCGCCGGCCACGCGCCCTCGCCAATGCGCTGCCTGGCCGAACCGTCGGGATGGGCAATGTAGAGCAGGGGCAGGTTGTGCCCTTCCTGGTAGAGGTCGGACACCATCTTGCCCGGCAACGGCGGCAGAGGCGGCGGCGAGGCCAGCAGTTCTTCCCATTTGGCCGCATCCAGGCAGACGGCGGGGGTGGGGGAAGGCCCGCCCGCCGCCGGCGTGGGCGTGGAGGCCGCCACGGGCTGGGGCGTGCCTTCGGACGACGACCAGCGCAGGCTGGCTTCCTGGGCTGGCAGGCGCACGAGAAGGCCGGAAAACTTGAGGTGGATGAGGCCCGCGGGACGCCGGGCAAATTCCACCGTGGTTTCCATCACCGCAGCCGCAGTGCCGGCGCGGGGAAGCACCGCGCCCGTCCCGCTGCCGCCGGTGGCCTGGCCCTCTTCCACTTGAAAAGCGACATCTTGCACATCAGGCGCGGTACGGAGGGTGAAGGCGTAGGCTTTATCGCCCACCGCCCGGACGCTTTCCAGCGTGACGGTGTGCCCGGCCACGGTGAAGGTCTGGTTCACCGGCCAGGTCTGACCGGGCCTGGGGTCTGCGCCGACGTCCACGGCCAACTCAACCGGCGGCTTTGCCGGCTGAAAAGCCTGCTCCTGCCAGCGGAAGGTGATGTTCACCGGGAAGGCCACGTTCTGGGCGAAAGCAACCCGCCAGTCGTAGTCCTCAAAGCCCGGCGGCGGCGGGAGCAAGGTCACCGGCTGACCGTGGGCGTCGGTCACCGTGATGCGCTCCAACATCACGAACCGCCGGCCGTCGGATTGTTGGGTTCGCCCAAAGAGCACGAAGAGGTTGCCCGTATGCACCGCCTGCACGGTGAAGGGCGGGGGATTCGCCGCCGCGGGTGTGGCCGACGGGGTGGCCGGGGGTGTGCCCGGCGCCGTGGCGGTGGGCGTGGGGAAGGGAATGGAGGTGATGGGCGCCAGGGTCAGGCTGGACGGCGCGGGGGCGAATTGCAGGGTGAACTGCCAGTGTCGCGGCGCGTCCGGCGGCAGGTTCCACAGGCAAGGGAGGTTCAGTACGACCTGCAAAACCTTTGGCGGCAACGGCGGGAAGACCAGCCGCCCGATAGCGCCGCTGCCGCCGCCCTGACGCATCGCCAGAGTTCGCCCGTCCGGCAGGCGGAGGGAGGGCGTTTCAAGGCAGGCGGGCTTCTCCGGGAAGGGCGTCGCCGGCGTCGGCCAGACGTGGTCGGAAGCCACGCTGACCCGATAGACCAGCACGGTTTTCTCCGCGTCGCCGAAGCCTTGCTCAATGCGCACGGTCACGCCTTCGCGGGTTTGCGCCGCCGGTTGGGTCAGCACGCGCAGCCCTTCGCCGGGTGCGACCACGCCCAGGCCGGGCCAGTAGCCCAGGGAACGCCCGGCGGCGTACACCACCCCGGCCAGGAGCAAGAGCAACACGACCAGCAGCAAGACGACCTGCAAGCGCAGGCGGCGTTGCGGCGTACGCTGCACCCGCGCGGCAATCTGGGGGTAAACATCGGCATCGTCGGGGATGTGCTGCCGTGCGATGGCGTCCAGAAGTTGAAAAGCGCCTCGGTTCATGGCCTTCGCTCCTCGCCCAGGATGCGGCGCAGGCGGCGGCGGGCGTTATGCAACAGACGTTTGATGGTGCCTCGGCTGACGCCAAAAGCGCGGGCCATCTCCCGCTCGCTCATGCCCAGGTAATACCGCTGCACGATCACAGCCCGCTGACGAGGGGAAAGGGCGGCCAGCGCCTCTTCGATTTGTGCCGCGAGCAGCGCCCGCTCCACTTCACTTTCCACCGTTTCGGCCTGCGTCAGCAGGGCTTCGGCTTGCTGAAGGGGCATCTGCTCCAGCGAAAAGTCGCGGCCTTCTCGCCGCACCAGGTTGAGCGTGGTGTTGACCACAATGCGGTAGAGATAAGGCGCAACGGGGCGGCCGGGGTCAAAGCGCCGGATGCCGCGGTAGAGGCGCAAAAACGCCTCTTGCACGGCATCCTCGGCCAGCGCTCGCTCGCCAGCGATGAGAAAAGCCGCCCGCAGCGCCTGCACCTGGTAGCGGCGCACCAGGGCTTCCAACCCGCGGAGGTCGCCCGCCTGCAGGCGCGCCACGGCCTCGTGATCGTCCATGCGTTTGCTCCCTGCTTCTGGCATCTCGGCCTTCTGGGTTAATTACACGGGAAACAGCGCCAGGGTTGACGCCGGAAGCCTTCTACCCCCGACATCGCAAAACATTCCCCCTTCAGTCCGGCGGCAAGCCCAGCCGGGCGCGCACCGCGGGGCGCGGCGCACCGGTTTCAGGATCCCAGCCGCGGGCTTCGTCGTAGGCGGCCAGCATCTCGTCAAAGGGAATGCGGTAGCCCGCCGCGCCGCCGTCGGACAGGGGTTCCAACAAGGGTTCGGGCAGGCGGTCGTCTTCCGGTTTCAGCCCCAGCCGCAGGTTGAGCAGCCGCTTCAGGTGCCAGGCGCGTTCCCCCACGGTCAGCAGGTCTTCCACGGTGTAATCCTCCCCCACCGCGGCGCTCACCAGGGCGGCCACATCGTCGGGCGGCACATTGGCAAAGAAGCACATCACGAGCGCGTTTTGCAGCGTGCGCCAGTCCTGGTGGCGGGCGACGTTGGCGGCCTTTTCCGCCCCCGCGTGGCGGTCGTGGAAGGCCAGGCCGAGGCGCTCTTCCACCTGGCCGATGTCGGCGAGGAAGTAGTCGGACTGGTTATGGCACGCCCCCCGCGGCGAGGTGGCATACACCAGCGCCATGCCCGACGCGCCGCGCGGGTCGTGGTAGGGCACTTCCAGGCCGCGCACCTGCACGGCTTCCTCTTCCACGCCCAGCCGCCGCGCCAGCGCCAGGCTGCCTTCGGCCAGCCACGCGCCGAAGCCTTCCCGCCGCACGGTCCGATGGATGAGTTCTTCCACCAGCGCGGCATCGCCCCAGCGCAAGCGCAGGCCGCCGGTTTCCCGCTCGGTGAGCACCCCCTGCTCAAAAAGGTGGAATGCCAGCCCCAGCGTGCCGCTCATGCTGATGACATCCAGCCCGTAGCGGTCGCACAGGGCGCTCAGGCGGGTGATGGCGGCGGGGTCGTCAATGAGCAGGTTGGGGCCAAAACCCGCCAGCGCCTCGTATTCCGGCCCCTTGCGGCGCACGCCGTCGCCCAAATCCACCACCCGGCCGCAGGCAATCACGCAGCCGTGGCAGGCCGAGGTGCCCACCAGCAGCGATTCGGCCACCGCCGCGCCGGAAACCCGCGCCGCGCCTTCCCACGCGCCGGCGCGGAAATACTTTTTCGGCATCTCGCCGAGGTAGTCAAAATAATCGGCCGCGCCCGCGGTGCCCAGCGCGTGCAGGGTCTGGGTGAGGTTATCGCTCCGCAGGGCGCGGTTGACGCGGGAACGCAGAGGCGCGTAAGCCTGCGGGTCGGCCAGGGGAACACGCCCCCGCCCGCGCACCGCGACGGCCTTCAGGCGCTTAGCCCCAAACACCGCCCCCAGGCCGGTGCGCCCGGCCAGCCGCCCGTGGTCGGTGAGCAGGGAAGCGAAGGGGATTTGCGCCTCCCCCGCGGGGCCGATGCCCAGCACACGGGCGCGCGGCTCGCCCACCGCGGCGCGCACGGCTTCCTGCAGGGCGTAAGTGTCCAGCCCCACGAGGTCGGGGGCTTCCCGCAGTTCGGCGCGGCCGTCGTGAATCCACAGGAAAGCCCAGGCCGGCGCGCGGCCGGTAATCCACAAGCCGTCATAGCCCGCGGCGCGCAGTTCCGGCCCCCAGAAACCGCCGACGTTGGATTCCGCCCAGAGGTGCGTGGCGGGCGAGCGGCCGCAGACCACGAAGCGGCCGGTGGCCGGGCCGAGGGTGCCGGTCAGCGGGCCGGTGAGGATGAGCAGCGGCGCTTCGGGAGCCAGGGGGTCGGTCTCGGCGCTCAGGGCTTCGTAGAGCAGGCGCGCCGCCAACGCCGAGCCGCCCAGGTAAGCGCGGGCAGCCTCGGGCGGCACCGCACGCGGGGCGGCTTCCCCCGTGGTGAGGTCAATCTGCAAAATCGGCTGCATCGGCGGCCTCCACGAAGGGGGCTTCCGGCAAAAGGATGGCGAGGAAGAACGCCAGCCCCACCAGCCCCATCAGCAACACCAGCGAAAGCGTCATCGAGCCGGTGGTCGGCGATTTCAAGGCGTCCATCCCGAAAATGAAGGCGATGCCCGCAATCTGCCCCATGAGCAGCAGCAGGCCGTTGGAAGTGCCTTCCGGCGCGGGGTAAGTGATTTCTGCGCCGTACTGGAAGCCAATCGGCCCCGCGCTGAGCAGGAAAAAGCCCAGCACGAAGGCCGCGGTGAGCAGCAGGCCGTAGGTGCCCGCGTAGGTCAGGCCGACCATGCCCGCCAGCGCGCCGAGCACCGCCAGCACGAGGAAGGGCTTGCGGCGGCGGTAGCGGTCGGAAAGCAGCGGCAGCACGATGGCGCCCGCAATGCCGCCGAGAATCATCAGCCCGCCGGTGATGCCCGCCTGGGTGGCCGAGAAGCCGCGCGGGCGCACAATCTCCTCAATCCAGGTGGACACCGCGTTGAACACCCCCAGGCCGATGAAGAAAATGGCGAGCAGCAACTGGAAATCGCGCTGGCGGAGCATCTGCTTCAGGCCGTCCAGCACCAGCGAGCGTTCCTCCTGGCCGGGCGGGCAGGGCGGCGTGGGCGGGCGTTCCCGCGCCAGAGCCACAAATGCCGCCGCGACGAGCAAAGCAAAGATGCCGTCGGCCAGCAGCATGGCGTGCAGGCCGAGGCGCAGGGCAAGGAAAGGCGTCGCCAGCATGCCCGCGAGGATGCCGAGGTAGATGGCCAGAGAACCCAGCCCGGCGGCAGTGGCGCGCTCATCCTGGGGGAACCAGTGCGCCGCAACGGTGGTCACCGCGTTGAGGATGAACGGCTGCCCCAGCGCAATGCCGATTTGCGCCGCCAGCACCAGGCCGAAGTTGGCCCCGGCCAGCCCGCGCAGCAGGCCAAACACGCCGGTCAGCACCGCCCCAATGCCCACCGCCAGCCGGATGCCGTAGGTATCAATGGCCCATGAGGCCGGAATGGCGGCGAAGAGATAAACGATCATGAAGACCATGGAAAGCAGCCCGATGCTCAGGTCCGAAACGCCAAAGTAGCGTGTCGCCTCGCCGGTGATAGGGGCGAAGGTGATCCAGAGCATCTGATTGGCGAGCACGGCGAGCATATACACCGCCAGCACTACCCAGCGGTAGCCGTAAACTTTGTATTCCGTCGCGGTCATGGATGACATGCCTGCCTCCTTCGGGGGAAAAACCGCAGATCGCGCAGAGGAACGCAGATTTTTTGTAACTGTTCAGCCTCAGCAAAGAGAAATCACCGATGGAAAACCACAGAAGGCACAGAAACGGCACCGAAAGCACAGAATTTTGCTCATTACCTGCCCTACCCAAATCATAGCGCTGGCAATGCAGGGCGTGTTTTCACACCGCGTTTTCCTTTGGCACCGCCGCCGCTGCGTTGACCCCGCCGCCGTCCCCTCCCCGCGTGCGGTTCAGGGGCGGACACCTGCCTTTGAAAACGCCATTTTTTGGCGTGCGGCGACGAGTCGCCGCTTTCCAAAGCGGTGCCGAGGCACCGCACTCCAAAAAACTGCCGCCAGAGGCGTTTTGCCACCACGTAGGTAATGACCATTTTTCTGTGCTTTCTGTGTTTTCCTCTCCACATCTGCGCAATCTGCGTCATCTGCGGTTTCACCGGATTTTCTTGAGAAAACACCGCCGCCCGCCAAAAGATAGCCGCGGCGTCAGTCTTCTTTCCCCACCTCCCGGCACACGCGCACGAAATCCAGCACCACCGGCACATTACGCATCATATAAGCCATGCTTCCTTTGACCTTGAGTTTGCGCGTCAGCATGGCCTGCATGGGGTCCAGACGGCCATCCAGCACCTTACGGTAGTTTTCCAGCGACGCGGTGAGCACGAAAGCGGGGTTTTTCTCCGCAGCATCCTGCAACACCGCGCTGCCGCGGCACTTCCCGTGCCATAAATCCAAATACAGCACCATGGGGGCCGCGAGTTCGCCGGAAGCATCCGGCTCAATGACGAAGGCCAGATCGCCTTCCCAGTTGCGAGCCACGCGAGCATACCGCTCGTCACGGTTCAGGCGGGCTTCCAGCGCCTTCAGCCAGGCCTCGCTGGGGAATTTCGGGGGCATGGCGTACCTCCTTCGGGGGATGCTGTACTTTATAACAAAGCCGCGCAGAAGTCAACGGCCTTCTTTGGTAAAATACCCCATCTCGCCCGCGGAGGTTGCCCATGCCCACAGCCCTGCTTTCCACCTACGACAAAACCGGTCTGGTGGATTTCGCCCGCCAACTGCACGCCCGCGGCTGGCAACTGCTCGCCAGCGGCGGCACCGCCCGCGCCCTGGAAGCCGCCGGGCTGCCTGTCACGCCCGTCAGCGCCGTCACCGGCGAACCGGAAATGCTCGACGGGCGGGTGAAGACCCTCCACCCGGCCATCCATGCCGGGATTCTGGCGCGCGACACCGAGGAAGACCGCGCCGCGGTGGCTTCCCGCGGCTGGCCGCTGATCGACATGGTGGTGGTCAACCTCTACCCCTTTGAAGAAGTCGCCGCCCGGCCGGAAACCACTTTAGCCGAAGCCGTGGAGATGATCGACATCGGCGGCGTGACGCTGCTGCGGGCCGCGGCCAAGAACTTCGCACGCGTGACCGTGCTCTGCGACCCCGCCGACTACGCCGAAGCCCTGGCACCCGCCGACCCGGCGGCCTTCCGCCTGCGGATGGCGCAGAAAGCCTTTGCCCGCACCTTAGCCTACGACGCCGCCATCCAGCGTTACCTCGCGGCGCAAAGCGAGGCCCCCCAGGCCGTGCATCTGACCCTCTTTCCCGCCAACCCGCTGCGCTACGGCGAGAACCCGCACCAAAGCGCAGCCTGCTACGCCGCCGCGCCCGACGCCGCGCCCCTGGGCGCGACCGTGCGCTATGCCGGGAAGCCCCTTTCCTATAACAACCTGCTCGACCTGGACGCCGCCTGGCGGGCGGTGCAGGCTTACGACCAACCTGCGGCGGTGGTGGTCAAGCACCTCAGCCCGTGCGGCGTGGCCGTGGGCGAAAGCGCCGCCGCGGCCCTGCCCCACGCCATCGCCAGCGACCCGGTTTCCGCCTTCGGCAGCGTGATTGCCGCCAACCGCCCGGTGGACGAAGCCTTCGTGGACGCCCTGAGCAGCCTTTTCGTGGAAGCCATCATCGCCCCCGGTTTCACGCCCGAAGCCGAAGCGCGGCTCACCCAAAAGCGCAAGCGCATCCGCCTGCTGGAACGCGCCAACGGCCTGCCCGCCCGGGAAACCGCGTACCGCAGCGTGCTGGGCGGTTTCCTGGCTCAGGAAGTGGACCACGGCGACCCGCCCGAGACCGAATGGCGGGTGGTCACGCAAAAACAGCCCACCGCAGCCGAAATGGACGCCCTGCGCTTTGCGTGGAAGGCCGTGCAGCATGTCAAATCCAACGCGGTGCTGCTGGCCCGCCCCACCGAGGGCGGCTTTGCCACCGTGGGCATCGGCGGCGGCCAGCCCAACCGGGTGGACTGCGTGCGCATTGCGGGCGAGCGGGCCGGCGAAAAGGCCGCGGGCAGCGTGCTGGCTTCCGATGCCTTCTTCCCCTTCCCCGACGGCATTGAGGAAGCCGCCAGACTCGGCGTGACCGCCGTGGTGCAGCCCGGCGGCTCAATCCGCGACCGGCAGGTCATTGAAGCCGCCGACCGCCTCGGGCTGGCGATGGTCTTCACCGGCGTGCGGCATTTTCGGCATTAGGAGGGCCGTGATGCCAGAAATTCAGACAGCCGGGAAAACCCTCCCGCCCCTCAAATTCGACGAACGCGGCCTGATTCCTGCCGTGGTGCAGGATGCCCGCACCCACCAGGTGCTCATGGTGGCCTACATGAACGAAGGGGCCCTCAAGCGCACGCTGGAAACCGGCGAAGCGCACTTCTGGTCGCGCAGCCGTCGGGAACTGTGGCACAAAGGGGCCACTTCCGGCAACATCCAAAAGGTGGTGGAAATTCGCGTGGACTGCGACGCGGACACCCTCTTGCTGCTGGTGGAACCCGCGGGGCCGGCCTGCCACACCGGCAACACCTCATGCTTCTACCGCCGCTTCCCCGCGCTCACATTCGCCCCCTGGCCGCCCACCGCCGACCGGGCGACCGGCCAACCAGCCAACCCCCAATCGTAACTGTCCAGCCTTGGAAAAACAGACCGCGGATGGCGCGGATTTCAGGTCGCCAAGAAACGGAAATGAGCGTTGGGCCTTTCAGCGTTTTTTGCCCAATCAGCCCCAATCTGTGCTCATCCGTGAAATCTGTGGATGTTTTTTTTCTGCGGAATCTGCGGTTTCTCCCTGCCGAGGCTGAACAGCCCCCAAAAAACACCATGACCCTAAACGAACTTTACGCCATCCTCCAGGAACGCCAGGCGCACCCGCGCCCGGAATCGTACACCGCCAGCCTGCTGGAAAGCGGCCTGCCGCGCATCGCCCAGAAAGTCGGCGAAGAGGCCGCCGAAGTGATCGTCGCCGCGCTGGCGCAAGACGACCGGCGCCTGACCGAAGAAATCGCCGACCTGACCTACCACGTGCTGGTGCTGATGCTGGCGCGCGGCCTGACGCCCGACGACATCGCCGCCGAACTGGAACGCCGCCACCGATGAACGTGCTGCTCTTCGACCTGGACGGCGTGCTGGTCCAGCCCCTCGGCTACCGCAAAGCCATCGAAGCCGTCTTCCGGCACTGCGTGCGCGGCTGGGGCTGGCCCGAGATGCCGCCCCCCGACGAAGAGGTCATCGCCTTCTACGAAGCCCACACCATCACCAGCGAGTGGGACATGCTCCCGCTGATGCTCGCCGCGGTGTGGGATGCGTGGGCTGCGGCCTATGGCGCACCGCCGGAAGGCGCGCTGGACGCCTCCCATCCCGACCAGCCGCCCCCGCCCCCCGATTATCGCGCCGCGGTGCTGCGGCTAAGCGACCACCTGCGCCCCGGCGCATATCCGGCCGAAACAGCCCTCGCCCGGCAGGCCCAAGGCGGGCCGGAAGCGCCCTTCCCCCACCTGCCGGCTGCCTCGCCGCTCCTCCGCCGTCTGCTGAGCCACACCCGCGACGTCGCCCGCAACCGCACCACCCGCCTGTTTCAGCAATTTGCCCTCGGCAGCGCCGCCTTCGCCGCCGCCTACGGCCTGCCCGCAGAAGTAGCAACCGCCTCCTTCCTCCGCCAGCACGACCGCCCCCTGCTGGCAAGCCAGGCCCGCGCCCGCCTGCAAACCCTGCTGAGCCGCGGGGAGGCCGTCGCCGCGGCCTACACCGCCCGCCCATCCAACCCGCCCCGCGGCGAGCCGCCCCGCCCGGGCTACTCCCCTGAAGCCGAAATGGCGCTGGAAGCCGCCCGCCTGCCCGACCTGCCCCTGATCGGCTTTGGGCGCCTGGCCTGGCTGGCCGAACACTACCGCCTGCCGCCCGAGAAAGCGCTGCTCAAACCCGCGCCTTTCCACGCCCTGGCGGCCATTTTCGCCGCCCTGCTGGACGACGAGCGTGCCGCCCTGCAACGCGCGGCCGCCTGGCTGCTGGAAAGCCGCCCCCTCACCAAGGGGCTGCCCCCGGCCATGGCCCTCTACGGCTTCGAAGACAGCGTTGCCGGGCTGCGAGGCATGGCCGCCGCAGCCGCCGCGCTGCGGGAAGCCGGTATGGAAATTGCATTCCACCCTTTCGGCATCGCCACCCAGCCCGACAAAATCGCCGCACTGCGGCGCGTCGGGGCGACAGTCATGCCTTCCATCAACCACGCGCTGGCCGCCCTGTAACCGGCATCTCAGGCCTTCTGACAGCGCCTCCGGCAAGGCGCTTTTTGTTTTTCAAAAGGCATCCTTGACGAATTTTAGGATTTATGATATTCTCCTTTTGCTTTTCACAAGGAGGACACCATGCCTAAAACTCCGGCCGCCTGCCCCATCTGCGGGGGCGCGCTGAGCATCACCGCCCTGCAATGCCGCTCATGCGGCACCACCTTCCAGGGGCACTTTGATTCCCCGCGCAACGAGAGCGTCTTCGACCGGCTGAACGCGGAGCAATTGCACTTCCTGGAAGTATTCATCCGTAACGAAGGCAAATTCTCGCGCATGGAAAAGGAAATGGGGGTTTCGTACCCTACGCTGCGCAACCGGCTGCGCGCCATCATCCGCGCCATGGGCTACCGTCCGGAAGAGGGGGAAACCCGCCCCCTCTCCCCCGCCGAGCGCCGGCGCATTTTAGACGACCTGGAAGCCGGCAAGATGTCCGTCGCAGAGGCGGCCCGGCTGCTTCAGGGCAAAGCCGAATAACCCTTCCCCCTGCCGGAGATGCCCCATGGCGACCGTACGGCTGTTTTTCGTGGCCCTGAAAAAAGAACTGCACTTGATGCGCAGTTACGGCTTCAACACCCTCGCCGAATTCGGCACCCTGGCCCTCTTCTTTGCGCTGCTCTACTTCGGCGCCCATGCGCTCGTGGGCACCCGCGGCAACTTCCAGGGAACCACCGAAGCCCTCATCCTCGGCTACTGGATTTGGGTCGGGCTGCTGACGGCCTTCAGCCAGTTCACCTGGACCATCACCACCTACGCCCAGCAAGGGCTGCTGGAACAACTGTTCATGACCCCGTGGCAATTGCAAAAAGTGCTCGCCGTAGAAGCCGCAGCCTCTTTCGTGGTCAATACCCTGATGAACCTCGGCCTGCTGTTGTTCTTCATGCTTCTCACCCGCCACTGGCTGCACCTGGAACCGCTGACCACCCTTCTCCTCTACCTCGCCACCTTGCTGCCCGCCTACGGCATCGGCTACATGCTCGCCGGACTGGCCATGCGCTTCAAAAACATCCAAAGCGTGTTCAACATCGTGCAATTCATTGTCATCCCTCTGCAGGCTCTGCCGGTAAGCACCCACCCGTGGCTCAACCTCCTCCCCTTTGCACAAGGGGTTCACATGCTGCTGGAACACACCCGTGCGGGCACCCTCTGGTGGCAATTTTCCCCGGCGCAATGGGGCATCTTGCTCGCGCAGGCCGCGGTGTACCTCGGGCTGGGGCTGGCGCTCTACCACCGCATGGAAAGCGCGGCCCGCGAACGCGGCCTGCTGGCGCATTACTGACCTGCCCACACGCCCTCGTCCCTTCCCCGCCCCTTTTTTCTGTATGGCTATACGAAACACAGAATGATGACAACCCCCGCCCTGCTGGTCGCTCACCTCTCCAAAACCTACCCTGCCAGGCCGCCCGTGGAGGCCGTGCACGATGTCTCCTTCCAGGTCGCCGAAGGTGAAATTGTGGCCCTGCTCGGCCCCAACGGCGCTGGCAAAACCACCACCGTGAAGTGCATCCTCAACCTGGTGCAGCCCACCGGCGGCCAGGTGCTGGTGTACGGCCACGACCATCACGACCTCACCCGCCTCTACCGCCGCGTCGCTGCAGTGCTGGAAGGCAACCGCAACATCTTCTGGCGGCTTACGCCCTCCCAAAACCTGGAAGTTTTCGCCGCTTACGCCGGCGTTCCCCCGCGGGAAGCCCGGGAAAGCATCCGCCGCTGGCTGGCCTTCTTCCACCTGGAAGACGCCCACACCGAAGTGCGCCACCTCTCACGCGGCAACCAGCAGAAAGTCGCCATTGCCAGCGCGCTGGTGCGCCAGACCCCCCTCATCATGCTGGACGAACCCACCCTGGGGCTGGACGTGGAAGCCAAACGGGAAATCGTGCCCATGATCCGCCGCCTGGCCCGCGCGGAGGGCAAAACCATCCTGCTGACTTCCCACCAGATGGACGTGGTGGAAACGCTGGCCGACCGGGTCATCATCATCCAGGAAGGCCGCGTCATCGCCGAAGGCACCCCCGGCGCCCTCAAGCGCCTTTTTGACGCCAAGACCTACCGGCTGGAAGTGCGGCTTCCCGGGGGGCTGCCCGCGGAGGTGCAGGCGCGCTGGCGGCTGCAGAAAACCGAAGCCGCCGATGGCCGCCACGCGTTCAGCGTCGTGCTGCCCGACCCGCAGCGCATCTACCGCCTTCTGGATGACCTGGAAGCCATCGGCGCCGAACTGCTCTCCCTCCAGCCCGACCTTCCCAACCTGGAAGAAGCCTACGTGCGCCTGGTGCAAGGCAACGGCAGCGCCTCCGCCGCCGAAAGCCCCCCGCCTCCCCCTGCCGCAGCGTAAACGGCGCTGCTTGGCCGCCCCTCACGGCCGCCACTGCAAAAACGCCTGCAGCAGCCGCCAGTTGATTTCCACATCCAGATCGTCGTGCGTGGTGAGTTCCACATCCACCGCCGGAATGCCCTGCGCCACCGCCCAATCAATCAGCTGCCCCGTATAAGGGCAGCCGATATCTTTAGGCGGAAAAGTGTAGCCGCTGGCCCGCGCCAGCCGCTCGGCCAGGGCCACCGCAGCCGGGTCGGGCGGCTGCCCCCCGGCGAAAATCGTATGCGCCGCGCTGTGGTAACTGATGAGCGCCCGAATGTGAATGCCGGGCCACTGCAGGAAATCGCGCACGGCTCGGGTTTCCGGCTCGGAAAAGGGGCGCGCCCCCGCCGAAATGGGCAGCGCATGCCAGCAGTGTGTTTTTTCCCACTCGGCCTGCCAAAAGGCCGGAAAGTTGCGGTTGAGGTCCACCCCGCGGGCATTGGCGCGGCCATAAGTTTCGCCGCGGTGGTCGGTATAACCATCCACATTGAGCACCGGCAGGATAAACAAGGACACGCCGGGCGGAATCACGGCCGGGTTAAGGCGCAGCCGCCGCATGAGAGCATCCAGCAGCGCCACCGTGTTCCACTCATAGCCGCCGTGAATGCCGCCGATGATCAGCCGCTGGTCAGGCCCGTTCCCAAAGCGAAAAACGACGATGGGGCGGCCTTCCACCGTGCGGCCGATGACCGCCGGCGCGCCAAAAGGCCAGGGGGTGGGGGTGAGGGTGGCCGCGGGCGAGGGAGACGGCGTGGGCGAAGGGAGGGGCGTGGGCAAAGGCGTTTGTGAAGGCAAAGGCGAAGGGCTCGGCCGCGGCCCGGGGGAAAGCGCCTCCGGCCGCGGCGTGTCGGCGGGGGAAGCCGCCACGGGCGCGGGCGCGCTCCCCTGCGGGGGCGTCGCCCGCCGCGCCGAATGCGGACTTGCCAGCACCCAGCCGGCTGCCAGCCCCGCCAGCAGCGCCGCCATCCCCGCCCAAAACGCCCCGCGCCGCCGGACGCGCGGCGGTGCCTGGCCGGGGGAATTCACGGCAACGGCTCCAGCCAGTAATTGTCGACATCCCCTTCGGCCGTCCAGCCCACCAGCCCGCTGCGGCGGGAGCGGATTTTCCACCACACCATGCCGCTGGCGCACGCCGGACCGCCGAGGACATCCATCGGTTCGCCCACCTGAAGCCAGCCAACTCGCGGCTTGTCAAGCCCGGGGGCGGCGCGCACCCGGTTCGGCAGCGCCGGAACGCCGGTCACGCGTGCGCCCATCCCCACATGCAGGCGCGAAGGGCGGGCCTCCGGACACGGCTGCCAGGTCTGGCCGCGCGCCTCCGGTGTGGGCGAAGGCGCCGGGAAAGGCGTGTAGGTCGGCAGCGGCGTGTAAGTGGGGAAAGGCGTCAACGTGGGCGCTACGGACGCGCCTGAAGCGCCGGTGCTCCCCTGGCCTTCCGGTGCGCCGGCAGGGCCGAAAGCCGCCGAAGGCCGCGGGGTTTGTCGGCCGCTTCCCGCCGCGCCGCGGCGCCCTGCCCATACCGCCAGCACGCCGCCAACCCCCACACACAGCAACAGCACTGCCCCAACCACCGCCACCCACAACCACGGCGGGCTGCGGCGCTCCTGTGTGCGGCCGTCATCCGGCCATTGCGGCGCGGTTTCCGCTTCGCCGCCCCATGCCTGCCATCCGGCCGCGCCGGGCGGCGGGGGCAAGGTGGCCGCAGCGCCTTCCCCACCGCCCGCCACGCCCGCCAGCGAACCCACACGCCCGGCCACCCGGGCCGGGTCGGCCCCAAAGGCCCCGCTCAACGCCACAAAGAAATCCCAGGCATTGCGGTAACGGCGGGCGGGGTCTTTTTCCAGGGCGCGCAAAATGACCCGGCTGACCTCCGGCGGCAGTTCGGGGGCGAAACGGCGCGGGTCGGGCGGGGGCATCTTGAGGTGTGCGGCGCGCAAGCGCGCCATGCGCGCCGAGGTGCTTTCTTCGGGAAAAGTGAACGGACGCCGCCCGGTCAGCAGTTCGTAAGCCATGATGCCCAGGGCATACACATCGGTCGCCGGCGTGACCCGCTCTGCCCCCATCAGTTGCTCCGGAGCCATGTACGCCATCGTGCCCGCGCCCAGCACCGTTGTGGTATCGCTTTCCGCATGGCGGGCAATGCCGAAATCCGTCAGAAACACATCGCCGGCGCCGTCAATCATCACATTGTCGGGTTTGATGTCGCAATGCACCACGCCGTGCTCTTCCTGGGCATAGGCCAGCGCGGCGCTGACCGCCCGCAACACGCCCAGCACTTCCTGCGGCGAAAGTTTTCGGCCTTCCCGCCGCCGCTTGCGGAGCACTTCGCGCAGCGTCACGCCGTCAATGTAGTTTTCCAGCAGGAACACCACGTTGCCGGCGCGGTACATGCCATAAAAACGCACAATGTTGGGATGGATGAGTTTTTGCAGCGTGGCCGCCTCGCGCCGGAAGCGTTTGAAAACGTGGGGGTTTTCCACAAATTCCGGTTTCAGCACTTTCATCGCCAACGGCACGCGGCGCTTCATATCCAGCACCCGATAGACCGTGCCCATACCTCCGGCATCCACGAAGGCTTCCACGCGGTAGCGTTCCAGCAAAACCCGACCCACCAGACTGCGCGCCATAATGGCCCTCTCTTTCAAGGCAGGCTACGCCAGGAAAACAAATTCACTCTGCCCCAGGCGCACCCGGTCGCCGCGCTTTAAAGGGGCGGCGGCTACCCGCCGGCCGTTGACGAAGGTGCCGCCCGCGCTTTCCTGGTCCTGAATGAACCACCGGCCGCGGGCATACCGCAGGCGGGCGTGTTGCCGGGAAACGAACTTGTCGGGAATGCGGACATCGCAGGCGCTGCCCCGCCCCAGCAAAATGTTCTCGCCCTGCACGGGCACGCGCTGGCCGCCGAGGGGGCCGGCGCGAAAAACGAGGGTTGCCGCCGCGCCGCCTGCCCCCGACAAAGGGAACGGTTCGGGGGGCGCGGCGGGCATGCTTTCCGGAAAAGCGGCGCTCGAAGGCTGCCCAGGCCCCGGCCCGCTGCGCCCGCCCGCGGCTGCGAGCGGCTTTTCCAACAGGCCGCCGGCCACCAGCAGGCCTCCGCCGCCCGCGATGAGCACATCGGCCAGCACCATGCCGATCAAACCGTATTGGACACGATAAGACACCCCTTGCGCGCGGCCCTTCATTTCATGCTTCACAGCCACGACCACACCCAGCGTCAGCAACAACAGCAGCCCGCCCACCGCAATCTCCGCCGCGCCGGTAATGCGGCTGTCCAGCGGGGCAATGGCTACCCAAAGCGCCACAAAAGCCAGCGCCAGAAAGAGCAAAAGCCACGCGTGGCTGTGGACGGTTTCTCCGCCGATCTGGAACCCTGCCTCCAACTGCCAGCCGCTGATATACCCGAGGGTTTCCCCGTTGCAGGAAACCAGAAACCACGGCATGAAGAAAAACAGAACCACCAGCATGGCGCCGGTGCTGCCGAGAAACCGTCCCGCACTTTTCAGCCAGCCCATGCTTGCCCTCCTCAGGTCAAAATTTTAAGCACCATGACCGTGTCCCCCATCCGGATTTCATCGTTTTCCTGCAGCGGCCTCGCCTGCCGGATCCGCTCACCGTTGACAAAAGTGCCGTTGGACGACGCGAAATCCCACAACACAAAGCGGCCGTCTTCTATCACCACTTTGGCGTGGGGGTTGGAAACCTTCAGGTCACGCAGCAACACCGTGCCCTGGCTGCGTCCCACGATGGTGCCGTGCTGCAGGCGGAAGATCTGCCCGCGGGCAGGGCCGCGTTTGACCCAAAAAATGCCCTGCAGGTCGGGCGGCGCGTGAGGCGGCGGGGCATCAAGGAGGGTATGGTCTTCCGGCTCTGCGGCCGCTGCAAAAGGGCCGCCGACGCCCTCGGTGGGCGGCGCGGCCGGATACCCGCGCTCGGGGGCCTCACCCCCCGCCTGCGCCGGAATCCGTCCGGCCTCGCGGGCGCAGTAAGGACATTCCGGCAAAGCAGCGTCATACGGCCCGTGTCGGGGGCAGAACTTTTCCATCGGCTCCTCCTCCGGCGCCTCCTCATCCCGCGGGCGTCGCCTCGGGGGTCAGCGGCGGCAGGCCGCGCATCCACGGCGGCAGGCTCTGAAAACGCTGCCACCAGCCGTCTCCCTGCGCGCACATCGTGCGGCTGACGGCAGGCAAAAGCACCACGGTGGTCGGCGAAAAACGGCGCAGCAGGTTTTCAAAAGCCGTCCATGCGCCCGCGTCCTGCCCCGGCGAGGCTTTTGGCACCTCCACGGTCTGAAAAGTTCGGAAGTCCAGGGGCTGCTGCGGCGGGGGGAGAGTGCGCCGCTCGGTGTACAGCACCTGCCGGAAACGCCCCTGCGAGGCCAGGGCGCTCCAGAAACTCTCGCGGGCGGCCACTTTCAGCAGCCCCACCCGCACCAGCAGGCCGTAGAACGTGCCGCCCGGCCCGATTTCGCCGATGCAGGCATATTGCCCGGGCGGGAGGGGGGTTGCGGAAGGCGCGGGGGTCGCGCTGGGGGGCGCGGCGGTGGTGGGCGGGGGAACGGCGGCGGCCGTGGGCGGCCGCGTCGGTGCCGCCGTGGGGGAAGGCAGAGGAGACGCGGTGGGCGTCGGCGGGCGCAGCGCGGGCGGGGCTTCCGCCGGCGGCCGGGCAGGCGGCGGAGCGGCGAAGGCGCGCCACAGCGCCACCGCGCCCATCCCCACCCCACACCCTACCAGAAAGAGCAGCGCCAGCGCCAGCCACCAGCGCCGGAAAAACCACCGCCCGGCGGACGGCGGCGCGGGGGCCACCCAGGTCTTTTCCTCAGATGGCGCCCCGGGGGAGGCCGTATCCAGAGCGTCGGGCGGCAGCAGCGGCGCGGGCGGGTGCGTGGTCGCCCAGGTTTCCAGAGGCAGCGGCTCACCGATTTCCACCAGCAAAGCGGAAATGTTATCGGCGCCGCCCGCCCGATTGGCAAAAGCGACCAGTTTTTTCACAACGGCTTCCGGCTCCCCCTCGGAAGCCATTCGGGCCAGGTCCTCTGCCGAAGCATAGCGGGTCAGCCCGTCGGAGCAAAGCAGCACCCGATCTCCCGGCTGCAAAGGGCGGGTGAAAAGATCCACTTTGGGCAGGGGGCGGCCGCCCAGGCTGCGGGTCAGGCGGTTGCGGACGCGGGCTTCCTGGGCTTCGGCTTCCGACATCAACCCCTCGCGCACCATTTCCCCCACCAGGTTGTGGTCGTGGGTGATCTGTTCGGCCGCGCCGTTGCGCAGCAGGTACGCGCGGCTGTCCCCGACATTGGCCACAATGAGGGTATCCTGCCAGACCACGGCCGCCACCATCGTGGTCGCCACCGGCCGCCCGACGGTTTCCTGCTGGCTATACGCATAGATCTCGCGGCTGGCTTCCTGCATCACCTGCGCCAGGCGCTCTGCGGGCGGCAGGTCGGCGCGGCGGTAGTACTCATAGAGCACCTTCTGCACCGCGTAGCGGCTGGCCCGCTCGCCATAGGCCGCGCCCCCCACGCCATCGGCCACCACATACAGGCAGCCGCTGGTACGCAGCGTGCGCTCGTCGGACGGCTCGAACTTGCCGATAAAATCTTCGTTGTGGGTGCGCTTCTGCCCCACGTCGGTCGCCCCCGCCGCAGATACCCGAAAAGCCTGCTTCATGGCACCTCCTCGGCCCGGCTGTTTCGCCTTCCGCAGCCGCGGCCTTGCCCGCCTGAGCGCGCAGTGGTGCCATTATACCAAAATCCGGCCGCCGTTCAGCCTTGTGAACACGACCCAGGCGCCCAAACCCAGGGCGCCGCCCCGAGGGGGAAATTTCGTATCTGTTGTAACTGCCTACGCTGTTGTGCTCTCCCTGCCTCTTGATGCACTATGCCTGTGTCATACCCCTCCCCTGGCTCCCCTCCCCGCTTGCGGGGAGGGGACGGGGGCGGGGTTCATGCAGCACAGGGCAGTGCCAAAGGAAAACGCGGTGTGAAAACACGCCCGGCATTGCCATCGCTACGATTTGGGTAGGTAATTTCTATCTGTTCAGCCTCAGCAGAAAGAAACCGCAGATTGCGCAGGAAAAACATCCACAGATTCCACGAATGAGCACAGATTGGGTCATTACCTACGTGGCGGCAAAACGCCTCCGGCGGCAGCTTTTCTTTGGCGTGCGGCGACGAGTCGCCGCTTTCCCAAGCGGTGGCCAGGCACCGCACTCCAAAAAGCGCTTGCAAAGGAAAGACTCCCCGTGTTCTCTGTATTCTCTGTGGAAGCATTGACGGGCGCAACGCTTCCGGGCAGGCAGTTACGAAATTTCACGGTTTGCAGGGACGACCGGCCGCCTTTCCGCCCAACGAACGCCCCCGCCCCACACCGCCAGCAGCCACGCGCTGCCAAAAGCCAGCCCGCCGAGCACGTCGCTGGGGTAGTGCACGCCGAGGTAAACCCGGCTGAAGGCCACCAGCAGCACCCACAGCGCGGCCAGCAGCGCCCAGGGCTTCTTCCCCACACGCCACAGCGTCAGCGCGAGGAAGCCGTAAAGCGCGGTGGCGGCAACAGTGTGCCCGCTGGGGAAACTGTAAGTGTGCACCGCCATCATGTGCGGGAAAGCCTCCGGGCGCGGGCGGGCGAAAACCTGCTTGAGCAGCGGGTTGAGGCTCACCGCGCCGAGGAAAGCCACTGCCGCTGCCCCCATCCAGCGCCTTTCCCCGCGGCGGTGCAGCCAGTAAAGCAGCGCGAGGAAGCCCACCGCGGTGAATCCCCCGCCGGTGTCGGTGATGACCAGCACCACGGCGTCCAGCCACGGGCGGCTGTGGGCATGGATGAACAGCATGACGGGCACATCCCACGGGAAGGGAACGCGCTGCGCCACGCGCGCCGCGAGGAGGGCGAAGGCGAGCAAAAAGAGGGCAGACAAAGCCCACCACCGCAGGCTGCGAGGGCGCGGCGCTGCCCGGCCGGGCGGCGGCGCGCTCACGCGCGTTCTCCGGCGGGCACCCCCGGGTGCGAAACAGCCTGCCGCCCCATCCCATACAGTGTTTCGACACTCAGGCGGGTGGCGTCTTCCTGCCCGGCCTGCGCCATGCGGGCTTTCATTTCGGCCAGCAGGCCGGCGCCCTGGGGCGAAGTCAGTGTTTCCACGATGGCGGCAATTTTGCGCGGGCGGCGGGCGTAAATGCCCGCGCCGATGCTTTCCACAAATGCAACGTTGGCCCGTTCCTGACCGGGCAAATAACCCGTCAGCACCATCGGCAGGCGGGAAGCCAGCGCCTCGCTAATGGTGCTGGGGCCGGCCTTGGTCAACAGCAGGTCGGCCGCCCGCATCCAGCGGGGCATGTCGGTAACATAGCCGAGGGTTTTCAGGTCAATGCGCCAGGGGTGATGGCTCAGTTGTGCCCTGAGCGCGGCGTTCCGTCCGGCCACGGCGACGAAAGTCGCCCGAATTTGCCGCGCGTCCATCGCCGCCAGGATCTTTCCCATCCGCCCCATGCCGTCTGCGCCGCCCATCACCAGCACCACAGGGCAGTCGGCGCACAACCCCAGGGAAGCCCGCAGAGCAGCCCGGTCGGCGCATGGGTGGGAAAAATCGGGGTGGACGGGCAGCCCCACCAGGCTTATTTTCTCCGGCGGCACGCCCAACGCCACCAGGCGGGAATACACCATAGAAGTCGGCACGAGGTAACGGTCGGCTTCCCGGGTGACCCAGAGGGCATGGGCGGTGCCCAGGTCGGTCACTAAAACCGCGAATTTGGGGCGGCGGGGCAACTGCCCCAAAATTTTTCCGATGACGCGGTTCAAGAGCGGATACACCGATACCACCAGGTCAATTTCCTGCGCCGTGACGACGTGCGCCACCCGCTTGCGCAGCATCGGCCACCAGGCGCGGGAAATCAGGCGGGCCTGCATATCGCCGTCGGTAGAGGCGTAAAGGGCGCGCCACAACTGCCCGCCGCCGCGGGTCAGCGCCGGATAGATGGCCGGAAACTTGTTCATGGGGAAGGGGGTATAGTCCTCCATGATATCCAGCAAAGCGACCGAAACCGCGTCGCCGTAGCGGCGGCGGAAGCCTTCCTGCAAGGCACGCGCCACGCTCTGGTGGCCGCCGCCGGCCTTGGCATACACAATCAAGACATTCATGGCAAACCTCTTTACCGCGTCAGTTCTTCCACCACACACCCCTTCGGGATTTTTTCCCTTTGCCTTGCGGCACCTGCGCCCACGCCCGCTTGAGGTGCGCCGTCATTGCAGCGCGGTAGGCTGCCTCGTAATGCTGCACCGTGCTGGCAAGGCTGTGGGCCAAGGCCTTCTCGCGCCCGGCAGCGCCCAGGGCTTCCCAGCGGGGGCGTTCGGCCAGCAGCCGCGCCATCAGGCGGGCGGCGTCGGCGGCGTCGCCGGGGCGGAAAAGGTAGCCGTTGACGCCGTCTTCCACCAGTTCGGGCAGCGCCTGTGCCCGCGCCGCCAGCACGGGCAGGCCGGAGGCCATTGCTTCCAGCGTGGCAATGCTCTGCAGTTCGGCCTCGCTGGGCATGACGAACACATCGGCGGCGTTGAGCAGGCCGGGCAAATCGGCAGCCGGCACATACCCCAGGAACCGGACGCGCGCGCCCAGCCGCAGGGTTTCGGCCAGCGCCTGCAGGCTTTCGGCGTGCAGGCCCTTGCCCGCGATGGCAATCTGGAAATCATCCCGCGGCAGGCGCGCCGCGGCGTGCAGGAGCACATCCAGCCGCTTCTCGCCGTCCACCCGCCCCACGAAAAGGAAAAGGGGCTTTTGCGGGTGCAGGCCGTATTTGCGGCGCATGGCTTCCCGCGGGGCAGCGGGGCGCGGGCGGAAGCGGTCGGTATCCACGCCGCAGGAAATCGGCATGACCGGCGGCACCAGGCGCTGGCGGCGCAAAATTTCGGCCGCCGTGGCCGTGGGGGCGGTGACGAAATCCAGGCGGTTATACACCCGCAGCATAGACTTCCACAGCAGGGCATCTATGGCGGGCTGCAAGGCCGGGCGCAGCCGCGGCGGCAGCGGGAAGTTCTGCGACAGGTTGGCGGGCAGAAAATGGTTGGTGCCCAGCAGCGGGATGCCCTGCCGGGCGGCTTCCCGAGCCACCCACTCGGCCAGGAAGTAGTGATCCTGAATGTGCACGACATCCGGGCGGAACCCCCGCACCACCCGGCGGGCAGCCAGCATGGGGAAGGGCGTCAAACGCACCGTGTCGTACCACGGCATACGGACGGCAGGCACGCGGCAGAGCCGCACGCCGCGCCGCGGCGCACACGCCGAGCGCCAGCCTTCAGCGGGCATCAACACCAGCACGCGGTGGCCTGCCTTCGCCAGCCCTTCGGCCAGGTGCGTGGTAAAAACCGACTGGCCGTTGGGGTCCGGCCAATAGGTTTGGGTCACGATTAAGATTTTCATATCACCTCCAAAGCGCGCGGCGCTTTACAACGCTCCGTTACGGAAAGGCCGCCACATGCACACAAAATGCGTAGCAATGGCTGCCCTGTGATGGGGAGCGCCCTCACCCCTCAAGCCGCCCCTTTCGGCTTCGCTCAGGGGGCGGCTTTCTCCCCTCT
>JALUXH010000009.1 GCA_027019065.1 Anaerolineales bacterium
GCTCCCCTCCCCGCATGCGGGGAGGGGACGGGGGTGGGGTCAACGTAGCGGCGGCGGCGCCAAAGGAAAACGCGGTGTGAAAACCCGCCTTGCATTGCCAGCGCTACGATTTGGGTAGGCAATTACAGTTAATCACTCATGTTACGCAGTTGAGCATCAGCATATCTAAGCGCCCTCACCTTACCCCCGCTGTGCGCCCCCTCTCCTCTCCCGGTGGGAGAGGAGAAGGGGCTGAGCCGCCGCGAAGGGGAAGTGGTGAGGGCGAAAAAGCCAAATGTTCAACGGTTTCATAGGGTGAAATTGCTGCCTGTCAGTCACTGCTGCGTAACGTGAGCACCTCACTCAAAGCAGCACAAAGCGCCTTAGCCCTCCTTTTCTCTCTCCGCGTCCCGCCTAACTTCCTCTATCTCCTTCAGCAATTCAGCCAAATTGGGTCGTTCAAACTTTATGTTCGGCGCAGGAACGCGATTCCTCTTGATATTGGGCGGCACGTGCTTGTGGTGTGGATATGTTTCTGCTAATCCAGGGTCGTTGGGATGTGGAAAATCGTCATACCAGTAAAGTCGTTTATCACCACGGTATACCTCATACCCATATGAAACTATCAAGCCCGCCGCACAATCAATCTCTTCTCGTATCCGTAGCCGATACCCTTCCTCCAAAAACATTTCTCCCTCTACAACGCCCATGTATTTGCTTATGCTCCACACTGTCACCGTTGACCGCTTTACCCCAAAACGATCTATCAAGCCAGCCACATAGCGGCTATATGCTTCCAATGACTTCAGTTCCTCACTCATATCAATACGCCGGCTGATACCTTATCGTTTGCGCCAAGTCTTGTGCTTTCAACTGTTGATCATACGCCTGTTTTCGTCTCAACCATACTTCATATATGCCTTTCCAGCGGCTAAAGTCCGTCCGTGTTTCATCATACTCATCATACTCTTCTAAACGACCAGCCATCAGCGCGGCATAAAAATCTTCACTTAAGATACCGTATTTTTCTTCGTAAAGCGTTAAGCGCCTCTCCAACAATTTCATTTCAAGCACCAATTCGTAAATGTTCATTTTGCCCACTCCACCAAACCTGCTCAGATTTCTGGATTCAAGGTTATCGTGTTTTCATTATACTACGGGATACCGAGCCAAGAACTCGCCATCCGGTTGCCCAACGTGAGCTAATCAAACACGGTTTCCCACGCCGCGGAGCGATAGGCGGCAAAGGCGTCTTCCAGCAAGCGGCGGGGGGTACGGTAGGGCGAAAGGTCGGTCGGCAGGTCGTCGTAGGCGAAAAAGGCCACGTCGGTGGTTTCAATGCTGGGGCGGGCTTCGCCTTCCAGCAAATCGCACAGGAAAGCCACCTTGAAAGCATGGTAGAGGTGCAGTTTACCGGGCACCCGGTTGGCATCGTACACGCCGATGAGGCGGCGGGCTTTCACCAGGAAACCGGCCTCTTCCAGCACTTCGCGCTCGGCCGCGCCGGAAGGCGTATCGCCCACGTCGGCCCAGCCGCCGGGCAGGCACCAGCGCCCATCGGAGGCATCCCGCACGAGCAAAATACGCCCCGCGGCGTCAAAGACTGCCGCCCGCACATCCACCCGCGGGGTGGCGTAGCCTTCGGGACGGGTAAAGAGTTCATGCACCGGCTCCGGCGGCAAATGCCCGGCCGCGCGGGCAATTTCTTCGGCCAGCGCCATCAGGTGCCGGAAGCGCTCCTGCTGGTAGGGGTTTTCGGCGTAGTGCAGGCCGGTTTGCGCTTCGGCCTGAATTTGCCGCGCCCACGCCAGCCAGCGAGGAATTTCCGGCGGCGGCGCAGGGGGGCGGGGGGCGGTTTCTGCGCACATTTTCAGTGCGGCGAACTGGCCTTCGGTTTCCACCGCGCCGGGGATGTATTCCCGCAGCCAGGCGCGGGCATGGTTGGCATCCCAGCCCCAGCGCAGGCGGGCCATGCAGGCCGTCAGCAAGCCGGTGCGGCCGCGCCCGACAAAGCAGTGCGCCGCCACCGTGCGGCCGCTGCGCAGCCAGGCCAGGGCCTGCTCGGCAGCCCAATGCAACGCGGCAGGGGCCGGGGCTTCCAGGTCAGGGATGGGGAAATGCAGCACTTCCAGGCCGTGACGGCGGTAGAACGTCGGCAGGTCGCAGGCCGTGCGGGCAAGGGCTTCTTCGGTAGGCGTGAGCACCACCACGCCCTCCACGCCCACGCGCCGATACGCCCGCCAGAGGTCGCCATCAGGGTCGTAGGCCGAAAAAGGCATCGGGCTGCGGAAAAACGTGCCTGGGAGGTCAAAAGGGAGTTGGGTGAGGGACATGGGAGGGGCGTCAGATAGTCGGGGAGTCGGGGAGTCGGGGCAGGTTATTATAAATGAGAAAAGCCCGCAATGAAGGATTGCGGGCTGCTGGTCGGGGCGCCGAGATTTGAACTCGGGACCTCTTCAACCCCATTGAAGCGCGCTAGCCGGACTGCGCCACGCCCCGACAGGCAACGGCGATTATACTCATCCCCCCGCAATTTGGCAAGGTTTTCGCGCCCTTGCCATTCCCCCCAGAAGATGCTAAACTAACCCCACACTTTCTTTGGGTTGACGCCATGGCCAATCTCATCACTTTAGCCCGCTTTCCCCTTTTGTTCCTCTATGTCGCTTTTCTGTATTACGGCGGCTTCTCCCTGCGCTTCTGGAGCGCGCTGTTCATCATTGTCATCATTGCCATGGACAGCATTGACGGCATCGTGGCGCGGGCGCGGGGCGAAACCAGCCTGTTAGGCAGCGCATTAGATATTGCCACCGACCGCACGCTGGAAATCATTTTGTGGGTGGTCTTTGCCCATTTGGGGCTGATATCCATCGTGGTGCCGCTCATCGTTATCACGCGGGGCACCACGGTAGACGCGGTGCGGGCGGTGGGCATGAGCAACGGTCTGCCCCCTTTCGAGCAGGTCAAATCGCCGGTCAGCCGTTTTCTGGTGGCTTCGCGTTTCATGCGCAGCAGTTACGGCTTTCTGAAAGGGGCTGCCTTTACTGCGCTGACCCTTGACCTGGCCTTCCGCACCCCCGGCGCGCCCTACCCCGCTTTCCACCCCACCGTCCACGCCATCGCGCTGGTGCTGACATGGCTGGCGGTCATCTGGTGCCTGCTGCGGGGCATTCCGGTGCTCGCCGAAAGTTACACCCTGCTCAAAAATCCCCCTCCGGCCACAACCCGTTAAACCGCCCGCGTTCCCCGCGTGATCACGGGGCCGACGCCCAGGGAGACGCCTGCCATCACCGAGGAACCCATGGATGTCCAAGACCTCACCACCAGCCGCTACGGTGTCGCCTTCGCCCTGGCTTTGGCGCGCAGTTTGCATCCCTCGTTAGGTTACCGGGTTGCGCGCGGCCTGGCCGATTTCCTGACGCTGTTCAAGCGTTCGCGGCTGATTCGGGCTGTTCGGCTGAACCAGTGGGTGGTGCATGGCAAAACCTGGAACGCCCGGCAGCTCACCGAAGCCACCCAGGAAGTGTTACGCCATGCCGGGCGCTGTCAATACGACCTCTTTCGCCACATGCACAACACCGAAGCCATCCGCCGGATGATCACCCTGGACGACAGCGTCTGGCAAGCCGTGGAAGAAAGCCGCGCCCAAAAGGCGGGCTACGTAGTGGTAGGGCCTCATCTCAGCAATTTTGACCTGGCCATCAAAGCCGTCGGCATCGCCGGCGTCCATGCGCAAATTCTGGCCTTTGCCACCCCCACCAGCGGCTACCTGTGGCAAAACCGCATCCGCGCCACCCCCGGCGTGGACATCACGCCTATCAGCCCGCGGGCGCTTATCCAGGCGGTGGAGCGGCTCAAGGAAGGCGGCATCGTCGTAACCGGCGTAGACCGCCCCGTGCCGGGGCGCAAAGCCGTCCTCACCTTTTTCGGGGAGCCTTCCCCCCTCCCCACCGGCCATGTGCGGCTGGCGATGGATGCCCACGTGCCGGTGCGGGTGGTGGCCGCCCGCATGGACGCCGAGAAGCACTACCATGTAACCCTTTCCGAGCCCATTCCGATGCGGGAAAGCGGCGACCGCCGCGCCGATATTCGGGAAAACGCCCAGCGGGTGCTCAACGTGGTGGAGCGCTACATTCGCCAGCAGCCACTGCAATGGCTGATGTTCTATCCGGTCTGGCCGCACCTGCTGCCGGAAGTCCCCCAATGAACGCGCTCTCTCCACCAACCCTGCTGATCGCCGGCAGCATTCTTTTCGCCCTCGGCCTGAGCCACCGCCTGCCCGCCAGCGGGCGCTTCGACCAGCGGCTTTTTCTGGCACTGCACCGCCCGCTACGGCGCGCCTTGCCTTTCTTCCGCGTACTGTGGGTGCTGGGCACGCTGGAAGGCATCCTCGCCGCGGCGGGGCTGGTGGCCGTGCTGGCCCGCTGGCAAGAAGGCGCGGCCATCCTGCTGGCCTACGGGGTCATCGTGCTGCTGGAACGCCTCCTCAAAGGGCGCATCAACCGCCCCCGCCCTTTCCAGGCCATGCCGCAGGAAGCCCGCATGGGACAGCCCCGCCCCCCCAGCGACCCTTCTTTCCCCAGCGGCGATGCGCTGCGGGTGTGGCTGCTGGCTTTCACCGTGGCGCGGCTGCTGCCGCCGGTGTGGGGCTGGGTGCTGGTCGGCCTTGCCACACTGGTTTCCTTCGGGCGCATCGCCTTAGGCGTCCATTACCCCCTGGATGTGGTTGGCGGCACTGGCCTGGGCATGATTGCCGCCGCG
>JALUXH010000010.1 GCA_027019065.1 Anaerolineales bacterium
CTCCCCCTTCGCGGCGGCTCAGCCCCCTCTCCTCTCCCAGTGGGAGAGGAGAGGGGGCGCGCAGCGGGGGTAAGGTGAGGGCGCTTAGATATGTTGATGCTCAACTGCGTAACATGAGTTGGTAATTACCTCCGTGGTGGCAAAACGCCTCTGGCGGTAGTTTTTCTTTGGAGTGCGGCGACGAGTCGCCGCTTTCCAAAGCGGTGCCCAGGCACCACACTCCACAGATTCGCACCGATTGCAACCCCAGAAAGCACAAAAGCGTCGCAGAAAACACAGAAGTTGACTTTGCGTGTTTGTTCCCTTTGCGCTCTTGGTGTGACGCCGTTGTAGTCTTTGGGTTCCTGTGTGCCTTGTCGTTCTCATCGCAGGTGGGCTGAACAGTTACGTAGAAGCGCTGTTTCGCCCCCCGCTTTGGCTCGCTGCGCTCGCCATGGCTCCCTTCTCCCAGTGGGGAAGAGGAGCAAGCCGCCTGGCGGCGGCTTGAGGGGCGAGGGCGTTTCCACAGCCCGGCGGACATTCCTGCAAATTTTGCGTGCCCTCCTTCGGCCAAAGCCAGGCGCCGTGCGCTACCGCTGCTGGTATAATGAAAGGCAATGGCCATTTTGCAGGCAGACGCGCTGGAATTCATTACCCGCTCGGCCGGGCAAACCCGGCGGCTTGGGCTGCGTTTGGGAAAGCAACTGCGCCCCGGCGATGTGCTTGCGCTGGAAGGCGACCTCGGCGGCGGCAAAACCACCTTCGTGCAGGGCCTTGCTGCCGGCTGGGGCTCCACCGACGCGGTTTCCAGCCCCACTTTTGTGCTGGTCAACGTCTACCGCCGCGGCGACGGCCGCCGCCTCTACCACGTGGACGCGTACCGCCTGAGCGGCCCGGCAGAAGCGTGGGACCTGGACCTTCCCGCGCTGGCCGAAGAAGCCCCCCTGGTGGTGGAATGGGCTGACATGATTGCGGAAGCCTTGCCGCCCGACCGCCTGACCATCCGCTTCGTGTGGCTGGGCGAATCTCAACGGGCGCTGACCTTTCACCCCCACGGGGAACGGCCGCGCGCGCTGGCGCGCGCATTGCGGGCGGCCATTTTGCGCGGCGTGTGAGGGCTTTTATGCTTCTGGCGTTAGATACTTCCACCACCCAAATCGGCGTGGCGCTTTACGATGGCGTGCGCGTGCTGGCAGAAGCCTACTGGCAGAGCGGCCGCCGCCACACGCAGGAACTTGCTCCGCTGGTCGCCCAGGTGCTGGAACACACCGGCTTCAGCATCAACGACCTGCAAGCGGTGGGCGTTGCCCTGGGGCCGGGGTCGTTCACCGGCCTGCGCATTGGGCTGGCCTTCGCCAAAGGGCTGGCCGTGGCGCGCGGGCTGGCGCTGGTGGGCGTGCCCACGCTGGATGCCGTGGCAGCAGCCGTGCCCCCGCCGGAAGGCTTCCCTGCCCTGGCGGCCGTGCTGCCGGCCGGGCGCGGGCGGCTGGCGGTGGGGTGGTACACGGCCGCAGAAGGCCGCTGGGAAAGCCGCGACAAGCCGCACACCATGACCGCCGAAGCCCTGGCGCAGGCCATCCGCAGCCCAACCCTGGTTTGCGGCGAAATGCCCCCCCAAGCCCGCACCCGCCTGGCGCGCAAATACAAAAACGTGCGCCTGCCCTCACCGGCGCGCTGTGCCCGCCGCCCCGCCTTCCTGGCCGAACTCGCCTGGGCGCGCTGGCAACAGGGGCAAACCGACCCCGCGGCTTCCCTCGCGCCGATTTACCTGCACACCGGCACCCCCATTCCGGCATGAAGGGTATCTATTCATCCCAGGTAAGGAGAAACCACAGATTACGCAGATTCCGCAGAAAAACATCCACCGATGGGCACCGATTTCCACAGAGCAAAACCCAGACGGCACAAAAACGCCACAGAAAACACGGAAACGCGCTTCGCGTTTTTGCTTTCTTTGCGCCTCGGCGTTAATCCCTGGCCTCTTGTGGATATCATTCTCATAGGGCTGAACAGTGACCATGAAGGTTACCATCCGCCCGATGGAAGACGCCGACATTCCGGCGGTGCAGGCGCTCGACCGGCTGGCGTTTACCGTGCCGTGGCCGCCTTCCGCTTACGCCCACGAACTGCACCACAGCCCGCATTCCCGGCTGTGGGTGGCCGAAGCCGACGGCAAGGTGGCAGGCTTCGCCGTGCTGTGGCTGATTCTGGATGAAGCCCATATCGCCACCCTCGCCGTGCACCCCGCTTTCCGGCGGCGGGGCATTGGCCGAAAGTTGCTGGAAACCATGCTCACGGCGGCACAGGCGAATGGGGCGCGCCTGGCCACGCTGGAAGTGCGCGCCGGCAACTTTGCCGCCCAGGCGCTTTACCGCCGGCACGGTTTTCGGGTGGTAGGCCGCCGCCCGAAATACTACACCGATAACGGCGAAGACGCGCTGATCATGACCGTGATGTTCCCCTCTTCAGCAGAAGGAGACGAAGCCCATGAACGCTGAACAGGTTTTGAGCGCCGTGGCGCAGGAAGTCAACACCTGCTCCCAATGCCCCCTGCACCTTGCGCGGCGCAAGGCTGTGCCCGGCGAAGGCCCGGCGAATGCCGAAATCATGTTCATCGGCGAAGCCCCCGGTTTCCACGAAGACGTGCAGGGGCGGCCTTTTGTAGGCGCAGCGGGGCAATTTCTGGATGAGTTGCTGGAAGGCATTGGCCTCAAGCGGGAAAACGTCTACATCACGAACGTGGTCAAATGCCGCCCGCCGGGCAACCGCGACCCCGAACCGGAGGAACTGGCCGCCTGTGCACCTTACCTTGACCGCCAGATTCAGGCCATTCACCCCAAGGTCATCGTCACGCTGGGGCGGTTCTCAATGGCAAAGTTCGTGCCCAACGCCAAAATCAGCCAGATTCACGGCCAACCCTTCAAAGTCCACGGGCAACTGGTGGTGCCCATGTATCACCCCGCGGCGGCGCTGCACCAGCCTTCCCTGCGGCGGGTGGTAGAGGCCGATTTTGCCCAACTGCCGGAACTCATCCGCCGGGCCGCGGAAATTCCCGAAACCACGCTGGAAGAGCCGCCCGAAAAACAACAACCCAAACAACTTTCGCTGTTTTAGTCGGGGCGTCGGCAGATGGTCGGCAGCCAGGACAGGGAAGGGTTCCATGGCGCATTACCTCATTACCGGGGCCGCGGGGTTCATTGGCTCGCGCGTGGCCGAAATGCTGCTGGAAGCCGGCCATACGGTGGAGGGGGCAGACAACCTCAACGATGCCTACGACCGGCGCTTGAAAGATTACCGCCTCGCGCGGCTGCAGGGCCGCGCGGGGTTCGTTTTCCACCCCCTGGATATCACCAACAGGGAAAGCGTTTTGGCTTTGGGCAAGCGCCCCCGCTACGATGCGGTCATTAACCTTGCCGCGCGGGCCGGGGTACGCTACAGCGTGGAAAACCCGTGGGTTTACATTCAAACCAACACCACCGGCGTGCTCAACCTGCTGGAAATGTGCCGCCGCGCGGGCGTGCCCAAATTTGTGCAGGCTTCCACCTCCAGCCTTTACGGCAAGGGCAACCGCGTGCCTTACCGGGAAGACGCCAACACCGACCGCGTGCTTTCACCCTATGCCGCCAGCAAAAAGGCTGCCGAGGCGCTGTGCCACACCTACCACCATCTCTACGGCCTGGACATCACCGTGTTCCGTTACTTCACCGTTTACGGCCCTGCCGGACGCCCCGACATGGCGCCTTTCCGCTTCATCCAGTGGATCAGCGAGGGGAAGCCGTTACACCTTTTTGGCGACGGTTCGCAGTCGCGCGATTTTACTTATGTGGATGACATCGCCCGCGGCACGATTTTGGGGCTGAAACCGCTGGGCTATGAAATCATCAATTTAGGCAACGACCACCCCTACACCGTGCGGGAACTCATCCGCCTGATTGAAGAAGCCGTGGGGCGCAAGGCGCAAATTGTGCACGAACCCCGCCACCCCGCCGATGTGGAAACCACATGGGCGAGCATTGAAAAAGCCCGCCGCCTGTTGGGGTGGGCGCCCGCGATGGCGCTGCCGGAAGGCATCCGCCGCACGGTGGCGTGGTATCAGGCCGAGCGGGCGTGGGCTGCCCAGGTGAGCACAGGGGAAATGACGTGAGCACTGTTTTCCTGAACCCTCTGCGCAAGCTGCGGGCCGGACAAAGCCGATTTTGGGAAGCCCTGGCCGTAAGCGGCGCGGCGGTTTTTGCCGCCGAGGCGCTGTATTATGCCCGCCACCAGCGGCCGGTGATTGACGAAGGCACTTACCTTTACAAAGGTCTGCTCTTTGCCCGCGGCGTTTATCGGCCTTTTCAGCCCAACGGCCCGTGGATGAATCACATGCCGCTCTCGTTTTTGATTCCGGGCTATGTGCAAAAGTGGTTCGGGCCGGGGCTGGACGTGGGGCGGTATTTTTCTGTGGTTACAGCCCTGGTCATGCTGGTGGGGTTGTGGGCGCTGATCCGCCGCCTTGCCGACCGGCGGTGGGCCGCGGCGGCAGTGTGGGCATTTGCGGCCATGCCCGCGGCAGCGAAGATCTACAGCCTGGCCGTTTCGCAGGCACTGGCCGCGGCGATGTTCGTATGGGCACTGACCCTGGTGGCCGACGAAGAAGGCGCGGCATGGCGGCTGGCCGTGGGCGGCTTGTTGGCCGGCGTGATGGTGATGACCCGCCTCAACATGGTCATCGCGTGGGGGCTGATGGGGCTTTTCCTCACCCGGGCGTGGCCGCGGCGCAGCATCTGGTTTTGGGGAACTTCGCTGGCCGTCATTTTGGGCCTGCACGCGCTGTATTGGCCCCGCATGGCGTGGGTGTGGGCGCGCTGGCTGCCGTCGTCGGTGCATCTGCCGCCCCAGTTCGGCCCTAATCTGAGCACCGCGCCTCACAAAAGCAACACACCGGTGACGATCTGGCTGCGGCTGCAAGCCACGGCCAACGCGCTGGCGGCTTTTCCGCTGGCGTGGGGAGGGCTCTTTGCAGGCATGGCTGCCTGGGCGGCTGGCTACGAAAAGCCCGACTTCCGCCGCCGCATTTTGACGGCCGGGGTGTTGCTGGCCTGGGCCCTCGTGCTCATGCACGGATGGGCTTCGGTGGGCAAATCTTACTGCGTGGATTGCTTCACCACCTATACCGGCTTTTATGCCCCTTTGATGGTGGGCATAGGCGCTATCGGCTTGCAACAAGAGTGGCGGCCCGTGCGGCACGGGTGGATTGCCCCTGCACTGGCCGGTTTGTTGTTTGCCCTGCTGGCCGCAGCCCATTTTTTTGCGCTGCTGGACTGGCTTTCGCGCATCTTCAGGCAGATGGGCTTTTTGGGGGGCTACACTCTTTTGCGGCGGATGCTTTCCTGGCCGCCGACGCACCTTTTCCCCACGCTGCCTCTTTACACTGCCAATCAGATTTTCTGGCTTGGCGCGTTTCTCACAGCCTGTGCCGCCGGAATCGTCCTTTGGCTCTGGCGCGGCCGGCCCACGCCTTCAAAGAACAGCCGGACGTTTTGGCTGGCCGGGGCCGTCGCCTTACTGCTGCTCTCGCCGTTCCCTTTGCTGAGCGGCTCATGGCAGGCTTACGATTGCGCCCCCAATGTGCTGGCCGCCCATCGGCAGGCGGCGGCCGCCATTGCCCGCGCGGTGCCTGCCGGCGCGAGGGTGTATTGGGCAGCCTATCCCCCCACGGTGCTGCTGCGCCTGCAGGGCGGGCGCGTGTTCCCGCAGCAGCTGAACGACCATTACAACTTCCGGCAGGGCGGCGACCCGCAAACGCTGGCTTCCTGGGGCTACTGGAACGAGGCGCTGGCCCGGCAGTGGCTTGCCCAGGCCGATGTGGTGATTACGGATGAGCATGTTTTGCTCGATGGGCCGCCGCCCCCTTTTGAGACTGCCGGTTTTGCCATTCGCCAGGAGATTTCGCTGGTGCCGGAATGCCTGGGCAGGCAAGGCAAGCTGGAAATCATGACAAGGAGCAAGCCGTGAAGGTTTCAGTGGTCATTCCCGTTTACAACGAGCGCGAAAACCTGCCCCTGCTGGCGCAGGCGCTGCAGGAAGCCCTGGCCGAGTGCCGCTACCCGTGGGAAGCCGTGCTGGTGGACGACGGCAGCACCGACGGCAGTGTGGAAGTGCTGGAACGACTGGCAGAAGCGGATGCGGAGCACATCCGTGTCGTCTTTTTGCGGCGCAATTTTGGCCAGACGGCGGCCATTGCGGCAGGCATTGACCACGCCACCGGCGACATCGTTGTGCTGATGGATGCCGATTTGCAGAACGACCCGCGAGACATTCCGCTGCTGGTCGCCAAACTGGAAGAAGGCTACGACGTCGTCAGCGGCTGGCGAAAAGACCGCCAGGACGATTTTCTCACCCGGGTGCTGCCTTCCCGCACGGCCAATGCCCTGATTTCCTGGGTCACGGGCGTGCACCTGCACGATTACGGCTGTACGCTGAAGGCTTACCGCCGCGAAGTGCTGGAAGGCTTCCGGCTCTACGGTGAGATGCACCGCTTTATTCCGGCCTATGCGGCTTCGGTGGGTGCGCGCATCACCGAAATGCCGGTCCGCCACCACCCCCGCAAGTTCGGCCGGTCCAAATACGGCCTCATGCGCACCCTGAAAGTGATCCTGGACCTGTTCACCGTCAAGTTCCTGCTGAGTTATTTCCACAAGCCGATTTACCTGTTCGGCGGGGTGGGGCTGGCGCTGGTTCTGCCCAGCACCCTCTTGCTGGTGTTCCTCATTATCCGCCGCATGGTTTGGGGCGTGGCGCTGTTCACCTCGCCGCTTTTCCAACTCAGCCTGATGTTCATCATTTTGGGCTTCCAGTCCATTCTGATGGGGCTGATTGCCGAATTGCTGGTGCGCACCTACCACGAGGCGCAAGGGAAGCCGACCTATACCGTGCGGCGGGTGCTGAATTTGAAGCAAGAGAGATTCTCTCAAGCAAGGAGTAGGCAGTGAAAGGAGATAGATTGCTCGGCATCGCGATAGGTATCGTGGTTCTCTTCCTTGAGGCCAATCTATGGCATTCTTGGCACCTTACTGGCGGCTTACTCCATTGGAATCTCCACGCTTTGATTTTGGCTGGAGCGTTGGGGGGCATTGCCGGTTCCTTTTGGGTGGTAGTTCTATGGCCTCGGCTCGCTCAACGCGCTGTAGGTACACTTCTCGCTATACGGCCGAGGGCAAAATGGCTGCGTTGGCTCTTGCTAACAGGGTGGGTTGTTGTCTTTCCTTACCTGACCCTGTACAGCCCAGCACGTGAGAAGCTCTTTTCACAAACCGCCTGGTGGTGGCTCTACGGCATTTTTTCCACGGGGGCGGCTTTTTTACTGGCAAGCGACCGGCAGGATCACCCCGCTTTCGCCGATTTTGTCAAAGGCAGCCTGCTCACCGGATCGGTTTTTGCTTTTTTAAGTGCTTATGTCAATGTTTCGTCTTATCCCTTTTCTCTTTCATGGTCAGAAGGCAACTGGTTGTGGGATTACTCTCTCATGTTCAGCCGTGGCCGCTATCTTTATCCTCAAACAGCACCTATCTTCGCATACATTGATAAAGGGCGACAATTTTTATGGGGACTGGTCTATCTCATACCAGGTGTAGGCATTAAGTCCGTGCGCTTTTGGAACGCATTCTTGTTTACGGTGCCCTATTTGTTATTTGGCTGGACGGTTTTTTGGAGGCCAGCAAATAGGCGCCGGTGGGCGTTTTGGGCCGGCTTGTGGGGTTTTTTGTTTTTGAGGCAAGGGCCCATTTACACCCCCTTGCTGTTGAGTGCATGGGTTTTAGTGATCGCCGACATGATATCGCCATGGTGGATCGGGGGACTGCTCGTTGCAGCCTCTGCCTATTATGCGGCTATAACTCGTTTTACGTGGGTCCTGGCCCCAACGTTGTGGGCCATACTTTTTGTCGCGAGCAAGGTACAGCAAGCAAGTGATTGGCATGTGCTTTGGAAGAAAAAAGGGTGGTTGGTAGGTAGCGCCATCTTGGGGGGAATCCCGAGCCATGCAATGTCTCAGTTCATACAAAACGGCATGGTGGTCATGCAACGTGCTTTAGGAACAAAGACTGTCGTGAAGGCCACGCCACAGCCCGCCGACCTTGTAGCCCGCCATCCCCTCATTTGGAGCCGCTTATGGCCTAATGCGACGTTCCCTTTGGGCATCGTGTTGGGCACCTTGCTGGCAACGGCTCCCGTCGCGTGCCTGTGGTGGATATGGCGACGGAGGAAAACATGGCACTTGCACTGGAGCGCGGAAGCCGTCGTGGGCGCTATCCTCACTGTATTCTTGGGCATAGGGATCATCGTAAGTCTGAAAATCGGGGGCGGCAATAACTTGCATAACCTGGACATGTTCTTTTTAGCACTTCTCTTAATCACAGCCGCTTTCTGGCAAGAGGGAGGAGCAGAGTGGCTACAAAAGCGCGCACACACTTTGTGGGAACAAAGTGCATTGTTCAGTTTGGTCATTGTGCCAATGTACTTCGTGTTTGCAGCCGCTTCACCACAGCACATCCCTGAAAAGCGCTGGTGGGAACCCGCGCTCAAAGCGGTCCAAAACTCCGTTCAGGACGCAGTAACCCACAAAGACGAAGTGTTGTTTCTTGACCAAAGGCAGTTGTTAACCTTTAAGTTTGTGAGGGAAGCACCTTTAGTGCCTGATTATGAACAAATGTATATGATGGATCAAGCCATGGCCAACAACGTGCCTTATTTTGCCCATTATTACCATGACCTGGCACGGCATCGCTTTGCCGTAATTATTAGCAGCATTCTGGACACCCATTACCAACCGCCAGGGAAACACAATTTCGCGGCCGAAAACAATGCCTGGGTGCGCTGGGTCGCCATCCCCACATTGTGTTTTTATCAAAGAAAATCCGTATTCCCTGCGGCAGGTGTAGAAATTCTGGTGCCTCGCGAAGGTACACCCGATTGCCAGGACGTCCTGCCGGTTCCGCCTGCCCCTTAGCGGCCCCTTTCTGAATGGCAAACTCTTCTTATGCGCATTCTCGTTTTCGTGCACGAATACCCGCCGGTGGGCGGCGGCGGCGGCAAGGTGGCGCAGGAAGTCGCCCGCGGGCTGGCGGCACGCGGGCATGAAGTCCGCGTGCTCACGGCTCACCACGCCGATCTGCCCCGCGGCGAAACCGACAGCGGGGTAGAAGTCTTCCGCCTGCGCTCGTGCCGCCGCGAGGCCTACCGCGCCGACCTGCGGGCGATGGGCTGTTATGTGGCCGCAGCCACCTTCGCCGGCTGGCGCATGGCGCGCCGCTGGAAGCCCGACGTCCTCCACGCCCACTTTGCCGTGCCTGCAGGGGCGGCCGCGTGGGCCGTGGCACGGCTGACAGGAACGCCCTACGTGCTCACCGCGCACCTGGGCGATGTGCCGGGCGGCGCACCGGAAAAGACCGGGCGCTGGTTCCGGTGGGTTTTTCCCTTCACCCGCCCCATCTGGCGCGGTGCGGCGCAAATTACCGCCGTCAGCGCCTTCACCCGCCGCCTGGCGCAGGCGCATTACCCCGTGAACATCCGGGTCATCCCCAACGGGGTGGATGTGGAAGCCCTGCGGCCGGCTGCTTTCCACCTGCACCGGCCGCCGCACATCCTCTTTGCCGGGCGCCTGATGCCGCAGAAGAACCCGCTGCAGGTGGTGCGCGTCTTGCGTCGCCTGCGCGGCCTTCCCTGGCGTTGCACGATGTTGGGCGACGGCCCCTTGCGCGCCGAAGTGGAAGCCGCCGTGCGCGCCGCAGGGCTGGAGGCGCGCGTCGCCTTCCCCGGCTGGGTTACGCCGGAAGAGGTGCTGGCCCGGTTCGACGAGGGCGACATCCTCTTCATGCCTTCCCGCAGCGAGGGGCTGCCGGTGGTGGGGGTGCAGGCGCTCGCCAAGGGGTTGGCCATCGTCGCCGGGAAGGTGGGCGGTTTCCTGGACGTGGTGGCCGAGGGCGAAAACGGCTTCCTGATTCCGCCGGAAGATACCACAGCCGCGGCGGAGGACCTGCGCGCCTTGCTCACCGAGCCGAAACGCCTGCGCGCTTTTCGGGAAGCCAGCCTGCGCCGCGCCCGCCGCTTTGACCTGCAGGCGGTGGTGGCTGCCTACGAAGAAGTTTTGACCCAAGCCAGTGCTTTGTGAGGGATGCCGTGCAGTTGATGTTCAATTTCCATGACATTGTTGCCTTTCAACTGGAAACCGACGACGCGGAAGCCGCCGCGTTTTTCCGGGCCGAATATGGGGTGTATGTGAGTGCAGACCTGCCTGCACACATACCGGTGGTGCAATTGCACTTTCGGCGCGGCGCGAGGCACAAAGCGCCGGCAAATTGGGTGCGCCACACCCACAAGGTGCTGGCCCGCTGGGCTTACCGCATTCACCTCGGCGATGACCGGGCGGCGATTGAAGCCGTGGGCAACCGTTGGGCGATCCCCATGATCCACCACATGCTGGTGCACCCCTCGCTGCGTTACCTGGCCGCGCGGCGCGGTGTGCTGATGCTCCACGCGGGCGCCGTAGCCGGCCGCCGGGGCAGCATGCTGTTTACCGGCCACGGCGGCGTGGGGAAGACCACCACCGTTTCGGTGCTGCTGGTGCATGGGGGCAAGAACCTCGGCCTGCACGCCGACGATTACGTCTTCGTAACCCCTGAGGGCGCCACCTACTCGTACCTGACCCGCTCGCACCTGTACTGGCCGCTGCTTTCGTGGGTGCCCGAACTGCGCAGGCGGCTTCGCACGGTGGAGAAAATGCGGCTGTGGGTGCTGGGGAACATCCGCCGCTGGAGCCACGACCGCATCAAGTGGCCTGTGCGCGTGGAACAGGACAAACTCTGGCCAGGGAAGCCCAAAATGCGGCGGGCAAAACTCACCTCGCTGGTGTGGCTGGCGCGCGGCGAAGGCACGCGCGCGGCGTTGCAGCAATTTTCGCCCACACCCGAAGACCTCGCCGCACTGCTGGAAATGAACTTCCACGAAGCGCGCCACTTCCTGGCGCTTCTCCAAGCCCAAAATGAAACGCACGCACCGCAGATCAAGGTCTGGCGTGAACGTGAGCAAGAACTGTTGCAAAGGCTGGCGGCGCACGTGCCTTCCTACCGCCTGACCCTGCCCCGCGAAGGGAAAGACACCTCTTTTCTGCCCGATTTGCTTCGGCTGGTAGACCAATGAAACAAAGCCGCTGGTTTTGGGTCAAAGCCATCGGCACATTGCTGGCTATCGGCTTGCTGGGGTGGCTGCTGGCAAGGCAAGATTGGGGCGCGTTGTTCAAAGCCCTGCAGCGGCTTTCCCCACAAGTGCTGGCGGCAGCGTTGGGGCTGTATTGGCTTGGCCTGCTGGTGAACGGGTGGCGCTGGCACACCCTGTTGCACGGTGTGGGCATTCCCGTGCCTTTCGGGAAAACCGTCCGCCTGACCCTCGCGGGGGCTTTTGCTTCCAACTTCCTGCCTTCCACCATCGGCGGCGATGCCTTGCGTGTAACCGGCATTCTGGATTTTACCGATACCCGCACAGCACTGGCCTCGGTGGTAGCCGACCGGTTGGTCAACGTGCTCGCCATGTACAGTTTTCTGCCGCTCACCTGGGAAACCTTCGGCACGCTGCTCCCCGCGTTGGGGCAGGAAGGCAGGCGTGCCGTGGCCTGCAGTGTGGTCTTCCCCCGGCAGATATGGGCCTGGGTGCAGCGTTTTGTGCAGGCTTTGGGCGCCTGGGCGCGGGCGCCGCGCACCCTGTTGGCCGGGCTGGCAATATCATGGCTTTCGCTTTTGCCCCCCTTCACAGCCACGTGGCTTCTGGCGCGGGCCTTGGGCATTCCCGTGGCCTGGTACGAGGTAGCCGGCGCCACGGTGATTTCCTACACTGCAGCCCTGCTGCCGGTTTCCCTGAACGGCTACGGCGTGCGGGAAGTCACCATGGTTGGGCTCTACACGCTGCTGGGCGCCGACGCAGGGCAGGCGGTAACTTTGGCTCTGGTGACGCGCTTCCTGATGATGCTTTCCACCGTCAGCGGTGCGCCGTGGGTGGGGGAAGCCGTGCCCAACGCGGGTATAATACCGCCCAAGAACCGCAGACCGTAATTACCGAAACAACCGCCCTAACGGCATCTGCCGCGAGGATAAACTATGGCCGATTCCATGCCGGAAAGGATTGACACGCGAGGCGTTCTCTGGTGGGCAGGGTTTGTTACCCTGGGGAGCGTGCTCTGGATTGGATATTTCCTCAGCCGGCCGTGGTGGTTTGGGCATCCGGTGCCTGCGGGCATGTGGGGCAGCGAGGTGGCGGCCATCGCCCTGGGCACTTTGGCGCTCTGGGGGCTTGTATGGCGGCAGCGGCAGGGCGGCACGGACGCGCTGCCACGCGCTGCCCGCCAGCCGTTGTGGTTGTGGGGCTGGGGGTGGCTGACATGGTTGAGCCTCGGGCTGGCGCTGACGCCTTCCGCTTTTTGGGAAGGCAACTTTCGGGCAGCCGTACTGTGGCAGCACAGCCTGCTGCTGTGGTTTTGGCTGGCATGGCTTGGCGGAAGTGCGTGGCTTCTCGGCTGGAAGCAGCAGGGGGCTTTCCGCCGCCCCACCCTCACCGGCGGACGCACTTTTCTGGCAGTGCTGGCGCTGCTGGCCGCAGCGGTGCTGTTGATCATCGCCACCGGCTGGGGATGGCGCCCTTCCCATTACTGGCAGGGCATTGGCGTTCCCATGCTCAGCGGGCAGGTGTGGCTGTTGCTGACCTTCTGGGGCGGCATGGTGACGTTAGGGCGGGTGGTGCCTTCCCGTTTCTGGCGGCACCTCAAGGCACGCGATGCCATCGTGGTGGTCGTCCTGTGGCTGGCGGCTTTCGGCATTTGGCAGCGCACCGCGCCCGCACCCACGCACTTTCAACCGGCAGCATTCCCTCCAAACTACCAGCGGTACCCTCTCTCAGACGCGGCACGCTATGGCCTGGCCGGTGAGCAGGCAGTGCTGGGCTATGGTTATTTTGCCGGTGGAGCAATGCCTCGGGGCACGCTATTCAATGCACATCTGGGCTTTGCCGGTTTGTTAGCGCTGATTGAATTGTGGGCGCGGCGAATTTCCACCATCACCACCGCGCTCCTGTTCCTGCTGGCATGGACCCCGGCGCTGTTGTACCTGCTGGGGGCGCTCGCTCATTCGCGCACCGCAGGGCTGTTGCTGGCGGGCTTTGAAATTCTGCACGAAAGAAACGCCATTCTGCACGCCGACCTTTTTCACGTCACCTCGCACGTCCACATGTGGGCTACCGAACCCCTGCTGCGGGAAACCTTCGTGCTTCTGACGCTGGCCGCGGTGCTTTTCCTGCAACGCCCGTGGAAGCGCAAAGCCTGGCTGTTTGCCGTGGGGACGCTGCTGGCCTTTGGCTTTCTCGTGCGGCGTGAGGTGCTGGCCCTGATGGCGTTGGCGCCTTTGCTGGTGCTGCCGGTTTTGGCCGGCGAGGAACGCCGGCTCAAACGGCTTGCCCGGGCCGTCGTTTTGGGCAGTGTGTTGCTGGCGGGCATGGCGGCCGTGCTGGTGCTGTGGGCTGCACGCGGGGAAGCCCTGGCCCTCCGCCCCCCCGCCACGCAACACAAACTTCCTGCCTTGCAATGGTTTTTCCTCGAGCCGGTAGAAAGCGCACTTTCGCCGACATTTAGGGAAGAAGTGTTCAAAAGCCAAGCCGCCGCACCGCCGACGCCCGCGCCGTCCCCCCAACAGCCTGCATCTTCCTCCCACGCAACACCGGCAAGCCACACCACGCCCCTTCCTGCCACACCCATGGCCGCGGCACCCGCAGCCACACGCACCCCTACACCGCCTTCCAAACGCCCTCCGGCGGCTTCCTCAACCGGCCTCTGGGGCCGCCTTTCTCAATGGCATGAAGGCTTGCTCGTGGCCATCGGCGATTTGTTCATCCGGAATATCCTCGCGTTGGCGCTTGCCTTTCCGCCGGTGCTGCGCTTTTACCCCATGACATGGGTGGTGGATGAAAAAGTGCCTCTCTGGCGGAACTTTCTCACCTCTCCCTGGTATCGGCTGCCCGGCGAAACCGTGCTTTTGTTCCTGCTGCAAGGCCTCGTGCTGGCTTTGGGCATCGCCGTGCTGTGGCGCAAACGGCGGGAAGCCGCCGTCTTCCCGCTGGGGTTGCTGGTGTTTTACCTGGGGGCAAGCGCGGTGGCGCGGGACACCGGCGGGCGGTACATCGTGCCGCTGGACTGGGTGCTGCCGCTGTTTGTGGTCGTGGGAGGGGCAACTTTGCTGCAGGAAGGCGCGGCCATGCTGGGCGGCGCTTTGCCTGCCTGGCTGCAAACGCCGCTGGTTTTTGCGGAAGACGCGCCGCGGCTTGCCCGCCGCGGATGGCAACTGGGCGGCAGCGTGGCGCTGCTTTCCCTGGCCATGGTGGCGCTGGAATTCGGCGCCATGGGGTGGGTGGCTTATTCCGGGCAGGCCGGGGCCAGCACCTGGCCGGCCACCACGCCGCCCCGCTGGCGTCCCGCCGCTTCCGATGAAATTCTGCACCGCCTGGATATGCTGCGCGTGTGGCCTGAAATGCCGTGGCCGCGGCAGCAAGTGCAGCAGGCTCTACAAAAACGCCAGGTGCTGGGCGGTTGGGGGTATCTCTTTTACCCCCGCTATGTGCAGCCCACCGACGACTGCGGCGGGCCTTGCTGGCCCGGCGAGATCAACTCCCCTTCTCTGCTCTTCACCGGCATTCTGGGGGGCGTGGGGCAAATGCGCTTCCGGCTGCCTCTGGCCGCTCCCCCGCCGCGCCTGCAAGACGGCAGCGAGATGATTGTGCTCTTTTGCAAACCGGCCCAATGCCACGTGTTTGCCTGTTCCGAGGCCCTGGCGTTGATTCAAATCAGCCGCCCGACAACGCCCTCGGCAGCCGGGGAAGCCGCGGTTTTCGTGCCGCCGCGGGAAGCCCTCGCCTGTCCACGGCCCTGAGCCTCCCCCGCCGAAGTTCGCCAGAACGCCGCCAAAGTGCCAAAAGCGCAAAGGCAAGGGGCGCAAGGCTGCCCGCCCCGGCGCTCAACGTAACTGCTCAGCCCGTCTGCGATGAAAACGACCAGGCGCAGAGGAGACCCGACAGCGTCACGCCAAGAGCGCAAAGGGAACAAAGACGCAAAGCCAACTTCTGTGTTTTCTGCGACGCTTCTGTGCTTTCTGGGGTTGCAATCGGTGCGAATCTGCGGATGATTTTCTGCGGAATCTGCGTCATCTGCGGTTTCCCCTGACCGGAGCTGAACAGTTACCGCTCAACGGTGAGGGGGGCGCGCCGATGGCAGCGGCTCCGGCACGAGGTCAATCAGCGGCCGGCCGTCGCCGTTGCGCCAGATTTCCACAGGCGTGCCGTACACGCGGCGCACAGCCTCGGCGGTCAGCACTTTGGCAGGCTCGCCCACACTCACCACCCGTCCTTCCGCAAACAGCGCCAGCCGGTCGGCAAACCGTGAAGCAAGGTTGAGGTCGTGCATCACCATCAGCACCGCCATGCGGCGCTCGCGGCTCAGGCGGCGCACCAGACCCAAAATGTTCGCCTGATGCCGCAGGTCAAGGTGGGTGGTCGGCTCGTCCAACAGCAAAACGGGGGTTTCCTGCGCCAGGGCACGCGCCAGCAGCATGCGCTGCTGCTCGCCGCCGGAAAGATGCCCCAAGAGCCGGTCGGCCAGGGGGAGCAGGTCGGTTTGAGCCAGAGCGCGCGCCACCGCGGCGCGGTCGCTTTCCCCCAACGCGCCCAGCCATGAAAGATAAGCCGTGCGCCCCAAAGCCACGGCCTGCCGCACGGTGAACATGGGCGGCAGGCGGCGCGCCTGCGGCACCACCGCGGCCAGGCGGGCGCGCTCGCGCGGCGGCATTTTCAGCAGGTCGCGCCCTGCCCACAGCACCGCCCCGCCCCGCGGCGGCAGTGTGCCGCTCACTACCCGCAAAAGCGTGCTCTTGCCCGCACCGTTCGGCCCGGCGAGCGCCAGCACCTCGCCGCGCGCCACATCCAGCGTCACGCCGTGCAGCACTTCATGTTCGCCGTAAGCAGCGGTGAGGCCGCGGATTTGGAGCATGGCTATGCCCTCCCTCTCTTCGCCTTCTGGAGCACCCAGAGGAAGAACGGCGCGCCGAACAGGGCGGTAACAATGCCGACGGGCAGGGTTTGGGGGGCCAGCAGGGTGCGCGCCAGCAGGTCGGAAAGCAAAAGCACGCTCGCGCCGCCCAAAAGCGAAAGCGGCAACAGGCGGCGGTAGTCTTCGCCCCAAAGCAGGCGGGCGATGTGCGGCACCACCAGCCCCACGAAGCCGATCACGCCCGCAAACGCCACCGCCGCGGCGGTGACGAGCGAAGCCGCACCCAGAATCAGCAGTTTAGCGCGCCCCGCGTGCAGCCCAAGTTGCTGCGCCTGCTCTTCGCCGAACTGGAGCACATTCAGCGGATGCCCCGAAACCAGCAGGATGGCTTCCCCCGCCAGCCAGTAGGGCAGGACGGCGAGCACGGGCTTCCAGCCGTTGAGCGGCGCGCCGCCGAGCAGGTACACGATGGCGCGCCTGAGCGTGCCTTCGGACTGGAGCATGAGGAACGACGTGACGGCCGAGGCCAGCGCACCTACCGCCACTCCCGCAAGGATGAGCGTGTGCGTGGGCACATAGCCGTTCACGCGGGCGAGGGCATACACCAGCGCCACCGTGAGCAGCGCGCCCGCAAACGCCGCCGCGGGGATGAGGAAACCGCCCGCCGCCACGCCCCCCCCCTGCAGGGCAATCGCGGCCACCGCGCCCAGCCCCGCCCCCGATGCCACGCCCAGCAGGTACGGGTCGGCCAGCGGGTTGCGGAAGACGCCCTGATAGGCCGCGCCGCTGCTCCCCAGCGCCGAGCCGGTGAGGAAAACCAGCGCGGTGTGCGGCAGACGCAGTTTGAAGACAATGACCGCCATGAATGCGGGCACATCGGAAGGCGCGGCGGCGCCGCGCATCCCGGCCCACAGCAGGCGCGCCAGCTCCCGCGGCGGAATGCTCACCGCACCGACCGCCACACTCAGCGCCAGCGCCGCGGCAAGCACCACAAGGTTCAAAACAACGGCATGCCGGAAAGGTGAACGCATGGAAAATACCTGCAGAGGCGAGGCAATGCCTCGCCCCTAACCTGTGGGCCTGGTTGACTGACAAATCTTACCTGGATGGTTCTCGCACTTGATCTCTCCCTACCCCCGCTCTGGCGACGCAGTAGCGTCGCCAGAGCCGCCCCCTTCCCTCCCTTAGTAACTCACGTTACGCAGCAGTGATTGACAGACAGCAATTTCACCCTATGAAACCGTTGAACATTCGGCTTTTTCGCCCTCACCACTCCCCCAGAGCCTTGCTTCGCGGCGGCTCAGCCCCCTCTCCTCTCCCAGTGGGAGAGGAGAGGGGGCGCGCAGCGGGGGTAAGGTGAGGGCGCTTAGATATGTTGATGCTCAACTGCGTAACATGAGTTAGTAAGGGAGGGAAGGGGGCAGATGAGCCGAGCGTCTGGCCTGAGCGAAGTAGGAGGCCAAGTGAGGCTCATCGGGGGATAGGAGAGATTAGCCACGAGGCAGAGTTTTGTCAGTCAATCAGCCTGTGGACACAAATCTATCGTTTGCACACCGCGCCGACAAGGTTCTGCTCAAGGTGCCTGGTCAGGTCTTGGGCGCAGAACACGTCGGGGTGAAGCATCACGGCGAGCGTTTCCAACCCGTCCACCAGCCGCGGGCCAGGCACGCTCAGTAGGTTGGGGTCAAAGGGGTAAACCTTGCCGTCTTTGACGGCTTTGATAGCGTCCCAGCCGGGGCGCTTGGCAACCGAATCGGGCGTTACGCCGTAGGGCGCATCGGCGAGCAAAATGATGTCGGGGTTTTGCTTCACCAGTTCCTCCGCGCTGATTTGCGCCCACGGCTTGCCCAACGCATCGCCCACATTTTTGCCCTTCGCCATGTGAATCAGGGTGGAAATGAACGTGCCGGGGCCGGCGGTGTAGGGGTTGGCGGGGTCGGTCGCGTCCAGTTCGTAGAAAACCAGCGGCTCGGCGTTCACATCTTTGAGGGAATCCGCCACAATTTTCACGCGTTCCTGCAGTTGGGCAATGAGTTTCTCGGCTTCCTTTGCATGGCCGGTGAGTTTAGCAAGGTCGCGCAGGTTTTGGTAAAGCCCGTTCAGGTCTTTGGGGTTGGCCTGCCAGAACACCGTGAGACCGGCATCCTGCATTTGCTTCACCTGGTCTTTGGAGATAATCGCCGCCACGATGACCAGGTCGGGCTTTTGGGCAAGGATGGCTTCCAGCGGCAGTTTGCCGAACAGGCTGCCCACGCTGGGCAGTTTGGCCGCCGCTTCGGGGTATTTGGAGTTGTCGTCGCGCGCTACCACCTGCGAGCCCGCGCCAATGGCAAACAGGCTTTCAGTGATGGAAGGCGAAAGCGACACAATGCGCCTGGGCGGGGCTTTGAGGGTGATGGTGTTGCCCAGGCCGTCCTTCAGCACCGTGGGGGTTGGCGTCGGGGTTGGGGGAATGGGCGTTGCCGTGGGCGGAAGCGGTGTTGGCGAAGGCGGCGCCTGGGTGGGCGCGGCGGTCGGCCGCGGCGTTGGGGTGGCAGCCTGGCCGCAGGCGGTCAGCAGCAAGGCGGCTGCAGCCACCCCCAGGAAGAGGAAAGAGACTTTGCGGTACACGAGCACCTCCTTGGTGTGATGGGATTGGCGGCTCCGGCTTTACCTAAAAACCACAGATTACACCGATTGACCTGGTTGACTGACAAATCTCCCAGTATCACCTTTGGGGCTTGATCTCTCCCTTCCCCCGCTACGGCAACGCTGCCGCGTCGCCGTAGCCGCCCCCTTCCCTCCCTTACTAAGGGAGGGAAGGGGGCAGATGAGCCGAGCGCAAGCGGAGGCTCATCGGGGGATAGGAGAGATTTGGTAAACAACTGAAGTTTGGTCGGTCAATCAGCAGATTGACACAGATTTTTCTGCGGAATCTGCGGTTTTTTCAACCATCCAATCGGTGAAAATCTGCGCAAATCGGTGGAGAGAATCCATTTGGTAAAGCCAAGAGCCAGCCAGAACGGAGTGGATGGTGCCCGCGGGAGGGAGAAACAAAAACCCCTGCCCATCGGACAGGGGTGAGGGGGAAACACAGCACATCAGCAGCGCTTGCGCTCCCACTCCCTTCCGCGAGGGCGTGGAAACCGGTCAAGGCGGGCGACCTGGCTTCCCGCCGTAGCGGCGGGTTACAGTTGCGGGACAGCGCCGGACTTTCACCGGCTTCGCCTTTCAGCCTGCCCATCCGGGGGTGCAGGCACCTTGACCGAGTTGTAAGGCTATTGTATCGGCATTGTGCCCGGGCGTCAAGCCGGGCGCGTTCTGGGTCATTGTACCGCAGCGGGTTGTTGAGCACATAAGCGTAGCGGTTCAGCGCCTGGGGGTTGTCCCGAAGTTTACAAGCGTTTATAAAACAGTAGAGGCTCCAGAATTTGGTGCTTTTTCAGCATAAGCGAAATTTACGTTTACTTTGCTCTGTGAAGCGTTACATCTAAGTAAGCTCCTACGGGTTCTCCGGAGGCTTTATTTTTCCTTCCCCGTATTACTATGTGAAGGACGATGGTTTTAACGTTGGTAGGAATTTCAGGATAGACCAAAATCTGTTCCATGCCACCTTCTGGCAAGGGAGGGAGAACTAATCCCTGGGATAGCGCAGGGAACGTGCGAGCAAGCACTCTCTGCCATCCATTCTGCAGTAAAGCGAAAATTTGAAGTCCGTAGCTGCTTGAGAAATATAATGGGTCTTGGGAGGTGTTGACTATTAACACCCTGATGGGTGTGCCGATAACCTCATCAGAAGTTTCGCTTTTTAGCACGATTGTATTATTGACGTCAGAAATTCCCTCTAGTCCTTTTACTTCGTGGTTGGCTTTGCTCGTACAAGAAGACACGAAAAAGGTCAGTACAATAAGAAAAAACAACGCCTTTGTGCCTTTCATGAAACGCCTCCTTGCCCTCAATCAAGGATACCCTATCATGGGTATTCTCCATACTGCCGCCTGTACTATCCTGGCACAATAAAATCCACCTTTTTGATGCATTCAAAAGTGGCTCCCAAATATATCGTAACTTGTAACTTTTGCCCTATCCCAATTGTCTAACCCTGTGAGCACTATCATGGGGCTACCAGAAAAAGCAGGAACTGTTGTGGAAAGTAAATCCATCCTGATGCGTTCACCTGGTTTGATGGATAGTGTCAAGTTTTTTCTGTAAAAAGACACGGACGATGGTGTCCTGAAGGCCAGGATGACAGGCTGTTACGGCGCAGGGCGAGCAGTTTCCTCCTTAAAACGCAGGTAGACTCGCCCGGTTTCCCAGGCTTCGCTTTGCTCCATCAGCACGGCGCTCACCAACCGCAAGCACGAAGCCTCGCTGGGGAAAATGCTCACCACTCGCGTCCGCCGCCGGATTTCCCGATGCAGCCGCTCGACCACATTGCTGGTGCGCAGCCGCCGTTGGTGGTTCTTCGGGAACGCAAAAACGGTGAATCCTTCCGGCAGATTGACCTCAGCCCACTTCGCTAAGTGTGGTGCCTTCTCGGCATAATCTTCCACGAATGCCTTGAGCAGTTGTTCAGCCGCACCTCGGCTGGAAGCATTGAAGATTTCCCGAATGCGTTCGTCCACTTCCGTCTGCATCGCCTTCCGGGGCACATAAGCCTGGGCATTTTGTTGCAGGTGGAACTGACAGCGCTGCCAGGGAATACCGCCAAAGACAGCCTGGCGAGCCGCTCGCAAACCAGCATGGTCGTCGCTAATGATGAGTTCCACACCTCGCAAGCCCCGTTGCACCAGGCTCTGCAGGAAGGTGCGCCAGTGTACTTCCTGCTCGCCCAGAGCCACAGAAACCCCTAAAACGGTGCGTTTGCCGTCTTCTCGCACGCCAACGGCCTTCAAAACAGCCATATCTCGCACCTGGCCACTTACCCGAACATGCTCGTAGTGGGCATCCAGATAGAGATAGGGTGTCGCCTGGTCGCCCAGGCTGCGTTCCCGCCATGCCTGGAGCGTTTCGTCTAAGGCTTATGCAGCCTGGCTAACGGCCGTGGAGGAGATTTTCACGCCCAGAATCTTTTCCACGAGGGCAGCCACTTTGCGGGTGGCTACACCGAGGACATACATCTCTGCGAGCGCCAGCATCATGGCTCGTTCACTGCGCTGGCCTTTGGTGAGCACAGAGGGATAAAAGGGCCCCTTGCGCACCTGGGGCACCCGGACCTCAATGGAGCCAAGACGGGTTTTGAGGGTCTTGGGCTTGAAGCCATTAGCGTAATCCTGGCGGTCTGGAGTACGTTGGTAGGGTGCGGCTTGAAGGTATTCCTGACGTTCGGCGAGCATGACGGCGTTGAGCAAGGTTTGAACAAGCTCAGGGAGTGCATCCAAACCTCGTTGAATCAGATCCTCCAGGAATGACTCGGGTAGGGTAAAATAGGATTGATGGGACATGGTGGTACCTCCTTGTGTTGGGTTTTGGGCCTTCAAGGATACCACCGGTCCCATCGTTTTTACAGAAAAAAGTTTACACTACTGTTTGAATGAATCTTCCTTTGTAATCGTTAGAGTTGGTGTAGTATGAAAAGATTGCTGAGTCCGCCTGGTTAGCCAGCATCTCTCCTTATATGTGAGCATTGCGGGCGAAAGGGAATAGGGACGAATTTCGCTCGACGTGCTATCCGTTGAGGGGGTAATTTGTCTGCTTTGAGATAGCCTTTCCGTTGAACTGTTTTCCCGTGCCGTGCTTGACAACACCGCTAAATAGACTATAATTGTGACTATGAGGCCGCCGTCACGCTATGAAATTATTTACGCGCCAATAGTGAAAAACCATGTCAAAGCCCTCGGGCGGCGATATTATTCTCTTATCCGCCGAGTCATTGAGGAGCAGTTGACTTTTGAGCCGCTTCGGGAGACGCGAAACCGAAAACCCCTCAAACGGCCGGCGTGGTTTGGGGCGACTTGGGAACTCCGTTTTGGGCCCAATAATCGTTTTCGGGTGTTTTACAAAGCAGAGCCAGAGCAAAGAACAGTTTTTGTGTTGGCAATTGGAGAGAAGGATGGAAACAGGCTGATCATTGGCGGCGAGGAGATAGAGATATGAGAATCGCATCGGTAGCAGAAGTGAAAGCAAAGTTTAGCGGGTATTTGCGCAGGAGCAAGGAAGGGCCAGTTGTCGTGACAAAAAATGGGAGACCGGTGGCTGTGCTTTTAGCAGTAGAGGACGAGGAAGAGTTAGAGCGTCTTTTGTTGGCGTATTCCCCTCGTTTGAGGCAAATCCTGCAAGCGGCGGAACAGCAAATTCAGAAGGGGCAAGGGCAAGCGCATGAGGAATTTTGGGCTGAAGTAGAAAGCGAAGATACAAACAGCGTTGCTGGCTAACCCCGCGTGCAGCGGACGCGGCTTCGCCGTGGGGGTGGTCGGGCAAAGTTGAGTTGCCAGCAATGTCCGTGGACGGCGCCGGCGTGCCGCTAACGCCCACGATAGTCACGTGATTAGGCCAATACGATATTTGGCAGCGTTGTGTATTTCCAGAGATTCCACATCAAAGCGGCGAGCGTTATAGGAAAAATAAGGGTAAGGTAAACGTTAGGTGGCAAAATGCTTGAGCAGGCGAAGTGACGTTGATTAGCCTGATCTTTTAGACCCCAGCGCGAGAAATCAAAAAGGAGTTGGAAGAACTCTATGATGGGCACTGAGGGCTCGTTAGGTTTACTTTCCTCTGATGGAGGAGCAATTTCTTGTGGCACCATGACACCTGCAATAAATTTTTGTGTTCCCAGCAAATCATTTGGAAGCAATGGTAGCAAAGGTGTTGCAGGCGACCCTCCTCCCACGCACTCGCTGCCTTCCAGGCCACACTCACTGAGGCAATGCCCACTGGGGTCGTTGTACCGCAGGGGGTGTTGCGGGCGTAGGAGGTTAGGGCCTCGGCGAAGCATCAAAGTAAAACTGTTCTCTTAAGGATCTCACTTTTTTGCAAGATCGCGCCTTTCTCCGTGAAATTGATCACTTTCCTCGGTGTAATGTTATGTCAAGGTAGGCGCCGATCTTCCTACGAGAATCTTGTCCATACCCCGCGATAGTGATACGTAAGACAATGTCTTCAAGCGTAACACGGGCGGGAAGAAGGGGAAAAATGAGGAGTTGATCCAGCCCTCCTTTGGATAGAGGAGGAATAATAATAGGCCCTTGCTCAGAGTAGTGAAAGCGATTGGGGATTTCCATCCACCCTTTCTTTGTGAGAAGGTAAAGGTGTAGATTATAGTTGCTGGGAAACTCCACGCTTTCTTCCGATTTGTTCACGACCGCTATACTCAAGGGTGCACCGGCCTTAAACTCGGGGCTGGCGTTCCCTACGGAGAGAATTACCGAGCGATTGATGTCCGAAATGCCCTTCAAGGCAGGTGCAGGCGGCTTTTCTGGCACGCAAGAAGATAAAATTCCCAATAAAACAACAAGCCACAGATTGTGCAATAAACGGAACATGCTGACTCCTCTCTTAAAGCAATTTTGTTCACCGAATGATAGCCCTCGGTTCCCCAGATGCACATTGCCCTGGAATCACGAACTCGATACTTTTTATGCCTTTGGGATAGGTTCCCAGATACATGATAATATGCGCTGTTTCCCAAGGATACAATCCCGAAGGGATTGTTCTGCCTCAGACGGAAATGGAAAAACGGCAACCGTGTTATAGTACATAAAACAGGAGGCCGTAACGATGAGCAAAAAGCGCAAATACTACTCGCCGGAAGAAAAAGTCAGCATCTTGAAGCAGCACTTGGTGAACGGGGTGCCTA
>JALUXH010000011.1 GCA_027019065.1 Anaerolineales bacterium
TGGCCGCTGCTTTACGACCACACCACTTACCTGGACGACCGCCGACGCTTTGTGAGAGCCTATCATGTCGGCAACATCCGCGAACGCACCCTCGCCGACTTGTGGCACGATGCAGAGTACACCGCCTTGCGGGAACGCCTGGCAGCGTTCAGTTTTTCCCCCTGCGTGGCATGTAATGCCTGCGAAATGGCTTCCAGCAACGAAGAAGACTGTTTCGGGAACACCCATCCCACCTGCGGAGGCTGCTTATGGGCGCAAGGGTTCATCCAGTGCCCGTAAAGGCCGCCGCCATCTGCGGCAGCGCCTTCGCAAGGCGCGTGCCGAACCAGAAAAGCAGCGAGCCTTCTACCAGAAAAATCCGGCTTCCCTGCCCGGCAGGCGTGGCGCGCAGCAGGGCCAGCATTTCTTCACGCCCGCGGGCATCATACGTACAAGGCTCGTCGGGCAGCAGCACCACTTCGGGCTGCCCCGCCACGATTTCTTCCAGCCGCACCCGCGGGTAGCGGCGGTCGCGGCCGGGGGCCGGGCGTTCCGGCGCGAGGCCGAGGTCGGCTTCCAGCGGGTAGCGGCGCTCCCGGTCGGCGAAGATGTTTTCCCCGCCCAACAGAGCCAGCAGGTCGTGGGGGTAGGTGCGGCGGTTAAAAGTCATCCACCAGCGGATGCCGCGGGTTTCCCCCTGCCAGATGGGCACGAAATAACGCCAGGGGCGGCGCGGGGCGCGCTTTCGGGCCGCTTCCACCGCCTGGGCTATCGCTTCGGCGCGCCCTTCCGCCGCCGGGCTGCGGAAGAGCGCCGCGAGGTCTCGCAAAAAGGCCACCGCTTCGGCCACGGTGTTGGGGAACGTCACCCATACCGGCACGCCCGCGGCTTCCAGCGCGCGCACCACGGCGGGCGTGTTTTCTTCGCGGTTGGCAATCACCAGGTCGGGCTGCAGCGCCAGGATGGCTTCCAGTTGGGGGTTTTTCGGCCCGCCGACCTTTGGCAGCCCGGCCACCGCTTCCGCCGGATGGACGCAATAGTCGGTTACGCCCGCGACGGCTTCCCCCAGGCCGAGGTCAAACAGGCTTTCGGTCACGGAAGGCACCAGCGAAACCACCCGCCGCGGCGGGGCGGGCAGGTCGGGCGGGGCAGCGGAAGGCACGGCGCGGGCGGGCATGGTCAGCCTTCCGGCGTGGGGGTGGGGGTGAGGATGGGAATGTCGGGCGTGGGGTGAGGCGTAGGGGTGAGGATGGCTTCCTGCGGGTAGAGTTGCGCCATGGCTTCCTGCCAGGTCAACCCCTGCCGCAGGGCAAACTCGTTGAAGCGCGCGCCGGGCAGGTCGTGCCGCCAGTCGGGCAGGGCAGGCAGGCGTTCCCAGCCCAGCGCCTGGGCGAGGGCGGTGACGTCCACCCAGTAGCCGGGCGGCACAGCAGCAGCGTACGCGCCCCCTTGCTCGAAGGCCGTGATGTCGCCGTCGAAACGGGCGTTGAAATCCCACGGCGGGGCGTGGAGAGGCTGGCCGAGGCTGCCATCCTGCTTGGCAGCGCGCACGAACACCCGCCAGTAAGTATAAGGCAGCAGGTCTTCCCGCACCACGACCATCCAGCCGGCCTGAAGCGGCGTGGTCGGAAGGGCAAAAGCGCGGCCAGTGTAGAGCCAATCCTGCCCCAGGCCGGGCGGCAGGGGGGCGGTGAGGGGAACGAAGGCGTTCTCCAGCGTGCCGAGGACATCCCAGCCGGCCTTTTGCGCCAGCAGCGCACGCAGGGCGGCAAAGGCCTCGTCGGCGGCGTCGCTCAGTTTGGAGTACGGGGCTTCGACGCCTTTCAGCGGGACGGTGCCCAGCCGCTGGTCGGGGCCGATGGGGTGGGTTGCGGGCGTCCAGGCAGGGGTGGGAGTTATCTGCGCGATAGCCGGGGAAAACGCCAGCCGCACCGTCGCCTTCCCAATGGTGAAGCCCCGCACCGCGCCGGGGAGCGGCAGCAGGGGCAACGCCTGGCGGCGGGAAAGCGCATAGGCCGTGAGGGCATCGCCGTGGGGAAGGCGCACTACCGCCCCCAGCGTGCCGTCGGCGCCCCACTGCGGCCACCAGCCTTCGCCGAGGGCGCGCGGCGGCCGGTCGGGATGGGCAGCATCCCACACCATCAGCAGGGGCACGCCGCCGCGGGTCTGGCTCCACGCCAGGTAGCGGCCGTCGGGCGACCAGGCGGGATGGCGGCAGGGGCCGTCTTCCGGGCGGGAAAGGCGGCGGAAGCGTGCCGCGCCGACTTTATCCAGATCGGCCAGAAAGATTTGCGGCGCGCCCTCGCGGGTGGAAACGAAGGCAATCAGCCGCCCTTGCGGCGCCCAGGCGGGGGCATCGTCGGCGGCAGGGCCCGCCGTGAGGCGGATGGGCTGCTGCCTGCCCGCCCGGTCGCGGATGAAGATATCCAGATTGTTTTCGGCGTAACGCTCATAGGCCAGCCACAAGCCGTCGGGCGACCAGGAAGGCGCGCCGACGTACGCGCCGTCGGCGTTGGGGAGGGTGGTGGTCGTGCCATCGGCGAGGGAAAGCAGGGCAAGGCTCCAGCGCCCCTGCCGGTGGAGGGCATAGGCCAGGGTGCGGCCATCGGGCGAAAGCGCCGGGGCGAGGTGGTCGGCGGCGTCGGCGGTCAGGCGGGTGAGCGGCAGGCGGCCGGGGGCGTAGGCAAACAACTGGCTGTAAGCCCCTTCCTGCAGCGCCAGCACGGTCAGGCCGGGGGGAAAAGTAAGGGGGCGTGCGGCGGCGGTGGGGGTGGCCGCTCCCCCGGTCGGCGTGGGGGAAGGCGTCGGCGTGGGGGTGGCCGTGGATGTGGCCGTCGGCGCAGGGGAAGCCGTGGCCGTGGCGGTCGACAGTGCCCGCGGGGCGCGCGCTTCCACCGCCCGGCGCAGCCCTGCTCCCGCCGCCAGCCCCACCAGCAGCAGGATGAGCAGCCAGCCCCATGCGGGGATGCGCAATGTGTGAGGGGATTTTTCGGCCATGCTTTCGCCTTCCGAATTTCCTGTAACGGTTCAGCCCTGGAAAAATCAGCCGTCGATCGTCACAGATGCTTGCGTATTTTTAGAATGCCAGGCGCCAGGGAGTAACGCAAAGGGCGCAAAGGAAGCAAAGACGCAAAGTCAATTTCTGTGTTTCCCGTGATTCACGTTACGCAGCAGTGATTGACAGACAGCAATTTCACCCTATGAAACCGTTGAACATTCGGCTTTTTCGCCCTCACCACTCCCCCAGAGCCTTGCTTCGCGGCGGCTCAGCCCCCTCTCCTCTCCCACTGGGAGAGGAGAGGGGGCGCGCAGCGGGGGTAAGGTGAGGGCGCTTAGATATGTTGATGCTCAACTGCGTAACATGAGTTCCGTGATTCTTCTGTGGCTTCTGTGGTTCCAATCGGCGTAATCTGCGAAATCGGTGGTTTTCCTTGCTGAGACGTAACTGTTCAGCCCTGGGAGAATCGGCGGCGGAAGTAACGCAAAGTAACGCAAAGGGCGCAAAGGAAGCAAAGACGCAAAGTCAATTTCTGTGTTTTCCGTGATTCTTCTGTGGCTTCTGTGTTTCCAATCGGCGTAATCTGCGAAATCGGTGGTTTCCCTTGCTGAGACGTAACTGTTCAGCCCTGGGAGAATCGGCGGCGGAAGTAACGCAAAGTAACGCAAAGGGCGCAAAGGAAGCAAAGACGCAAAGTCAATTTCTGTGTTTCCCGTGATTCTTCTGTGGCTTCTGTGTTTCCAATCGGCGTAATCTGCGAAATCGGTGGTTTTCCTTGCTGAGACGAGAAATGCGTTTTTCCGTAGCGATGCAGGGCGGGATGGCATCCCGCCCTGCGGCAATTTTACTCCATCTCGCGAAAGCCCATACGGTACAGGCGGGCATACAGCCCGTTTTTCGCCATCAATTCGGCGTGGGTGCCGAGTTCCACCACCCGCCCCTGGTCCACCACGGCAATCTGGTCGGCGTGGACGATGGTGGAGAGGCGGTGGGCAATCACGAACGCGGTGCGCCCCTGCAACAGCCGTGCCAGGGCCTGCTGAATCAGCCGCTCGGTTTGGGTATCTACGCTGGAAGTCGCTTCGTCCAGAATGAGGATGCGGGGGTCGGCGAGCAGGGCGCGGGCAAAGGAAATCAATTGCCGCTGCCCCACCGAAAGCATCAGGCCGCCCTCGGCCACCGGCGTTTCGTAGCCTTCCGGCAGGCGCATGATGAAATCGTGCGCGCCCACGGCTTGGGCGGCGGCTTCCACTTCCTCGTCGCTGGCGTCCAGCCGCCCAAAGCGGATGTTTTCCCGCACGCTGCCGGAAAACAGAAACGGCTCTTGCAGCACCACGCCCATCTGGCGGCGCAGGCTGCGCTGGGTGACGTGCCGCAGGTCGTAGCCATCCACCAGCACGCGCCCGCGGGTGGGGTCGTAAAAGCGGGAAACCAGTTTCACGATGGTGGTCTTGCCTGCGCCGGTTTCCCCTACCAGCGCCAGCGTTTGCCCGGCGGGGACGTGCAGGTCAATGTCTTCCAGCACCGGCACATCGGGGGCGTCGGGGTAGTGAAACCAGACGTGCTCAAAATCCACATCGCCGCGGATGGGCGGCAGGTCAATGGCGTCGGGGGCATCGTGGACTTCGGGGGACGTATCCAGCAGAGCGAAAATGCGCTCGCCGCCCGCCATGGTGGACTGGAACTGGTCGTACCGCTGGCTGAGGGAGCGAATCGGCTCGAAGAAGCGGTCAATGTAA
>JALUXH010000012.1 GCA_027019065.1 Anaerolineales bacterium
GCGCGGGCGCGGTCGGGTAGCAGGAGCCACAGCCGCGGCCAGCAGATGACCGCTTCCAGGCCGTATTTGCGCTCCGGGGCGCGTTCGCGCGCCCGCAGGATGTTGCCCAAGGCCGTGGGTAGCAGGTCGTCAGGGTCGGCAGGGTGGCGGTGCAGCCAGAGTTCCAACCGCACCTGCTCGGCGCGCTCGGCAGGCGTCAGTTCGCCGGTGAGGGCTTGCTTGTGCAGCGCCCGCAGGCGCGCCAGCCGGGCTTGCAGCCGCTTGCTCCGCCGGCGAGCGATGGCATTTCCCAAATGGTTGAACGGCCACGGCCAGTAGCCTTCCAGCACGCGCACAACGGCGAAACGGAACGCCCGCACGACCAGCGCGGCCAGCACAATCACCAGCACGGCAACGATCACCGCTACAGCCTGCACCTCAGCCCCCCACGCCACGACGGCTTTCAGCGTAGCCCTCCAGCCCTTGCTCCAGACATACAGCGCCGCCCCGCCGCCGAAGAAAATGAAAGCCGGGCTGAAGAGATAAGTCAACCCCCGCTCGGCAAGGCCGCTGCCGAGGTCTTCCCAGAATTTAGAGAGCATGGTCATGCCTCGCTTTCGCCATCGGATGAGCGGTGTAGCACCATCGGCAGGTCATGCCGAGGGCAGCGGGGCGGGGCTTCTCCGGCCTGAATGACCGGCTCCCACTCGCCGCATTCTTCATAGCGCGGGCAAACCCAGTATTGGGTGATGTGAGGAACGGCTGGCGTGCCCAAGGGCGGCTCGTACCCCCGCATAAGGGCTTCGTTTTCCACAGCCGCACGGCGGGGGTCGGTCATGTCTTCCAGCCATGCGCCGACCTCGGGCCAGGGGCGCAGGGCTTCCAGCGCCTGAATTTGGGCGCCTGGGTCGCCTTCCTGCAACCGCGGCAGCAGGGGGGCAAGGGCTTGCTGCGTCTCAGCAGGCAAGCGCGGGTACAGGCGGGCAATGGCTTCGGCTAAGGTAAATCGGCGCTTGGCGCTCATGTAAGCCTCCTCGTATGACTGCTCAGGCCGGGCAAAGGGAGAAACCACAGATTCCGCAGAAAAAAATATCCACAGATTAGCACAGATTGGCGTTGATTAGGCTAAAAATGCTGAAAACAACGTCCGCTTCATTGTCATTGCGAGCGAAGCGAAGCAATCTCCACTGTGGCCTTGCGGGGTATTGCCACGCCGCCTGCGGCAGCTCGCAATGACATCTACCCGGCCAAATTCAGGCTGAACAGCTGGTTGACTGACAAATCTCCCGGCATCACTTTTGGGGCTTGATCTCTCCCATCCCCTGCTACGGCAACGCTGTTGCGTCGCCGTAGCCGCCCCCTTCCCTCCCTTACTAAGGGAGGGAAGGGGGCAGATGAGCCGAGCGCAGGCGAAGGCTCATCGGGGGATAGGAGAGATTTGGTAAACGGCCGAAGTTTTGTCAGTCAATCAAGGCTGAACAGTTACTTTGCAGATTGAGAGGAAAAACACAAAAAGCACAGAAAAGCCACAGAAAACACCGATTTTTCTTTGCGTTCTTTGCCTTCTCTGCGCATTTGCGTTAACTCTTTGCTTCTTTTCACAGACCGGTGTAGGAAAAAGCCGCCCAGTGGAAGGGATGGGCGAAGGGGCGGGCGTCGTCGTCTTCCCAATTGATGCGGGCATAGAAGGCAGCCGCGCTGTGTTCGCTCATGCGCTGAGCGGTCAGCCCCGCGGCGGCTTTGAACTGATCGCGCATTTCGGCCGCCGCGCTGTCGCGCATCCAGATTTGCGCCTGGCGCAGCGCCTCGGCGGGCGGCAAGTCTCCCTCCCGCCAGAGGTCGTAGAAGCGGGCCATCAGCAGGGCAGTGCTCAGGTCGTTGACCGACCACAGGGAACCCACCACCCCCGGCACCCCGCTTTGCATCAGCCCTGAGGGCAGGGATTCCACCTCGTCGGGCAGTTTTGTGCCCGGCACGCCGGTTTCGCAGGCCGAGAGCACCCCCAAGCGGGCGTGAGGCAATTGCAGGGCGTAAATTTCGCGCAGGGTCAGGTCGCCGTCGGTCAGGCGCAGGCGGGATTGGCCAGCCTCGCCCCAGCCCGCCGCGCCGTGGGTGGAAAAGTGGAGCACTGCGGCCCGGGGCAGCGCGTCCAGCACGGCGGCTTTGGTGGCCGCCGCGCCCTGCAGGTGGATAGGATTCTGCCAGCGGTGGTGGAGCACTTCGCGCACCTCGGCTTCGGTGAAGACCAGGGAACCATCGGGGTTATCCACAGCCAGCAGGGAATCGGGGGGGCGCTGCGCGGCCGCGCTGGCATGGTAAAGCGCCTGCGCGCTGGGGGCGTAGGTGAAGGTGTAGTGGTCCAGGGCGTAGGTGATTTCGCCCTCACCCCCGGCCCCTCTCCCAGAGGGAGAGGGGGGCAGGCCCTCACCCCTAACCTCTCTCCCAGAGGGAGAGGGGAGACGCGCCCCTTCCCTCGCCCCTTGGGAGAGGGAAGGGGTTGGGGGATGGGTGAGGGCCGCGGCGTGCAGGGGCAGCAAAACCAGCCACCCGGCTGGGATCAGGCGCACCACCGCGCCCTGGGGCACGCCGGCCTCGTGCAGCGCGGCCACCACCGGCCCCATGACCGCCTTGCCCAGCCAGGTCAGCGTCGCTTCCAGGGCGGCGAACCAGCCCTCGCGGGCGACCGCGTCACCGGGGTTGCCCCGCCAGCGCAGGTAAGCGCCCAGGTAGCCGCCCAGGGCGGGGTCATCGTCCGGCCCCTGAACGCGCTCGCGCAGGGCTTTTTCCGTCAGTTGCGGCAGGGGGGCGGCCAAGACCTCCGAGGTCTCCGAGACCTCGGAGGTCTGCGCCTGCCGCCCCACCACCAACGCCAGGCCGCCGTGCGCCGTGGCCGCGAGGTACACTAGCGGCGCGTCGTGAGCCTGCGCCCGGATTTCGGCGAAGGGCAGGGGCTTGAGGAAGTAGGCGAAGCCCGGCACCCCTTCGCGGATGGCGGCGATGGCCGCTTCCAACGCTTCTTGTGCCCTACTCAGTTGGGCGCCCCAATCGGCCGGGCGTTGGTCGTAGGGCAGGCTGTGCAGGCGTTCCAGTTCGTCGGCGGCCTGGGTGTAGGCGCGGTAGAGGGCGTCGTGGGGGCCGCCGGCCAGGGCGTGCAGGTCGCGGCGCTGGCGTTCCAAAGCCTCGCGCAGCAGTTGGGCGCGGCCTGCTTCCAGTATCTCTACTGCTTTGCGTAGGTCGCCCACCTGGGCGGCGGCGTAGGCGGTCTGGGCGGCTAAGCCCTGGGTTTCGCTCAAAGAAAAGGCTTTGTCTTCGCGGCGGAACTGCTCCGCCAGGCGGCGTTCCTGCGCCTGCCGCACGGCGGCGTAGGCTTCCAGCGTCTCCTTCCAGGCCCGGCGTACGAAGGCCCAGCGCGTCCAGTTGCGCGCCGCCCGCAGCGCTTCAGAGGGGTTGACTTTCAGGCCGAATTCTGCGGCCTGCCGGTACGCTTTCTGGCCTTCTTCCAGGTCTTCCAGGCGTCCGGTGCGGCTGTAGCGGTAGCTCAGCCCAGTGCCCAGATTGCTCAGATAACCGGGTAAATCGGGGTGGCCTTTTGGGGTGGCCTGGACGGCCTGACGATGGACGCGGATGGCTTCTTCCAGGTCTTCCAGGCGTCCGGTGCGGCTGTAGCGGGCGCGCAGCCCAGCGCCCAGATTGTTCAGTGGCGAGGGCAAATTGGGGCGGTCGGGCGGGGTGGCCTGGACGGCCTGACGATGGACGCGGATGGCTTCTTCCAAATCTTCCATCCGCCCGGTGCGGCTGTAGCGCGTCCAAAGCCCATTGCCCAGATTGTTCAGCCGCGAGGGCAAATCGGGGTGGCCTTTTGGGGTGGCCTGGACGGCCTGCTGCCACAGACGCAGGGCGGCATTTAAGTCTTCCACTTGCCCTGTGCGCCAGTAGCGGCGCAGGTAAGCGCCCCCGGCCTCGTTCCAGGCGGCCCGGCGGAAGCCCTCGTCAGCCTGGGCAAAGTCGGGGTGGTTCAGGATGCGCTCCCAGGCGGCGACGGCGGTGTTCAGAGCCACCAGGTCGCCAGTGCGCTGGTAGCCTTGCACGCCGGCGATGGCTTGTTGCAGGTCGGCGGTGAATTGTGGGGGAATAGGCATTTCTCCCGCTCCAACTTGTCCATCTTCAGCGCGAAGAAGTTCAGCGAAGGCCTGTTCCACGCCTACCGCGCGGCAACGGCGCAACAGGGCGCGATGCTCTTCGAAAACCTGGCGGGCTGTTTCATCGTTTTTCTCCCTTGCCGCCTGCACTAACTGTTCCAAGAGAGTATCAGCTTCGTTCGTCAACAGTTCGGGGTGATTTTCAACGATCCGTTGGCTTTCCGCCCAGGTATCGGCCTGGATGAAAGCAAAGATGGTTTGCAGCAGTTGTTCAGGGTCAGGGTGTTTGGGCTTGCGCCTGAAAAGGTTGCGAAACATAGGGTTGCTCCTCCTGAGAGGAAGTGAGCGTCAATCAGTCGTCCGTGTGGTCAGCAAGGCGCGCTGAAAACTTGCCTCATCGGTCACGCCCGCCTCGCGCAGGCGCTTTTGCAGGTCTTCGGGCAGTTGGGGCAGGGCCATCACGGCTCCTTTCTCCCCCGCGGGGGGCTAATGGGATATTATCAGTTTAGCATGAAAGAAGTGCTTCGGTGTCATGTATTCCTGTGCCAGGTGGCTCGGTGAACGATGCCCAGTGCCCTGTGCCCGGT
>JALUXH010000013.1 GCA_027019065.1 Anaerolineales bacterium
GCGCGGGTTTCCGGCTTCTACTTTGCCGACGGCAAACAGCACCTTGACCACGACACCCGCCAGGATCACCTCGCGCCGCACACCACCAGCGACCTGCTCTACAAAGGCGCGCTCAAGGATTACAGCCGCTCGGTGTGGCGGGGCATGATCTTCGTCTCGCCCGAAGCGCAGAAAACCGACGGCTATCAGGCCAACCGCAACCTGCTGCTCAGCGACAAGGCCCGCGCCGATTCCATCCCCGGCCTGGAAATCAAGGCCAACGATGTGCGCTGCACCCACGGTGCCACCATCGGCAAGGTGGACCCCGAGCAGATGTTCTACCTGGAAACCCGCGGCATTCCCGCCCCCGAAGCCGAGCGCCTGATTGTGGAAGGCTTCTTTGACCCCATCATGCAGCGGATTCCCTTTGAGGGCGTGCGGGCGCGTTTCAGCCGTGCCATTCACGAAAAGATGGGGTAGAATGTAACCGGAGCGCGAATCCCGACTTTCCCGGAGGTGCTATGGCGGGCAAAGTGGTATTCTCGGAAGAGCCTCAAGACACCTTTATCTTTGATGTCGGCGACCGGGTTGAAGTGTATTGCGACCACGACGACGACCAGGGGGAACGCACCAAAGGCTGGCTGGAAGGCGTGGTCGTGCAGGCCGACGACAAGATGGTCGCCGTGCAGTTTCAGCGCAATGTTTACCTGACGAACGGCTGGATGGTGCCGGACCGGGTGTTGTGGTGTCCCCAGAATGCCAGGCAGATACGGCCGGCGCCTCGCCGTCGTCGGCGTTCCTGAATTTGCAGCACGCCGCCTGAGGGGGAGGGCGGTGTGTTGTTTTTAGACACTTTCGCGAAATCTCATTGTTGTTGCCCTTGGGAGGTGCTGTGTGTCTGCCTCTGCCTTGAGCGGGATTTTGAACGTCCCCCGCCTTCGCGCCGACTTCCCCGTGCTGGAACGGGAAACGCGCCCCGGCGTGCCGCTGATTTATCTGGATTCCACCGCCACCAGCCAGAAGCCTCGCCAGGTGGTGGAGGCGCTGGCCGATTTCTACCTGCACCACAACGCCAACATCCACCGCGGCATCCACACCCTGGCCGAAGAGGCTACCGCTGCCTACGAAGAAACCCGCGCCAGGGTGGCAAAGTTCATCGGCGCGGCTTCCCCCAGGGAAATCGTTTTCGTGCGCAATGCCACCGAGGCCATCAACCTGCTGGCCTATGCCTGGGGGCGCGCCAACCTGAAGGAAGACGACGTGGTGCTGCTCACCGAACTGGAGCACCACGCCAACCTGGTGCCGTGGCAAATGCTGGCCGCCGAGCGCGGCATCCGGCTGGAATTCGTCCCCGTGACCCCCGAAGGCACGCTGGATATGAGCGCTCTCCCCGCCTTGCTGGCCCGCGAGCCGAAACTGGTGGCCGTTAGCGGCATGTCCAACGTCACCGGCTTCCAGCCCGATGTGGCCGAAATCGCCCGCCAGGCGCACGAAGCCGGCGCCCTGGTGCTGGTGGACGGCGCGCAACTTGTGCCCCACGCGCCCGTGGATGTGCAGGCGCTGGGGGCCGATTTTCTGGCCTTTTCTTCTCACAAAATGTTAGGCCCCACGGGCGTGGGCGTGTTTTATGCCCGGCGCGAGCTGCTGGAGGCCATGCCGCCATTCCAGGGCGGCGGCGACATGATCAAGCGCGTGACCTTTTCGGGCTTTACGGCGAACGACGTGCCGCACAAGTTTGAAGCGGGCACGCCCGCCATTGCCGAGGTGGTCGGGTTGGGCGCTGCCCTGGATTATCTCACGGCCATTGGCATGGAAAACATTCACGCTTACGAGCAGGCCATAGCGGCGTATGTGCTGCCGCGCCTGCAGGAAGTGCCCGGCCTGCATCTTTTGGGCACGGCGCAGGAACGCCGCGGCGCGGTGTTTGCTTTTTGGATGGATGACATTCATCCCCACGACATTGCCCAGATTTTGGACCATTACGGCATTGCCATTCGCGCCGGGCACCACTGCGCCCAGCCTCTGCACCTCAAATTCGGCGTTCCGGCCACGGCCCGCGCCAGTTTTTACCTCTACAACACCCCCGACGAAGCCGACCGCCTGATTGCCGCCCTCTACAAAGCCAAAGAGGTTTTCGCATAGCCACGGAAAAGAGGCTGTGCTTTTTGCCTTTTCAGGAGACGCCTTATGGACGACCTTTATCGCGAATACATCCTTGACCATTACAAAAGCCCGCACTTCCGCGGCCATCTGGAAGATTACGCCTTCGTTTATGAAGACGACAACCCCACCTGCGGCGACCACTTGCACATGGAACTGCAGGTGGACGAAAACGGCATGGTGACCGACGCCCGCTTTGACGGCATCGGCTGCGCCCTTTCGCAGGCTTCTGCCGACATTTTGCTGGAGCACATCGTCGGCAAGCCGCTGGAAGAGGTGAAGCAGTTTTCCAAAGACGACCTGCTGAACCTGCTGGGCATAAGCCTGGGCCCGGTGCGCCTGAAATGCGCCTTGCTCTCGCTCAAGGTGCTGAAAGGCGCCGTTTACGGCCTCAAGCCCGGCGAAAGCCTGACCGAAGAGGACGTCTGAAGCGATGAAAAAAGTGCATCGGGGGGCATTGGCCGCCTTCCTGGCGGCCTATGCCGTTTTAGGGGTGTTATTGCTGGGCAATCTGGCGCCGCGTGCCTGGTATGGTTGGGGCACGCCGGTGATGACGCTTTTTGGGATGGCCGCGGCGCTTTGGCACGCCGCCGGGCAACTGGGCTGGAAACGCGCTGCGGCCTTCTTCGTGCTGGCCTTTGGGGTGGGGCTGGGCATGGAAGTGCTCGGCGTGCGTACCGGCTGGGTGTATGGGCCCTACCACTACACTTCGCTGCTGGGGCCGCGCTTTTGGGGGCTGGTGCCGGTGGTGGTCCCTCTGGCGTGGTTTATGATGGCTTACCCCGCCTGGGTGATCAGCCGGCGGGTGCTGGCCGTGCTGTGGCGCAAAACGCCGCCCTGGGCAGTGGCGGCCCTGGGCGGCGTGGTGATGACGGCGTGGGATCTGGTGCTGGATCCGTTGATGGTGCACTACCGCCATTGGGTGTGGGAAACCCCCGGCGGCTATTTTGGTGTGCCGCTGCACAACTTTTTCGGCTGGTGGCTGACGGTGGCGCTGGCGCTGGGGGCTTTTGAAGTGCTGGTGCGGCCGCCTGCGCTGCGGGAAACCCCCGCCGCGCCGCTGCGCTGGGCGGTGCTGCTTTACGTTTTTGTGGGTGCCAGCAACCTGCTCGCCGCGTGGGAAGCCCGTCTCACCGGCCCGTTCCTGGCCGGTTTTTGGGCCATGCTGCCGTGGGCAGTCGTGGGCTGGGCGGCGGCGCAGCGGCGTTAGCGCGCCAACATGCGCGCCATGGTGTAATAAGCCATGTTGGCACGGCGCTGGCGGCTGACCACTTCTTGCAGCGGCGTCAGCACCATTTCGCGCCCCCGCAGGCTGACCATGGTGCCGAACTTGCCGCTCACGGCGGCTTCTACCGCCCGCACGCCCATGCGCGAAGCCAGCAGACGGTCAAAAGCCGAAGGCCGCCCGCCGCGCTGAATGTGCCCCAGAATCGTAATGCGCGTTTTGAAGCCGACATCGGCCGCGTCCAGGTAGCGGGCCAGGTCGTGAATTTTGATCTTTGCCCCTTCGGCCACAATAATGATGGCATGGGTTTTTCCCCGCTTGTAGGCGTCTTCCACGGCGCCGGCAACTTCTTCCAGGGTGGTTTCCACTTCGGGGATGAGCACCATCTCCGCACCGCCGATGATGCCGGCCATCACCGCGAGGTAGCCGCATTCCCGCCCCATGGTTTCAATGAGAAAAGCCCGCTGGTGCGAGGAAGCCGTGTCGCGCAGTTTGTCCACCGCGTCCATGATGGTGTTCAGGGCGGTATCCACTCCGATGGCCATGTTGGTGCCCCAAATGTCGTTATCTATGGAAGCCGGAATGCCGACGACATGCACGCCTTGCTGCGCCAGGGCATAGGCGCCGCGCAGCGAGCCATCGCCGCCGATGATGATGAGCGCGTCAATGCCGTGTTTGTTGAGCTGGTGGATGGCCTCGCGCTGCCCTTGCTCGGTGCGGAAATCTTTGCTGCGGGCGCTGAGCAGCATGGTGCCGCCGCGCTGCATGATGCCGCCTACATCGCGGGCTTCCAGGTGGGTAAAGGCGCCGTGAATCAGCCCTTCGTAGCCTCTCTCAATGCCGTAGACTTCCAGGTCGTGCGCTAACGCCGTGCGCACCACGGCGCGGATGGCCGGGTTCATGCCGGGAGCGTCGCCGCCCGAGGTCAGGACGGCTATCCGTTCAATATCCAAAACGTGGGTCATGCTGTCCTCTGTTGGGGGTCAGGGAATGCGCACATGGAGGCCCATTTTACCATGCCTATAACATGGGCTCGACGCGCAGGTTCTCTGCGCCCACCAGGTTTTGCAGCCGGGCCAGCAGTTCGTCGTTCACGCCGGTGGTTTCTTCAAATTCAATCAGGTAAGCGCGGTCGGCTTCCAGAATGTAGAAAGCGAAGCGGTCGTTGCCGGGGTAGGCGATGATGTTATCGTAGATGCGGCGCAGCCGGAGCTTGTCGCGGGCGGTGTCGCCGGTGGGGGCGATGGTGACGACCAGCCGCCGCCGGGGGGTGTTGGGCAGGGGAATGTCGTGGGCGGGGGAGGCGGCTTCTGATGAAGGCGGGGGTGCCGGGG
>JALUXH010000014.1 GCA_027019065.1 Anaerolineales bacterium
CAACACCGAAGCCGGCCAAAACGAAGCCCGCGGCACCACCAGCCCCCCCAGCACCGCATACCCCAGCAGGGCCACACCCGCCACCCGCAAAATGTTGTAAATCGCCGGAAATTCCAGCGGTAAAAGCCGCAAATTGGCCTGCCGCCGCAGCCCCAAAGCCGCCACGGCTGCCCCGGGAAAACCCAGCCCGTACCGCGCCCAGATTTCCGCCTGCACCCGCCAGCGGCTGACATCGTGCCCAAAAGCCAGCCCCAGATAAAACGGCGCCACCAGCCACGCCAGCAGCAACACCAAAGGCAGCGCCCCGCCCCATCGCAGCCTGGAAGGCAGCGGCTGCAACAACCGCACCCCAAACTGAAAAAGCGCCGCAAAAGAAGCCGCCAGCAGCAACAACTGCAGCCCTTCCAAAAGCGTATTCACCTCCGCTGCCCGGGGCGCACTGTGCTGCCACAGCATGAACAAAATGCCCCACTGATACAGCCCATGCAAAATGCCAAAGGCCGCCAGCCACGGCATCCCGCGCGCCAGCGCCAGCCGGGAATAGCGCCGCGTTTGCAGCAAAATCGCCATCCCCATCACAAAAAACACCTGCCCGCTGACAAAAAACACCAGCGGCCGGTTGAGCACAAACCATTGCCGCAGCCCTTCAACCCACATGGGGTTATTGTACCATTGCCTCGCCCCATGCCCGCTTTTTGGTAACTGCCTACGCCGTGGTGCTCTCCATAGATCTTGATGCGCTGCGCCTTTGTCATACCCCTCCCCTGGCTCCCCGCCCCGCATGCGGGGAGGGGACGGGGGTGGGGTCAACGTAGCAACGGCGGTGCCAAAGAAAAACGCGGTGAGAACACATGCCCGGGGTTGCCATCGCCGCGATCTGGGTAGGTAATTACGCTTTTTAGCGTATAATAGCCCTGCAGGCTGCTTGTTGCCTGAACCACAGATTCCTTTTTTGGGAGAACACCATGACCAACGACAAACTGCAACGCCTCAAAGAGCTCTTGGGCGAAGTGTGGGATCTCAGCATGGCCGCCGCCGTGCTCGGCTGGGACCAGGAAACCTACATGCCGCCGGGCGGCGCGCAGGCCCGCGGCCAGCAACTGAGCACCCTCAGCCGCATCGCCCACCAAAAGTTCACTGCCGACGAAATCGGCCAACTGCTGGAAGACCTCGCCGGCGACGCCGCCGACTGGGACCCGGATTCCGACGAAGCCCGCCTGGTCAAAGTCGCCCGCCGCGATTACCTCAAAGCCACCAAAGTGCCTTCCGATTTCGTGGCGGAAAGCAGCAAAGTGGCTTCCCTCGCCATCATGGCCTGGCGGGAAGCCAAAGGCAAATCCGACTTCAGCCTCTTCCGCCCGCACCTGGAACGCATTGTGGAACTGCGGCAGGAATACGCCAACTTCTTCGCCCCCTACGACCACATCTACGACCCGCTGCTGGACGATTTTGAGCCCGGCCTGACCACCGCCGACGTCCAGCGCATCTTCAACGCCCTGCGCCCCCAGCAGGTGGAACTCATCCGCGCCATCGCCGACCGCCCGCAGGTGGACGACGCCTTCCTGCACCAGCCCTTTGACGAACAAAAGCAGTGGGATTTCGGCGTGGAGGTCATCACCCAATTCGGCTACGACTGGAACCGCGGACGGCAGGACAAATCGGCGCACCCCTTCACCACCAACTTCGGCGTCAACGACGTGCGCATCACCACCCGCCTTGAGCCGGACTACCTCGGCACCGGCCTGTTCGGCACCATGCACGAATGCGGCCACGCCCTTTACGAGCAGGGCATCGCCCCCGAACTGGAACGCACGCCCCTCGGCCACGGCGCTTCCTTAGCGATTCACGAATCGCAATCGCGCCTGTGGGAAAACCTGGTCGGGCGCTCCCGCCCCTTCTGGGAACACTTCTACCCCCGCCTGCAGGAAGTTTTCCCCGCCGAACTGGGCAACGTCAGCCTTTCGGCCTTCTACAAGGGCATCAACCGGGTGCAGCCTTCCCTTATCCGCACCGAATCTGACGAAGCGACCTACAACCTGCACATCATGCTACGGCTGGAACTGGAAATCGCCCTGCTGGAAGGCACGGTGAAAGTGGCCGACCTGCCCGAGGTGTGGAACGCCAAAATGCAGGAATACCTGGGCGTGACGCCCCCCGACGACGCCCACGGCGTGCTGCAAGACATCCACTGGTCCATGGGCTCCATCGGCTATTTCTCCACCTACGCCCTCGGCAACCTGATTTCGGCGCAGTGGTGGGAACGCATCCGCGCCGACATCCCCAACCTGGATGAGCAAATCCGCAGCGGCAACTTTGCCGACCTGCTGGCCTGGCTACGGGAACACATCCACCGCCACGGTGCGAAGTTTGAACCGCAGGAACTGGTCAAGCGTGTTACCGGCTCGGAAATTGACCCCGCGCCCTACATGCGCTACCTGAAGCAGAAATACGGCGAGATTTACGGGCTGTAAAAGCCGCTGGGCTGTTGAAACGCAAAAACCTGACAGGTCTCAAGACCTGTCAGGTTTTTTTAGCGTGCAACACCCTCCCCTCTCCCGCTGGGAGAGGGGCCGGGGGTGAGGGCGCTCCATCGCCCTCACCTCTCCCCTCGCGGCGCGAACGCACCGGGGCGAGGCAGCCCCTCGCCCCTACAAGGCCGCCCGGCGTGATGGATTTTGTGGGGCGGCTTGGCAAGCCGCCCCACGGGGCGCAAGCCCCTCAGTCTTTCTCTTCCACCCCCATCGCGGGGGCATAGAGCGCCCGCATGTATTCCTTCACCATCCGGCGGGTGCTGAACTGCGGCGTCACCGTGCGGATGGATTCCCGCACCCGCGCCAGCCACTCGGCGGGCAGGCCATCGGAGGCGCGGCGCTTGTAGTAGAGCGGTATGATTTCGTTTTCCAGCACGGCATACAGGCTTTCCGCGTCCGCGGCGTCCTGCGCGGCGGGGTCGTCGTACGCCGTTTCGTCGCCAATGGCCCAGCCGTTGCGCCCGTTGTAGCCTTCCCGCCACCAGCCATCCAGCACCGAAAAGTTGAGCACGCCGTTGATGGCCGCTTTCATGCCCGAAGTGCCCGAAGCCTCGTTGGGGCGGCGGGGCGTGTTCAGCCACACATCCACCCCCTGCACCAGGTAGCGGGCCAGGTTCATGTCGTAATCTTCCACGAACACCAGGCGCCCGCCGTTTTCCGCCAGTTTGACCTTGCGGTAAACCTCCTGAATCAGGCGCTTGCCCGGCTCATCGGCGGGGTGGGCTTTGCCCGCAAAGATGATTTGCACCGGCATGTTGGGGCGGTTGAGCAGGCTAAGCAGGCGCTCGAAATCGCTCAGCACCAGGCTGGCGCGCTTGTAGGTGGCAAAGCGGCGGGCAAAGCCAATGGTGAGCGCGTAGGGGTCAAGCAGCACACCGGAAGCCACCACCTGCACCGGATGCACCCGCAGTTCCAGCCACATCTTGCGGGCGCGTTCCCGCAGGTAAGCCACCAGTTTGCGCTTCAGGTGGCGGCGCACCGCCCACAATTCGCCGTCGGGGATGCGGTCCACCTGCTCCCAAATTTCGGGGTCGTCCATGTGCTCCCGCCAGTCGGCGCCCAAATAGCGGTCAAAGAGCAGCCCCAGGCGGCGGGCCAGCCAGGTATCCACATGCACGCCGTTAGTGATGTGGGTGATGGGCACATCGTCTTCCTTGCGGTCAGGCCAGAGGAAGTGCCACATCTTGCGGGCGACGCGGCCGTGCAGTTCCGAAACGCCGTTGCGATATTCGGCTAAGCGCAGAGCAAGGATGGGCATGGAGAAGGTGTCGTCCCAGGTGTGCTCGCGGCGCGCCAGATCCAGGAAGCCGTCGCGGGTGAGGCCGAGTTCCGGCCACAGGCGGGCGAAGTAGCGTTCCACCAGCCACGCGGGGAATTCATCGTTGCCTGCGGGCACCGGGGTGTGGGTGGTGAACACGCTGCTGCGGGCGATTTCCTGCGCGGCTTCCTCAAAGGTTTTGCCCTGCGCCACGCGTTCGCGGATGCGTTCCAGGGTCATGAACGCCGAGTGCCCCTCGTTCATGTGCCACACCTGCGGCGCGCAGCCGAGTTTCCGCAGGGCGCGCACGCCGCCAATGCCCAGGATGATTTCCTGCGAAATGCGCAAATCCAGTTCGCTGCTGTAAAGGCGGGAAGTCAACCGGCGGTCGGCAGGGGTGTTGCCTTCCCCATCGGTGTCAAGCAGCACCAACGGCACGCGCCCCACCTGAATCGTCCACAGCCGCACCTGCACCTCGCGGTCGGGGAATTCCACCGAAACCGTCAGAGGGCGGCCCTCGGCATCGTGCAGCGGGATGATGGGCAGGTCGTCGTAGCGCAGGTTGACGGGCAGGGCTTCCTGCCAGCCGTCGTCGCTGAGGCGCTGGGTGAAGTAGCCGTGGGTGTAGAAGAAGCCCACGGCCACCAGCGGGAGGCCGAGGTCGCTGGCTTCCTTGAGGTGGTCGCCGGAAAGCACGCCCAGGCCGCCGGCGTAGATGGGCAGGGTTTCATGCAGGCCGAACTCGGTGGAAAAGTAGGCAATGAGGCCCTGCAGGGCGGGGTATTCGCGGCGGAACCAGGTATCTTCGGCGGTCAGGTAGCGGTCGTAAGCGCGCATCACCGCATCGTAGCGGCTGAGGAAGTGCTTGTTAGCGGCCACCGCGTTCAGGCGGGCGCGCGGCACCTGCTTGAGGAAGCGCACCGGGTTGTGGTAAGTGGCTTCCCAAAGCGAATCGTCAATGTGGCGAAAAAGGCGCTGAGCGCGCGGCTGCCACGTCCACCAAAGGTTGTAAGCCAGTTCGCCGAGGCGGTTGATGCGGCGGGGCAGGCTGAAGTGGTTGGGCAAGTCGGTATAGAAGGAAAGCATGAGCGCTCCTACGTGGTCAGGTCGTCAAATCGTCAGGCAGTCAGGTTGTCGCGTGGTCGAGGCGGTGCGACAACGGCCAATCTTACCACGGCAGAGGGGCTTTTGCGGTACAATTGGAGGCAAGTAAAGGAAAGGAATTTTCCTGCTCAAAGCGATATGTCGCCTACCTTGAAGCACATTGGCCCCTATCGGTTCTTTTTCGTCTCCCTGGATTACGGTGAGCCGCCCCATGTCCATGTGCAGCACGAAAGCAGAGTGGCCAAATTTTGGCTGGATCCGGTAGCACTGGCCGACGCAGGCGGCTTTAAAGCCCACGAATTGAACCGCATTGCCAGGTTGGTGCAAACGCACCGTCAGGAATTCTTGGAGCAGTGGTATGCGTTCTTTGGCCGTGATTGAAGTGAAAGAGGCACAAGCCAGGGAAGTGCACGTCACCGAGGACATGTTGACCGTGACACTGACCGACGGACGCATTGTAAGCGTACCGCTGGCGTGGTATCCGCGGCTCTGGTATGGCACCCCTGAGGAGCGGGCCAACGTTGAAATTTTGGGCGGCGGCACGATACTGCATTGGCCTGCGCTGGACGAAGACCTGAGCGTGACAGGCATTTTGTTGGGAAAACGCTCAGGCGAATCCCTCACTTCCTTGCGCAAATGGCTGGAAGCGCGGCAGAAACAAACGTAGGCCATCGGCCATTCAGCGAAGGCCGCACCCCCACATCGGCAAAGTATGCCTTGCAACGATAGAGGACAGAATCTTGCAACCTGTGAAAGGGAAGCGCCATGGCAGACGTGGTTTTTGAAGTGAAATTACCCCCCGATTTGCTGCGTTTTGGGTATGACCAGGCACGCATCCAGGATAATGTGCGGGAATGGGTGGTGTTGTCGTTGTTCACAGACGGCCAAATTTCATCAGGCAAAGCCGCGAAATTGCTTGGAATTCCCCGCACAGCGTTTTTGGCCCTGCTCCGAAAACGGGGAATTGCGTACTTAGACTATACCCCGCAAGAGTTGGAAGACGAATTTGCCGCGGTTGAGAAGATGAAATTGGACGAGTGAGCCGCGATGATTGTGGTCTCGAACACAACACCGCTGATTGGGTTGGCCTCCATAGGCCGTTTTGATCTACTGCGGAGAATTTTTCGAGAGATTTACATTCCCCAAGCGGTGTATGATGAAGCTGTGGTGTTCGGGCGCGAAAAAGGCGGAGCCAAACAAGAAGTATCAGCCGCAACATGGATCAAAGTAAAGGAAGTGCGAGACCGCTTGGCGGTTGATGTCTTACTTGATGAACTTGATTTGGGAGAAGCAGAAACCATCGTCCTGGCGCGAGAACTCCATGCCGATTGGGTGCTCATGGATGAAAAGAAAGGCCGTCGCAAACTAGAGCAATTGGGAATGCAGAAAATCGGCACCATCGGCGTCCTGCTACAAGCAAAGAAAATGGGGTACATAGAGATGCTTCGCCCCGAATTGGCGCAATTACGAGAGAAGGGATTTAGCATCAGTCAGCGAGTGATTGATGCTGTTTTGGAGCAAGCACACGAGAAATAAAACTCGCCGCGTTCTGGTTCGCCCACCACGCAGCCAACCAAAGTAACCAGCCGACCAAGTAACCAACCCACCAATTGACCAATCCCCCCATGCCCACCCTCCTCATCCGCAACGCCGAAGTTTTAGTGACGATGGATGACGCCCGCCGGGAAATCCGCAACGGCGGGATGTTCATCCGCGACGGCTTCATTGAGCAAGTAGGCCCCACGGCCGAACTGCCTTCTACCGCCGACGGAATCCTTGACCTGAGCGGGCACATTGTGCTGCCTGGCCTGATCAACACCCACCACCACTTTTACCAAACCCTCACCCGCGTCATCCCCGCGGCGCAGGATGCCAACCTCTTCCACTGGCTGACCACCCTCTACCCCATTTGGGCGCGCATCACCCCGCCCGAATTCCGCATCGCCACCAAAACCGCGCTTTCCGAACTGGCGCTTTCCGGCTGCACCACCGCCTTTGACCACTGGTATCTCTACCCCAACGGCGCGCGGCTGGATGACGAAATAGAAGCCGCGCAGGAAGTCGGCTTGCGGCTGCATGCCTCGCGCGGCTCCATGAGCCTCGGCGAGAGCAAGGGCGGTCTGCCGCCCGACAGCGTGGTGGAAGACGAAGATTTCATCCTCAAAGACTCCCAGCGGCTGATTGAGCAATACCACGACCCTAAGCCCGGCTCGTTTCTGCACATTGTGCTCGCGCCGTGCTCACCCTTCAGCGTTACCGCCGACCTGATGCGGGAAAGCGCCAAACTCGCCCGCGAATACGGCGTGCGCCTGCACACCCACCTGGCCGAAACCGAGGACGAGGATTTTTTCTGCCTTGAAAAATTCGGCAAGAAGCCGGTGGCTTACATGGAAGAACTGGGCTGGATTGGCCCCGATGTGTGGTTTGCCCACAGCATCCATGTCAACGATGAGGAAATCGCCCTTTATGCGGAACACGGCGTGGGCGTGGCGCACTGCCCGGCTTCCAACATGCGGTTGGGCTCCGGCATTGCGCCGATTTACGAAATGTTGATGGCCGGCGTGCCGGTTGGATTAGGCGTGGACGGCTCGGCGAGCAACGATGGCTCGCACTTGCTGGAAGAAACCCGCCTGGCGATGCTGCTGGCGCGGGTGCATTCCGGCGTGTTGGGCTTTTCGCGCAGCGGCTCGGATGCGCCGCCGCTGTTGACCGCGCGCCAGGCGTTAGAAATGGCAACCCGCGGCGGTGCGCGGGTGCTGGGGCGCGATGACATCGGTCAACTCGCCCCGGGCAAAGCCGCCGACTTCTTCGCCGTGAACCTCAACCGCCTGGATTATGCCGGCGCACTGCACGACCCGGTAGCCGCGCTCGTCTTCTGCGCCCCCGTACGCGCCGATTACACCGTGGTGGGCGGCAAATTTGTGGTGAAGGAAGGCCAACTCACCACCGTGGATTTGCCCGCGCTGATTGAAGCCCACAACCAGGCCGCCCGCCGCATCGCCGGGTAAAACAAAACCACAGATGACGCAGATTGGCACAGAGAAAAAAATGCCAAGTGCGCCAAGGAGTTAACGCAAAGACGCAAAGGAAGCAGAGACGCGGAGGAATACAAAGGCGCAAAGAGGTTAAGCCAAGGGTGCAAAAGACGCAAAAAATTTCTGTGTTCTCTGTAAATTTCTGTGCCTTCTGTGGTTTTTCCCTCAATCGGTGGCTCTCACTACACGGAGGTTATCATGGACGCCAAAACCTGGTATCAAACCCGTCAAAAACTCGTCGCCGTCGCTATGGGGCGCGAACCCGCGGATCTGGTCATCCGCAACGGCAAGTGGGTGAGCGTGCAGAGCGGCGAAATCATCCCTCACACCGACGTCGCGGTCGCCGATGGCCGCATCGCCTTCGTGGGCGCCGATGCTTCCCACACCATCGGCGAGCACACCACCGTGGTGGACGCCGAAGGCATGTACCTCATGCCCGGCCTGCTGGACGGCCACATGCACGTGGAATCGGGCATGGTCACGGTGACGGAATTCGTGCGCGCTGTCGCCCCCCACGGCACCACGGGCATGTTCGTTGACCCCCACGAAATCGCCAATGTGTTCGGCCTGAAGGGCGTGCGCCTGATGGTGGATGAGGCGCGGCAGCAGCCCATCCATGTGTGGGTGCAGGTGCCCTCGTGCGTGCCCTCCGCCCCCGGGCTGGAAACCCCCGGCGGCTCGATTACGCCCGAAGACGTCGCCGAAGCCATGCAATGGGAAGGCATCATCGGCCTGGGCGAGATGATGAACTTCCCCGGCGTGTTCAACGGCGACGAAAAAATGCTGCGGGAAATGGCCGAAACCGCCGCCGCGGGCAAGACCATTGGCGGGCACTACGCCAGCCCCGACCTGGGCCTGCCCTTCCACGGCTATGTGGCCGGCGGCCCCGAAGACGACCACGAAGGCACCCGTCTGGAAGACGCGGTCGCCCGCGTGCGCCAGGGCATGAAGGCCATGCTGCGCTACGGCTCCGGCTGGCTGGATGTCGCCCCGCAGGTCAAGGCCATCACCGAAATGAGGCTGGATTCCCGCCGCTTTTTGCTCTGCACCGACGACAGCCACGCCGAAACTCTGGTCAACGAAGGCCACATGGACCGTGTGCTGCGCCACGCGGTCAGCCAGGGGTTGCCGCCGCTGACCGCCATCCAGATGATGACCATCAACACCGCCGAGCATTTTGGCCTCAGCCGCGAAATCGGCATGATCGCCCCGGGCCGCTGGGCTGACATCCTGCTGGTGCCCGACATTGCCGACTTCCACGCGCACAAGGTGTTTGCCAAAGGCCAACTGATTGCCGAAGACGGCAAAATGCTGATTGACCTGCCCGCCTACCCCTACCCCGAATGGGCGCGCAACTCAGTGCACCTGAAGCGCCCGCTCACCGCCGCGGATTTCCGCCTGCCTGCGCCCAAAGCCAGCGGCACGGTGAAGGCGCACATCATCGGCATCATTGAGGGGCAGGCGCCCACCAGGCACTTGGTGATGGAAGTGCCCGTCACCGACGGCGAAGTGAAGCCCAACGCCGAAATGGACATCGCCAAAGCCGCGCTGGTAGAACGCCACCACGCCACGGGCACGGTGCAGGTGGGTCTGGTGCACGGCTTCGGCTTCCGCGGCAGGTGCGCGGCGGCTTCCACCGTGGCGCACGACAGCCACCACATGCTCGTGGTCGGCACCGACGAGGAAAGCATGGCGGCCGCGGCGAACAAACTCGCCGAAGTGCAGGGCGGGCAGGTGGTGGTGAAAGACGGCAAGGTCATCGGGCTGGTGGAACTGCCCATTGCGGGGCTGATGTCCACCGAGCGCGCCGACGCGGTGGCGAAAAAAGCCGCCACCGTGCTGGAAGGCTTCCGTGCATGCGGCTGCACCATTCAGAACCCCAACATGCAACTTGCGCTCATGGCGCTGGTGGTCATTCCCGAACTGCGGCTTTCGGATAAAGGGCTGGTGGACGTCACCCAATTCGCGTTCGTGCCGGTGGTGGAGTAGGGAAAACACGCTCGCGTTTCACGGCCTGAGCTGCCCTCGCAACCGCCTGCTCTCGGCGGCAACGGTGAGGGCAGCAGTGCCTTAACCCTTCGGCAATTTGGCGCGTTGCCCTCAACCTCAAGAGGCTGTAAAGTCATGGTCTGGCTGCTTCCCCTCAATCTTGGCCTGCTCACTGGCGTGCTGGCTCTACGGCTGCGGCAGCCGGTGGTGCGGGGCTACTTCGTGGCAACGGCTGTGGGCGCGGCAACGCTGGTGGCGCTGACCGAAACCTTTAGTGCTCTGCACGCCCTCACCGCCACCCCAGCCCTCGCAACACAAGGCCTCATCGCACTCGTGCTGGCAGCCCTGCTGTTCCGGCAGCGAGGGGAGGTGTATCGGCACATCAGGGCAGGCCTTCGCCGCCCTGACCACGAAACTTTGCTCAGTTGGGGGCTGCCAGCCCTTGTGTTGAGCGTGACTGCCTACCTGGCGTGGATCAGCCCCCCCAACACGGTGGATTCCTGGACTTACCACCTGGCGCGCGTGGCGCATTGGGCTCAAAACCACAGCATAGCCCCCTACCCCACCCACATCGTCCGACAAATTTACCAGATGCCGTGGGCCGAGGAAACCATCCTCTGGCTGCGCCTGCTGAGCGGGGATGACCGCTGGGCGGCTTTCGTGCAGTGGTGGGCGCTGTTGAGCCTGTTCATCATCCTGCCCGATTTCGTACAAATGCTGGTACCGCGGGCCAAAGCCACGTGGGCACGCTGGGCCGTCGCGGCCATCCCGATGGCGATTTTGCAGGCTTCCAGCACGCAAAACGACCTGGTCGTGGCCTACTGGGCTGTCGGCTTCCTTTACACCCTGCTGCGCTATCGGGAAACCCGCGCGCCCCGCTGGCTTCTCGCCGCGGCGCTTGCGCTGGGGCTGGCGCTGCGCACCAAAGGCACGGCTTATCCCTGGCTGTTTTTCTTTGGGGCATGGTGGCTGGTGCTGATGCTGCGCAACAAACACTGGCGGTGGGTTTTCCTGGCAGCCGCTTTCACGGGCGTGCTGGTCGTGGGCCCCTGGTACCGCAACTGGCGCGTTTTCGGCGGGCCGTTTGGCTCCTCCGGCGTGCGCCGGTTCTATTTCATGGAAGGCTTTAGCCTGCGAGGCTGGCTGTCCAACAACCTGCGCCAGGCGGCTTCCCAGGCTTCGGCCGGCTACCCTTACATCCCGCACACGGCATTTTCGCTGGCGCAGCCCGCAGAGCATGGCGTGGTATGGCTCCACCAGCATCTCTTGCACTTAGACCCTTCCGACGCCCGCTTCACCGAAAAGGGGCACCTTTTCCACGTCCCCAACAGAAAAATGCCCGGCGAAGACGAAGCCGGCGCGTTCACCTATTTTCTCGTGCTTTGCCTGGCAACACCTTTTACCCTCCGGAAAGGCAACCGGCCTCTCCGAACTTACACGCTTGCTTTGTGGGCTTCCTGGGGACTTTTCACCGCGCTCATCAAGTGGCAGCCCTGGATCACCCGGCTGCAACTTCCCTGGGTACTCATGAGCATTCCCCTGGTGGTATGGCTGCTCCAGCGGCTCACTGCACACCGCCAATGGATGGGGGGGCTTGTCATACTCACCATCCTTGCTTTGATACCCCGCCCGCTGTTTCAAAATGTTCAGCACCCATTGCAAGGCGCCAACAACATTCGCCGACTTTCCCCTGCCGAGCGCCTGTTTTTGCCGGTGAAAAACCTGCGCCAGCCTTATCTGCAAGGCATAAGCGCCCTGGAAAACAGCCGCTGCGACCAGATTGGCCTGTACACCGATGCCAACGGGCTGGAATATGTTTTCTGGTACCTCCTCAGCCCCCACAAACCCGGGCTGCGGCTGGAGCATGTCCTTGTATCCAACCCAACGGCGCGCTTTGCGGCCTTATGGCCGCCGTTTGCCCCCTGTGCGCTCATCGTCACCCGCGCCAAGTTCAATGCCCCAGCAGTCTGGGACACACTGGGGCATCGCTATCAACGGGTGTTTGCCGACGCCAACGCGCCGTTGTTTGTCTATCTCATTCGGGAAGGCTCCCAGGGGGAGCCAACCGCTTACACCGCCGGCAGTGGCAGCGCCGGGGGGTTTTCTTCGCTGGCTTCCTCTGCCGGGCGCAGCACAATTTCGCCTTCCTCGTCCACATCCACCACAATGGTTGCCGCACCGGCAAATTTTCCGGCCAGCAGGGCTTCCGAAATCGGGTCCTCCACTTTCTGCTGGATGACCCGCCGCAGAGGGCGGGCGCCCATTTCGGGGTCGTAGCCCAGGTCGGCCAGGCGTTCCAGCGCCGCGGGGGTGGCTTCCAGCGCGTGGCTTTGCTCGGCCAGGCGCGCCTGCACTTTCCCCAGTTCCAGCGAGACGATTTTCAGGATGTCTTCCTTGCTCAAAGCACGGAAAACAATGACCGCATCCACGCGGTTGATGAATTCGGGGCGGAAGACGCGCTTCAGCGATTCCAGCAACTTCTTGCGCATCTCCTGATACGAAAGCCGCTCTTCCAGCGCCTGATCGCGCTGCAGGCGGAAGCCCAGCGAGGTCTGCCGCTTGATCATGTCGGCGCCCACGTTGGAGGTCATGATGATGATGGCGTTGCGGAAATCCACCTTGCGGCCTTTGGCATCGGTGAGGTGGCCTTCTTCCATGATTTGCAGCAGCATGTTGTGGACTTCCGGATGGGCTTTTTCAATTTCGTCGAACACCACGATGGCATAAGGGCGGCGGCGGATGGCTTCGGTGAGTTGCCCGGCTTCCTCGTAGCCCACATAACCCGGCGGGGCGCCCACCAAACGGCTGGTGGTGTGGCGCTCCATGAATTCCGACATATCCAGGTGGATGAGGGCGTCTTCGCTGCCGAACATGAAGCGCGCCAGGGCTTTGGTGAGTTCGGTCTTGCCCACGCCGGTGGGGCCGAGGAAGAGGAAAGACCCAATCGGGCGGTGGGGGTCTTTCAGGCCGGCCCGCGCCCGCCGCACCGCTTTGGCGATGCTTTCAATGGCTTCATCCTGCCCCACAATCTGGCGCTTGAGTTCCTCTTCCATGTGCAGCAGGCGTTCGCTTTCTTCGTTGGCGAGTTGGGTCACAGGCACGCCCGTCCACATGGAAACCACTTCGGCGATGTCTTCCGAAGTTACCGTGGGGCTGGTGGCGCGGTCCCAGCCGACGCGCAGTTGCTCAAGTTCGGCCTCTATGGTGCGGATTTTTTCCTGCAAAACGTAAGCCTCTTCAGACTGGTTGTTTTCCAGAGCCAGGGCCAGGTTTTCCTTCAGGCGGCGGAGTTCATCAATCAGCGAGCGGCTTTGCCGGGCGGTGGGGCTTTTGTACATCCGCACACGGGAAGCCGCCTCGTCCACCAGGTCAATGGCTTTGTCAGGCAAAAAGCGGTCGCTGACATAGCGGGCGGAAAGCCGCGCCGCCGATTCCAGCGCCTCGTCGGAGATGCTGAGGTGGTGGTGTTCTTCGTAAACCGGACGCACGCCTTTGAGAATTTCCACCGTTTCGTCCACCGAGGGCTCGTCCACCATCACCGGCTGGAAGCGGCGCTCTAACGCCGAGTCGCTTTCAATGTACTTGCGGTACTCGTCCAGCGTGGTCGCGCCGATGACCTGCAATTCTCCGCGGGAAAGCGCGGGCTTGAGGATGTTGGCTGCGTCCACCGCCGAGCCTGCCGCGCCCGCGCCCACCAGCATATGGAATTCATCGATGAAGAGGATGGCTTCGGACGCTTTGAGTTCGTCAATTACGCGTTTCAGGCGCTCTTCAAACTGCCCGCGGTACATTGTGCCGGCGACCAGCGAGCCGACATCCAGTTGCAGCACCCGCTTGCCCAAAAGCGGCGCGGGCACATTGCCTTCCACAATGCGCTGGGCCAGGCCTTCCACGATGGCGGTTTTGCCGACCCCCGGCTCACCAATGAGGGCCGGGTTGTTTTTGGTGCGCCGCGCCAGAATTTGAATGACGCGTTCTATTTCGGTCTCCCGCCCGATGACGGGGTCCAGTTCGCCCGCTTCGGCCAGCGCGGTGAGGTCTGTGGCCAGTTGCTCCAGCAGCGAAGCCTTTTTCTGCTCTTTCTTGCCGCGCCGTCCGGCTTCGGGGCGGGTGGGCGTCATGCTGCCGGTCTCATGCAGCACCCGGCGGGTTTGCCGCCGGATCTGGTCGGGGGTGATACCCAGGCGCTGCAACACGCGCATCGCCATGCTGTCGGGCATCCGCAGCAGGCCCAGCAAAAGGTGCTCGGTGCCGATGTATTGATGCCCCAGGCGGGTCGCCTCTTCCAGGGCGTAACGCAAAATCTGCTGGGTTTCAGGGGCCAGGTCAATTTGCCCGCCGATGTGGTCGCCGGGGCCGACCAGCCGCGCCACGATTTCCTGCACGCGCTGCGGCTCAAGCCCCAATTCGCGCAAAACCCGCCCGGCCACGCCGCCTTCTTCGCGTACCAGGCCGAGCAGCAAATGCTCACTGCCAATTTGGGAATGGCGCATCCGCTCGGCTTCCTGATGCGCCAGGCTCAGCACCCGCCGAGCCCTTTGGGTAAACCGTTCCATTCCGGCCACGGTCGTTCCTCCTTCGCACGTCTCCGTGATGCTTTGGTCGCTTGCCGTCGGGAAACCATCCTCTGGGGCGGTTTCCTTTTCCTGACGCTATGGAACCTGCTTACATTCTACCAAAGTTTCCCTCTTTACCCGCCTGCTCTTCCGAATTTTACGGTTTTCTGATAAAAGTTTAAGGCATTCGCCGGAAGCATTTTCCCCGAGTAACTGTTCAGCCTTGGGAAAACAGGCCGCGGATAAAACGGATGGCCGCGGATTTTTAGGACGCCAAGGGCTCCAAGATGATGCCAAGAGCGCCAAGAAATGGAAGTGAGCGTTGCACTTTTCAGCGTTTTTCGCTCAATCAGCCCCAATCTGCGCTAATCTGTGAAATCTGGTAATGACCTACCCAGACGGCGCCACGGATAGCCTTGTGCCTGTGAACGCTCACACAGAGGACACCCACACGCTTTCCTTTTTTGCAGGCGCTTTTTGGAGTGCGGTGCCTGGGCACCGCTTTGGAAAGCGGCGACTCGTCGCCGCACGCCAAAGAAAAACTGCCGACAGAGGCGTTTTGCCACCACGTAGGTAATTACGAAATCTGTGGTAACTGCCTACGCTGTGGTGCCCTCCATGCGTTTTGATGCGCTGTGCCTTTGCCATACCCCTCCCCTGGCTCCCCTCCCCGCATGCGGGGAGAGGACGGGGGTGGGGTCAACGCAGCGGCAGCGGCGCCAAAGGAAAACGCGGTGTGAAAACACGCCCTGCATTGCCAGCGCTACGATTTGGGTAGGTAATCGCGGATGAACGCCGGTTTTCAGGGCACAACCGCTCATCGCCCGCGATGAGCAGGCAGAGAGGCACAAAAGAGGCTGCCTGCTCGGCCGCGATGATGCCGTGTGGGGCGGGATGCCATCCCGCCCCACAATGTACCCCGGCGCGCCGCCAAAGGCTGAAGGGGGGCATTTCGCCCAATCTATACTCATCGGTGAAATCGGTGGCGTAACAGTTCAGCCTGCCCGCGATGCGCACTCAGAAGCATAAAAAGAGGTTAACGCAAAGACGCAAAGGAAGGCAAATGGCGCAAAGAGCAATTCTGTGTTTTCTGTGCCAATCTGTGAAATCTGTGGATTCCCTGCCAGGGCTGAGCAGTTGCCGGAAAACACAGATTTTTTCTTTGCGTTCTTTGCCCTCTCTGCGCCTTCGCGTGACTTCCGCCGCCGATTCTCCCAGGGCTGAACAGTTACTCGGTGGCTACTTTTCTGCGCAATCTGCGGTTTCTTTCTGCCGAGGCTGCAGAGGCTTGCCAAGATCGCGAGAATCAGGGATAATCACTGCTTGCAGCGTGAACCCCTCTGATGACAGGACGGTGTGATGCGCCCTTCGTTTAAAAAACACCTGCCGCGCCGCCGGCTTTGGGCCGGGCTGGTGCTGGCGGTGTTGCTGGGGCTTACCGGCTGCCGTTCCGGCCGCCCGGGCAATACCGCCGTCCGGCCTTTGCGGGTGGCGGCGGCCGGCAACCTGGCCCCGCTGATGCCCGATTTGCTGGCTGCCTTCACGGCGCAAACCGGCCTTCCGGCCGTGCCCGTCATTGCCAGTTCGGGCAAACTGGCGCAGCAAATCATCGCCGGGGCACCTTACGATGTCTTCCTCGCTGCCGACGCGCAATATGTGGATGACTTGATCCGCCAGGGGTTCATCGTGCCCGACAGCCGCCGCGTGTACGCCCGCGGCGTGCTGGTGCTCGTGGTGCGGCAAGACGCTCCGGCCAAAGTGCGCGGCCTGGGCGATTTGACCATCCCGGCCATCCGGCGGATTGCGGTGGCCAACCCGGAACACGCCCCTTACGGCCGCGCCGCGCAAGAAGCCCTGCAGCACGCCGGTTTGTGGGAAGCCGTGCATTCCCGCCTCGTGTTCGGCGATACGGTGCGGCAGGCCATGCAATTCGTGCAATCCGGCAATGCGCCGGTGGGGCTGGTGGCGCTGAGCGTGGCGCAGGGCGACCGGAAAGTGCACATCATCCCCATCCCTGCCGGGCTTTACACCCCATTGCTGCAAACGGCGGGCATTGTGGCGCGTTCATCCCGCCGCAAAGCCGCGCGGCAATTCCTGGCCTTCCTGGAAAGCCCCGCAGCCGGTGCGATTTTCCACCGCTACGGCTACGGCCCCCCGCCTGCCGACCCTCGGCCATGACCTTTGCTCCCCTGCTTCTTTCCCTCAAAGTCGCCACCGCCACGGTGGCGCTGACGCTGGTGCTGGGGCTGCCGCTGGCCTATTGGCTGGCGCGTGCCCATTCCCCCGCGGCCGGTTTTCTGCACGCTTTCAGCAACCTGCCGCTGGTGCTGCCGCCGGTGGTGCTGGGCTATTACCTGCTGGTGGCGTTTGGCTACGGCTCGCCGCTGGGGAAGGCGCTGGAACGCCTCGGCATCCCGTTGGTGTTCACCTGGCGCGGCGCCGTGCTGGCCGCGTGGACGGTCGCCTTCCCCCTGTTTGTGCAGGCGGCCAGCGCTGCCTTTGCCTCGGTCAGCACCGAACTGGAAGACGTCGCCCGCACGTTGGGCGAGTCCGAATGGGGCATTTTCTGGCGCGTGACCCTGCCGCTGGCGATGCCCGGCATCCTGGCCGGTACGCTGCTGACCTTTGCCCGCGCCCTCGGCGAATTTGGGGCGACCCTGATGGTCGCCGGCGACATCCCCGGCCAGACCCAAACCACCGCCATTGCCATTTACGACGCCGTTGAAAAAGGCAGCCAGGCGCAGGCAAATGTGATGGCCGGCATTTTGACCGCCTTTGCCCTGGCCGTGCTCTTTGCCCTGCGAAGCATGAGCCTGCGCTGGAAAGGGGGCAGCCGTGCTTGAGGTCTCGGTGCAGCATCGCTTTCCCCATGCCGGCCTGAACGTGGCCTTTCGGGTTGCCGCGGGCATTGTAGTGCTGTTTGGGCCTTCCGGCGCAGGGAAAACACTCACATTGCGCACCATTGCGGGGCTGTTTCGCCCGCAAAAAGGCGTGGTGCGCCTGGAAGGCGAAACCTGGCTCGATACGGCGCACGGCGTCAACCGACCGCCCCAGGCGCGGCGGGTGGGCTATGTGCCCCAGCATTTGGGGCTTTTCCCCCATTTGAGCGTGCGGGAAAACATCGCCTTTGGCCTGCATGCCATGCCCGGCGCGGTGCGCCGGCAGCGGGTGGAAGAAGCACTTGCCCTGATGCACCTGGAGGAAGTGGCCCGGCAGCGCCCCGACGGGCTTTCCGGCGGGCAGCAGCAGCGCGTGGCGCTGGCGCGCGCCCTGGTCACCCGCCCCCGCATTTTGCTGCTGGATGAAGCCTTCAGCCACCTTGACCCGGTGCTGCGCAGCGACCTGGGCCAGGCCGTGCGCCAGATTCACCGCCGCTTTCATCTGCCGGTGGTGCTCATCACCCACGACCTGGACGAAGCCTACGCGCTGGCCGACCGGCTGGTGGTGCTGGAAGCAGGGCAGGTGGTGCAAACCGGCACGCAAGACGAAATCTTCCACCATCCGGCCACCCTGCGCCTGGCGCGGGCCGTAGGCATGCGGAACCTTTTCCCCGTCACCGTGCAGGGGCACAGCCTGGAAACCACCCAATTGCGCTGGGCGGGCGGCCTGCTGCAGACCCCCCGCGTGGCATTACCGGCGGGCACGCGGGTATGGGCAGGCATTCGCCCCGAAGACGTCCTCTTCGTGCGCGATTCCCGGCCGCTGAAACACACCCACAACCTTGTGGAAGCGCAGGTGGCAGAAGTGCATCCGGCCGGAGCCAGTGTGCTCGTGCTGATGAAACCCGCGTCGGCGCCGGAACAGCCGTTGTGGGTGCGGCTGCCGCCGGTCGTGGCGGCAAACCTGGGTCTCAGGCCCGGGCTGCGCCGCGTGCTTTTGCTCCGTCAGCGCGGCCTGCATGTATTTTCGGGCGAAAACGCCCCCCCACTTCATCAGGAGGAATAGCCTATGTCGTTGCTTTCGGTTGCCGAAGCCCGCCGCCGGCTCATGGCCGCGGTACAGCCTGTGGAAGCCGACGAAACCGTGCCGCTGGAAGCCGCTTACGGGCGGGTGCTGGCGGCACCGGTGACGGCGCCGTTCCCCTTGCCGCCGTTTGCCAATGCCGAAATGGACGGCTTTGCCCTGCGGGCCGGGGATGTGCGCGGGGCTTCCGAAGCGCAGCCGGTGGTGTTGCGGGTCATCGGCGATGTGCCCGCCGGGCACCCCTTTGAAGGCGTTGTGGGGGAAAGGGAAGCCGTCCGCATTACCACGGGGGCGCCTTTGCCTGCCGGGGCCGATGCCGTGGTGCCGGTGGAAGACACCGACGCCTACCGGCGGCAAGCCGCCGCATTGCCCCTGCCGGAAACCGTAGCCGTGCGGCGCGCCGTGGCCGCAGGCACTTATGTGCGCCCCCGCGGCAAAGACACACCCGCCGGCCATGTGCTGCTGCCCGCGGGCAGGCGCCTGAACGCACGCGAAGTGGCTTTGCTGGCCATGGTGGGCATGAAAATGGTCACGGTGCGGCGGAAACCGCGGGTGGCCTTTTTTGCCGCCGGCGATGAATTGCTTCCCGCCGGCGCGCCTCTGACGCCCGGCAAGATCTACGAAACAAACACCTACACCCTGCGCGGCCTGCTGGCTTCTTGCCCGGTGGAAGGGCTGCCTTTGGGCGTGACCCCCGACAGCGCGGCCGCCGTGCGCGCCATGCTGGAAGAAGCCGTTGCCGCCGGAGCCGATTTCATCCTTTCCTCGGCCGGAGCCAGCGTGGGGCCAACCGACTTTGTTCACCGGGTGTTAGCCGAGCAGGGCGAAGTGCACTTCTGGAAAGTCAACGTCAGGCCGGGCAAACCGGTGGCCTTTGGGGCGTATCGCGGGGTGCCCATGCTGAGCCTGCCGGGCAACCCGGCCTCTTCCTTTGTGAGTTTTGAGGTGTTTGTCCGCCCTTTGCTGCACCGCCTGGCCGGCGGCCGCGGCTGGAAACGGCTCGCCCTGCAAGCCCGCCTGGCCGAAGCGGTGACGTCCGACGGCCGCGAGAGTTACCTGCGCGGCCTGCTTGCGATGGAAGACGGCCGCCTGACCGCCCGGCTGGTCGGCACGCACCAGGGTTCGGGCAACCTGCTGGGGCTGGCCCAGGCCGAAGCATTGATTGTGGTGCCTGCCGGAGTGCATCATTTGCCTGCGGGCGCTGAAGTTACCGTCTGGCCGCTGCAACTGCACCCCTGAGGTTTTGGCCTTCCCGAAACGCGGCGCCGGCCTTGCCGGGTGTGTTTTCAGACCGCGCTTTCTTTTGGCGGCGTCTCGGGGGCTTCCCGCCCATGCTCGGCCAGCCGTGCCAGCCCAATGCTGAGAAGGTAAAGCACAATCATCGGCGCCATGACCAGCAGCATGTTGACCGGGTCCACCGTCGGCGTAATGGCGGCGGCCAGCACCGCGATGATGACCACCGCGATGCGCCAGTGTTCCAGCAGGTGCCGGGCTTTAACCCAGCCCAGCGCGGCCAGCAGGTAAATGATCAGCGGAAATTCAAAAGCCACACCCACCCAGAACATCAGGTTGGTAACGAAGCGCAGGTACGAAGACGGCCGCGGCAGGGTGGGGATGCCCATGAAGTTGAGCAAAAAAGGCAGCGCAGTGGGCAGCATGACGAAGTAGGCAAAAGCCATCCCCCCCACGAAAAAGGCCAGCACCAGCGGCGCGGCCAGCAGTCCGAAAATGCGCCCGCGCGGCCGCAGCCCCGGCGCGACGAAAAGGTACATTTCCCAGTAAATGTAGGGCAGGGCTAGGGCAAAACCCGAGAGCAGCGCCACCCGGAAGAACACGCCGATGGGCTCGGTAACTTCAATGGCCTGCAAGTGCCGAATGCCGCCAATGGGCGCGGCCAGGAAGTCAATCAGGCGCGGCGTGAACACCACAGAAAACCCGGTGGTCAGCAGCCAGAACAGCACTGCCCGAAAAAGATGCTTGCGGAAAATGTTCAGGTGATACCAGAGGTCCTGCGGGTGTTCGGAAGCCCGCTGGACGATGTCGGCGAAACTGTGTTCTTCCGGCTCGGCGGTAAAGAAGGCCACCAGCCGCATCCGCAGGCGGTAAAGGCCGCGCGCCAGGGCGCGGATTGCCCGCCACGGCACCCACACAGGCGCTGTCAATACCCGAAAAAAGCCTTTCAGGAACTTCTTCATGCGTGTTCGGCCCCGGGCTTTTCGGTTTCGGCCGGCGTTTCGGCGGGATGGGCCGGAGGAGCAGCAGCCGGCGCTTCCGCTTCGCCTGCCGCATGGGCTGCGGCGTCAGCCGGCGGGCTGTTTTCCACAAACGGCACGCCCGGATACAGCCGGTCAATCTCCGATTCCAGCAGCGAGCGTGATAACCCTTTTGTGGCTAATTGAATGTCTCTTTGGATGGTTTGTATGTCGTGGAGCGATTCCTCCAGCCCGGCTTCCCGCGCCAGCCGGTTAGGCAGGGTGCGCAGTTCCTGGCTGGCATGGGTCAGGTTGCGCCAGGTTTCCGATGTCATCAGACGGCGCAGCCAGCGGCCTAAGGTGCGCGCCGTTTTTTGCATGTCTTCAGGCCCCATGACCAGGAAAATGATCAAGAGGATGAAAAGAAATTCCAGCGGGCCAATGCCTAAAATTTCCATAACCGGACCTCGGCAAAGCAATGCGTGTGCATGGTCTGGATTATACCATTCCCCTCTAACGGAGGGCGTATGCAGCCCATAACCCCCGCCGGGCTGCCCGATTTGACGCTGGCCGTGCAGGCAGGGGGGCAGTCGCGGCGGATGGGGCGCGAGAAGGCGCTGTTGCCCTTTCCCGACCGCCCCCTCATTGCGAGGGTGGTGGCGCGGCTTGCGCCGCTGGCCAAAACGGTGCTGATCACGACCAACCACCCCGAAACGCTGGCGTTTCTGGGCGTGCCGTGTTATCCGGATGTGATGCCGGGGCAGGGGGCGCTGGGCGGGCTGCTCACGGCGCTGGAACACGCCCCGACGGCGCTGGTGGCGGTGGTGGCCTGCGATATGCCTTTTGCCTCCCCCGCGCTCTTCCGCCGCGCGTGGGAGTATCTCCACCGGCATCCGGAAGCCGCCGCGGCGGTGCCCCGCACGGCGCGGGGCTGGCAGCCGTTCCACGCGGTGTACCGCCGCGACCTGTGCCTGCCGGCGCTGAAGGCTGCCCTGAACCAGGGCGAGCGGCGGGTGGCGCGCTGGCTGGAAACCCTGCCGCCGTGGCCTGTGCCCGCCGAAGACGACGACAAAGCCTTCTGGAACCTCAACACCCCGGAAGATTACCGCCGCGCCCTGGCCTTCCTGACCACCGGCGGCTAACCGCCCCCAACAAAAAGCGTTCGGGCAGAGAGCATGGAAAGACTGCCGGCGAAAAAAGCCCCTCCGGCGGCGCTGCGCGCGGGCGCGCCGTTTTCCCCCTGAACGAGAGAAACGATGGTAAAATCAAGCCGTCGGTCAGACTCAACCCTCTTGATGTGAGGTGTGAAATGGATATCGGACCCACCGAACTCATCATCATCCTGCTCATCGTGCTTTTGCTGTTTGGCGTTGGGCGCATCAGCAAAATTGCCGGTGAACTGGGCAGCAGCATTCGCGCCTTCCGCGAAGGGCTGCAAGGCGAGGACGAAGGCAAGGCCAACCCGGCCGAGAGCAGCACCGAGAAAAAGCCCGAGTAACGCCGCAAGCGGCGTTGCCCCCTCGCGGAGGCTGCATGGACGCTCATCGCCTTGCTGCTTTGCTGGAAGCCAGCGCCAACCGCCACCGTCAGCACCTTTGCCCGCGCCAGGTGCTGGGCGTGCGAATGGGTATGCTGGCGGGAACGCTGCTGGGCATGGACCTGCCGCAGGTCAAAAAGCGCCTTTTGACCATTGTGGAAACCGATGGCTGCTTTGCCGACGGCGTCAGCGTGGCAACCGGCTGCACCGTGGGGCACCGAACATTGCGCGTGGAAGACTACGGCAAAATTGCCGCCACCTTTGTGGATACAAAAACCGAGCGGGCCATCCGCATCGCCCCCCGGGCAGATGCGCGCGCCCATTCACGCGACTATGCCCCCGAAGCCCGCAACCGCTGGGAAGCCAACCTGGTGGGCTATCAACGGATGCCTGCAGAGGCGCTTTTCACATGGGAAGAGGTCGCGCTGGTAACGCCGGTCAAGGCTATTGTGAGCAAAGCCGGCGCACGCGCTCGTTGCGATATGTGCGGCGAAGAAATCATCAACGAGCGAGAAGTGCACCGCGGCGGCATGGTGCTTTGCCGTGCCTGCGCCGGGGAAGCCTATTACACCCCCCGCCGTGAAACCGCCGAAACAGCGCCCCCGCGGCAAGAAAAGGCACCCGAAGCCCCAACCCCAGGCTGAAGCCCCAGACCCCACCTGCAAAATGCCCCGCTCAGGGGCATTTTTGTTTTTTGCAGACGGCGGGGCGCCTCGCGCAAAGGCCGCCAGGGAACGGAAGTGAGCGTTGGACTTTTCAGCGTTTTTTGCCCAATCAGCCCCAATCGGTGCTCCTCTGTGAAATCTGTGGATGTTTTTCCGCGGAATCTGCGGTTTTTCCGTGCCGGGGATGAACGGTTGCGGATGCGCGTAACTGTTCAGCCCACCTGCGATGAGAACGCCAAGAGCGCAAAGGGAACAAAGACGCAAAGTCAACTTCTGTGTTTTCTGCGACGCTTCTGTGCTTTCTGGGATTGCAATCGGTGCTCCTCTGTGAAATCTGTGGATGTTTTTCCGCGGAATCTGCGGTTTTTCCGTGCCGGGGATGAACGGTTACGGATGTGCAGCCCTACGGCCAAAGTTGAGATGCGTTGGTGCCATCCCCAAACGGGAAGCCTGCAACGCAGATGCCCAATCGGGGTATAATGGCACCATGTTCACGCGTCGGTGGAACCTGGTTTTTATGTTGCTGGCGCTGACGGCCGCTGCAGCCCTTGCCCGTCGGCCGGCCGCAGCGCGCACCCCCGCTGTGCTGACGGCTTTCCCCACCCCCACCCCGGGAGCCGACGGCGTCATCCGCTACAAAGTCCACCCCGGCGACACCCTTTGGCGAGTGGCGGCCATCGCCAAAATATCGGTAGATGAACTGCGCGCCCTCAACAGCCTTCGCCCCGACCAGCCGCTCCAGCCGGGGCAAATTCTGATTTTAGGCGTCGGCGTGTCGGAAAAAC
>JALUXH010000015.1 GCA_027019065.1 Anaerolineales bacterium
GCCGGTGTGGAGCGGCTCGGGAACGATTGTGGACCCCCGCGGCTTTATCTTGACCAACGCCCACGTGGCTTTGCCCGACCCCGGCGGAAGCCCTGTATCGCTGGAGATTTTGGTGACGCAGGCCGAAGACCGCCCGCCGGTGCCCAAATACTTTGCCGAGGTGATGCAGGCAGATACCGACCTGGATCTTGCGGTTTTGCGGATTACCACCGACCTGAACGGCCATCCTGTGGATGCAGAGCACTTGAACCTCCCTTATGCCCGCCTGGGCAATTCGGATCAGTTGCACCTTGGTCAGCCGATTGTCGTGTTAGGGTATCCGGGCATCGGCGGCAATACGATTACCGTGACCCGCGGCGAGGTCAGCGGCTTTACGGCCGAAAAGCCCTATGGCCGCCGCGCGTTCATCAAAACTTCGGCGGCAATAGCCGGCGGCAATAGCGGCGGCATGGCCGTCAACGCTGCCGGGGCACTGGTGGCCATTCCCACTCAGCTGGGCTCCGGCGCGGCCGCCGGCGAAGTGGTGGATTGCCGCTATCTGGCCGACACCAACGGCGATGGCGTGATTGACGAAAACGACGATTGCGTGCCCACCGGCGGTTTCATCAACGCCCTGCGCCCCGTCAACCTTGCAAAGCCGCTCATTGCCGCCGCCTTGCGGGGCGAAGTGGCCATCCACCGCCCGGAAAACGCCGCAACCCCGGCACCGCCTTCCGCTGAAGCGACCCCCTGGCCTGATGGCAAGGTGCTGTTCGCCGATAACTTTTCCGACCCTTCCAGCGGGTGGGACCGGCTCAAGGACGACCACGGGAACGTGGTGGATTACGCCCATGGCGCGTATCACATTCTGGTCAACGAAAAACAACTGGACGTGTGGGCGAATCCGGGGCGTGCTTTCCCCGGCGATGTGATTGTGGAAGTCACGGCGTCCAAGATCGGCGGTTCGAATGACAACGACTTCGGTGTGATTTGCCGCTATCAAGACACCGACAACTACGACTACTTCATCATCAGCAGCGACGGTTATTACGGCATCGGGGAGGTCAAAAACGGCGAAGATACCCCCTTGATCGGCGAGGGGATGCAGCCAGACCCCGACCTGCCGCAAGGCGCCGGGCAGGTGCGCTTGCGGGCAGAATGCATCGGCCATGTGCTGACCCTGTGGGTCAACGGCCGCCTGGTTGCCGAAGCCCACAGCGATGCTTTCCTGCAAGGGGGCGATGTGGGCTTGATTGCGGGCACTTTTGATACCCCGGGCACCGATATCCGTTTTGATGACTTCGTTGTTTATGCCCCTGAACGCTGAAATTTTTTCCCACGAGGCTGCTTCATGGAAATTGAACCCGTCATTGGCCTGGAAGTCCATGCCGAACTGAACACCCGCTCTAAAATGTTTTGCGCCTGCCCGGTGGTGGATGCCACCACCGCCGAGCCGAACACCGCCGTTTGCCCGGTGTGTGCGGCCATGCCCGGCGCCCTGCCGGTGGTGAACAAAGAGGCTGTCGCCAAAGGCATTAAGGTGGCTTTGGCGCTGGGATGCGCCATCAACACGGTGAGCATCTTTGCGCGCAAAAATTATTTCTACCCCGACCTGCCCAAGGGCTACCAGATTTCGCAATATGAACTGCCGCTGGCCGAGCACGGCACGCTCACCATCCGCACCTCGGCGGGCGAGCGGCAAATTCGCGTGCGGCGGGTGCATCTGGAAGAAGACACCGGCAAGCTCACCCATGTGCATGGCGAAAACGGTGCGGCGTATTCCCTTGTGGACCTCAACCGCGCCGGCGTGCCGCTGCTGGAAATCGTCTCCGAGCCGGATATGCGTTCGGTGGAGGAGGCCAAAGCCTACGCGGTGGCGCTGCGCCAGGTGCTGCGCTACCTGGGCGTCAACAGCGGGGATATGGAAAAGGGCGTCATTCGCTTTGAAGCCAACGTTTCGGTGCGCTGGAAGGGCAGCGAGGCCCTCAACACCCGCACGGAAATCAAGAACCTGAACAGTTTTCGGGCGTTAGAGCAGGCCGTAATGCAGGAAATTGCCCGCCAGAGCGAACTGCTGCGCCGCGGCGAACCGGTGGTGCAGCAAACCATGGGCTGGGACGACGCCCGCGGCGTCACCGTGCCCCAGCGGAGCAAAGAGGAAGCCCACGATTACCGCTACTTCCCGGAACCCGACCTGCCGCCGCTGGAGGTTTCCCCCCGGTGGGTGGAGGCTTTGCGCGCCGAACTGCCCGAACTGCCGCAGGCGCGGTTTCGCCGTTTTCAGGAAGCCTACGGCCTGACGGCTTACGCCGCCGAGGTGTTGACGGCCGAACAGGCCGTGGCCGACTATTTTGAGGAAGCCGTGGAAGCCGCAGCGCCGGAAGTCTCACCCCCAACCGTCGCGAACTGGATTACGGGTGAACTGTTTGGCTTGCTGAACCAGGCGGGGGCGGATATCGGGGCCGCCAAAGTTTCGCCCCGGGCTTTGGCCGACCTGCTGCGCCGTATTGCTGGCGGCGAAATCAACAACAACACCGGCAAGAGTGTGCTCGCCGAAATGTTCGCCGGCGGCAAAGGCGCGGCGGAAATCATCGCCGCGCGCGGCCTGCGGCAGGTTTCCGATGAAGCGGCCATTCAGGGCTGGGTGGAAGAGGTGCTCGCGGCCCACCCCGGAGAACTGGAAACTTACCTGAAGGGCAAAGAAGGCGTGGCGAACTTCCTTTTTGGGCAGGTGATGCGGCTGGCGCGCGGGCAGGCCAACCCGCAGGTGGTGCGTCAGGTCTTGATGAAAAATTTGCAAGAACGCCGGAGGTCTCTTGACGAAGGGTGAAGTTTGGAGTAATCTTTAATCGGGTCCCCTGAATAGAAATGAGGCGTGTCATGAAGTATAAATTCGTTTGGGGCCCTGTCAAGGAGCACAGAAACAGGCAGAAGCACGGCGTGAGCTTCTACGAGGTAGCGGCAGTTTTCAGAGACCCGAGTCAGATCTCCATTTATGATGAGGAGCATAGCGGGCAGGAAGATCGGTGGATAACTCTCGGCGTGGACAAAAACGGCATATTGCGAGTGGTTGTTCACACTTTCAAAAGATTGGACGAAGATTTGTATGAAATCAGAATCATCTCGGCCAGGAAAGCCACAAAGCGAGAGGCCAGGCAGTATAGAGAACGGAACCCATGATGAGAGAATACGATTTTTCGAAGGGAGAGCGCGGCAAATTTTACCGCAAAGATGCGACTTTCATCTTGCCGGTTTATTTGGAGGCCGATGTCAGTGATTTTATGAGCCAACTGGCCGAGGCAGAGGGCGTCAGTTTGCAAGAAATGGTGAATAAGTGGCTTAGAGCCAGCATTCAATTAGCCCAACGTGGGCAGAACACCATGGAACCTACGAAAGAGGACCGGTAAGGAAAACGAAGGAAAACGATCCAGGAGGAACGGCCACGGCATCCGCGGTTTGATGGATGGATGTAGGGAAGTGCCAAATCTGTGGCGAGAGACGTCGTGCGTATTGGCCACATCGCAGAAACAGGCCGGGCGGTTTTGGTGACGGTGTGTCGTCCGGACTCGTCCAGGTGGATCAACTGGCGAGGTAGAGTGAAGCGATGAGCGAATTTGAGCAAATTCGTCGCAAACTCGCGAGTCAGGACGCCGCAGACTTCCGCCCCGCGGGGCAGTTCTTTCGGGTGAGATAAATCCTCCCAAAAAGGCGAAAACACGACTTTGCCTTTGCAAGGCTAACGACAATGAAGAACCTCCGTCGGCGCGCCACTTTACCCATAAGCGTAGAAGTACAAGCGGGCACCCTCCCGAGTGGTGCCCGCTTATTATCTTCCAGAATGGAGCGACTTTTGTCATGACCGAATCGGTGAACGCTTTCAAGATGGCCCAGCAGCAATTTGACCATGTGGCCGACCTGCTGGGCCTGAACGAAGATGTAGCGCAGATGCTACGCCAGCCCATGCGGGAGTTCCATTTCCAGATTCCCGTGCGGCTGGATAACGGCCACATCAAGACCTTTTTGGGCTACCGCGTGCAGCATAACGACGCCCGCGGCCCGGCCAAAGGCGGCATCCGCTTTCACCCCAAAGAGACCATTGACACGGTGCGGGCGCTCGCCATGTGGATGACGTGGAAAACCGCCGTCGCCGACATCCCTTTGGGCGGGGCGAAAGGCGGGGTGGCCGTGGACCCGGCTTCGCTTTCCCGCGGTGAGCAGGAACGCCTTTGCCGCGGCTGGGTTGACCAGATTTGGCGCAACATCGGGCCGCGCATTGACGTGCCTGCCCCCGATGTGGGCACCAACCCCCAGATGATGGGCTGGATGATGGACGAGTATTCCAAACTCGTCGGTGAATACACCCCCGGCGTGATTACGGGCAAGCCCGTGGGCGGCGGCGGCTCGCTGGGACGCGCCGAAGCCACCGGCTTTGGCGTGGTTTACAACATTCGCGAGGCTATGAAACACCTCGGCATCGACCCTTCCCAAAGCACGGCTTCCATTCAGGGGTTTGGCAATGTGGCGCAAAACACGGCCATCGGGTTCATTGAAATCCTCGGCGGCAAGGTGGCCTGTGTGTCTTACTGGGACCGCACCGATAAGCAGCCTTACACCCTCTGCCACCCTGAAGGCATAGACCCGCATTTCCTGAAAAGCATTACCGACCAGTACGGCACCATTGACAAGCAGCAGGCGCAGAAAGCCGGCTATGTGCTGGAAGACGCCATGGCCTGGCTTGCCAAAGATGTGGACGTGCTCATCCCCGCGGCGCTGGAAGGCCAGATTACCGGCGAAACGGTGGGGCTTATCGGCGACCGTGTCAAAATCCTCGCGGAAGGGGCGAACGGCCCCACCACGCCTGAGGCCGATGCCGCTTTGAAAGCCCGCGGTATCTTCGTCATCCCCGATTTCCTCTGTAATTCCGGCGGCGTGACGGTTTCCTATTTTGAAAGTGTGCAAAACGATATGAATTTTTACTGGACACGGGAAGAAGTGCTGGAAAGACTGGATAAGAAAATCAGCCAGGCGTTCGGCGGTGTGCTTCAGATGGCGCTGGATGAGGAGGTGTACACCCGCGACGCGGCTTACATGGTCGCTATTGACCGGGTGGTCAAGGCGATGGAAATAAGAGGCTGGATTTAGGTCACAGACGCCGCTTGCTTGTGCAGGCGGCGTTTGCTTTCACAATCGTCCGTTTTACTCGTCTTTCTCTGCAAGGAGGAACCTATGTCCAAGCACAACCCCTTCAAAATTGCACAAGCGCAGTTGGATGAGGCCGCCAGGCGGCTGAAACTGGACGAGGCCACCCACGAAATGCTTCGTTGGCCGATGCGTGAAATCCATGTGACTTTCCCCGTCCGCATGGACGACGGCTCTTACAAGGTATTCCACGGCTTCCGGGTGCAATACAACAACTCGCGTGGCCCGACGAAGGGCGGCATTCGCTTCCACCCCGAGGAAACCATTGACACGGTGCGCGCCCTGGCCGCCTGGATGACCTGGAAAACCGCCGTGGTAGATATCCCGCTGGGCGGCGCCAAAGGCGGCGTGATTTGCGACCCTCACAAACTTTCTACGGCCGAGTTGGAACGCCTCTCGCGGGCTTACATCCGCGCCATCGGCACCGCGCTTGTGGGGTTGGAAAAGGACGTCCCCGCCCCCGATGTGTACACCACGCCGCAAATTATGGCCTGGATGATGGATGAGTTTTCCGTCATGCAGGGCTACAACGAATTCGGCATGATTACGGGCAAACCCATCCCCATTGGCGGTTCGCAGGGGCGCGGCGACGCCACCGCCCGCGGCGGCATGTTTACCCTGCGCGAGGCTGCCAAAGTGCTCGGCATGAACCTGGACGGCGCGCCGACCGCCATTCAGGGCTACGGCAACGCCGGTTACTTTGCCCATATGCTGGGCGTCAAGATGTTTGACCTCAAGGTGGTGGCCGTTTCCGACTCCAAGGGCGGCATCTACAACCCCAAGGGGCTGGACTACAAAGCCGTGATGGAACACAAGCGGGAAACAGGCTCGGTCATCAACTTCCCCGGCGCGGACAACATCACCAACCAGGAACTGCTGGAACTGGACGTGCCGGTGCTGGTGCCTGCCGCGCTGGAAGATCAGATCACCGAAGACAACGCCGACCGCATCAAGGCCAAAGTGATCGTAGAACTTGCCAACGGCCCCACCACACCGCAGGCCGACCTCATCTTGCACGATAAGGGCGCGTTTGTCATTCCCGACTTTTTGTGCAACGCCGGCGGCGTGACGGTTTCCTACTTTGAGATGGTGCAAAACGCTTACGATTACTACTGGGATGTGGAAACCGTCCACGAGCGGCTGGACAAGAAAATGACCGCGGCCTTCCACGCCGTGCATGAGATGGCGAAGAAGGAAGGCGTCCACAACCGCCTGGCGGCCTACATGGTGGCCGTGGCGCGCGTGGCCGAAGCCATGAAACTGCGCGGCTGGGTGTAATGCCCCCTGGCCTTTGAAGCAACAGGCCTGACAGGCCCGGCAGACCTGTCAGGCCTGTTTTGTGAAAAGGGTCAGGGCGCGGTGTCCATCACACAGCGGAAGCCGTCGCCCAGCCCGCCGGAGGAGGGGGTGTCCCAGTCCTGGATGGCGACGCTGGAAATGGCGCTGCGGATCCAGTAGTTCCCGCCGCGCCCGGCCTTGAGCATGGCGCCGTTTTTACGGTCGCCCTGGGCGGGCCCCTGGGGGTGATCCCATTGGGTATTGAGGCTGTAGTAGGTTTGGGAATACCAGTCTGAAACCCATTCCCAAACGTTGCCGGTCATGTTGAGCACGCCGAAGGGGCTGGCTGCGTTGGGGAAGGCGTCTACCGGCATCAGGTCGGGGTAGAAGTTTTCCACGTTAGCGGTTTGGCGGGTGGGGAACGCGTTGCCCCACGGAAACAGGCGGCCGTCGGTGCCGCGCGCCGCGAGTTCCCACTCGGCGCTGGTCGGCAGGCGCCCTCCTGCCCAGCGGCAGTAGTCGCGTGCCTGATACCAGCTGACATACGTCACCGGATAATTGAGAAAATCGGGGTTGCCGTAGTAATGGCTGTGGGTCTCGCTGCGCGATTTGCGGGGCGGGCTGCAGGCGTGGGCGGCCACGCAGCGGGCGTACATCGCATTGCTGACCTCGGTTTTGTAAATCCAGAAAGGCCCGGCAATGGCCTGATGGGCGGGCGAAGAGGCCATGTAGAGCTCTTCGCAGCCGGATTCGCTGCAGGCGTTTTCCAGCGTGTGCACCTGCTCGGGCGTCAGGCCCATGAGGAACTTGCGTTTGGGAATGAAAACCAGCGCGGCGTTGTCGCGCGGGTTGTAGCGTACGGCGCCTGGCTGAGGGCCGGTGGGTGTAGGGGAAGGGGAAGGCGTGGCCGTAGGCTGTGGGGTGTGTGTGGAAAGCGCGGCCGCAAGCACGCGGGGCGGTGTGGCGGTGGCTGCGGGTGAGGTTGCAGGCGCGGCGGCCGAGGGCGCGGATGCCCGCCATAGTGCAAAGATGCTGCCCGCTGCCAAAAGCGCCGCCAGCCCGATAAACACCGCCGGAAGGTAGGGAAGGCGCCTGGCGCGCGGGCGCTGTTCGGCGGTGGGTGGGGTGTAAGTGCCGCTGCCGGGAGTGGCGCGCGGGGGGGCTTCCCCAGGGGGGCGCGGGGCACGGCCCGAAACGGCCTGTGCCGATGCGGGGAAGGGGGCTTCTGCCTGGGGGCGCCTTTGCACGGGACGCAGCGCGCGCACGCGTTCGGGAATTTGCTGGGGAGTCAGGCCATAGGCAGCCGCGAGCGCCCGGAAAAACTGCCATGCCTCGGCGTACCGTTCGGCAGGGTTTTTGCTGAGAGCGCGGCGCAGCACGTCGGCTGCTGCTTCCGGCATTTGGGGGTTGAAGCGGCGCGGGTCGGGCGGGGGAAGGCGCAAATGGGCCAGGCGCAGCCGTTCGCCGGTGCTCTTGCCTTCGCCTGTGCCTGCTTCGTTGCCCGTGAACGGCCGCCGCCCTGCCAGCATTTCGTAGGCCATGACCCCCAGCGCGTAAACATCGGTCGCTGCCGTGACCGGCTTCCCCAACACCTGCTCGGGCGCAATATAGGCTGCTGTGCCGGCCATGGCAAAAGTGGTCGTGACCGTTTCGGCCTGCCGGGCAATGCCGAAGTCGGTCAGGAAGACATTGCCGCCCTGGTCAATCATGACATTGCTGGGCTTAATGTCGCAATGGACGATCTGCCGGGCGTGGGCGTAGCTGAGGGCCGCGCTGACGCCTTTCAGGATGGTCAGACTTTCGTCCAGAGGCAGCCTGGGGTTCCCCCGCAGAATTTCGCGCAGCGTTTGCCCGTCAATATAGCCTTCCAGCATGAAGGCCAGGTGGCCGCTTTGGTACAGGCCGTAAAAAGGAACGATGTGCGGGTGCTGCAGGTCTTCCAGGGCTTTGGCTTCGCGTTTGAAATGCCGCAGCAGGCTGGGGTCGTCAAAGAAGTCGTCGCGCAGCACTTTCATGGCCAGGGGCACCTGGCGTTTCAGATCCCATACCCGATAGACCGCCCCCATGCCGCCTGCGGCGAGAAAATCTTCAACCCGAAACTGCCCCAAAAGTATTTGACCGATCAGCGAACCGGCCATGATGACCTCCCCTGGTGCAACCGGCGGGGCCTGCCGGAGCCAAAAACGCGACAGGCCCCGCGAGGGCTAAACCCTCACCCGCTGCACAAAGCGGGCGATGCGGGTAAGGGCTTCTTCTATCTTTTCTTCTGAAGTGGCGTAAGAACAGCGGATGAACCCCGCCCCGGCCTCGCCGAAAGCCGAGCCGGGCACCACCGCGACCTTTTCCTCTTCCAGCAGGCGCCAGGCGAAGGTTTCGTCGTCAATGCCGGTGCTGCGAATGTCGGGGAAGGCGTAAAATGCCCCGTGCGGCTCCACGGTGGGGAAGCCGATGCTGCGCAGGCCGTCCACGATGAGGCGGCGGCGGCGGTCGTAAGCCCGGCGCATGGCTTCCACGGCTTCGTCGGCTGCGGCGGTTCCCAGCGCGGTGATGGCGGCAACCTGGGCAGGGGTGGGCGCGGTCATCACGGTGTATTGATGCACCCGCAGCATGGGCTGAAGCAGCGCCGCGGGCGCGGCGGCATAACCTAATCGCCAGCCGGTCATGGCGTAGTCTTTGGAAAAGCCGCCCAGCAAAATTGTGCGTTCCCACGCGCCTTCCAGCGCCGGAAAGCAGACATGCTCGCCGCCGTACACCAGCCGGTCGTAGATTTCATCGGAAATCACGATGAGGTCGTGTTCGGCGGCGAAGCGCGCCAGGGCCTGCATGGCCGCGCGGTCGGCTGCTGCGCCGGTGGGATTGTGAGGATAGTTGATGAGGATGGCTTTGGTGCGGGGGGTGGTGTGGCGTTCCAGAATGCTCACATTGGGCTGGAAGCCGTCTTCGGCGCGCAGCGGCACCTCCACCGCCACGCCGCCCGCGAGCACGACCTCCGGCTGATAGGAAACGAAGCACGGCGTCGGCACCAGCACTTCATCGCCCGGGTCAAGCAGGGCGGTCATGGCAAGGTAGAGGGCTTCCGAAACGCCCACCGTGAAGACGATTTCCCGCTCGGGGTCGTAGCGCACGCCGTAGCGATGCTCCAAATGCTCGCCGAGGCGCCGGCGCAGGGTGCTGAGGCCCGCGTTGCTGGTGTAATGCGTGTCGCCATTTTGCAGGGCGCGAATGCCCGCCTGCCGGATGACTTCCGGCGTGTCGAAATCCGGCTCGCCGATGCCGAGGGAAACCACTTCGGGCATTTCGGCGATGATGTCAAAGAACTTGCGCAGGCCGGATGGCTTCAACCCGGCGACGCGGCGGGAGGTTTTCGGGGAAAACTCGCCGTTCATGCTGTTGGTGCCACCAGTTGTTCCAGGGGCGTGTCATCCATGCCGAAGGTTTGGGCGACGGCAGCATAGGTGATTTTGCCCTGGTAGGTGTTCACGCCGCGCGCCAGCGCCCGATTGCGGCGCACGGCTTCTGCGAAGCCCAGGTTGGCGAGCTGCAGCGCATAGGGCAGGGTGGCGTTGGAAAGCGCGTAGGTGGAAGTGCGCGGCACGGCACCGGGCATGTTGGTTACGCCGTAGTGCACCACGCCGTCCACCAGATAGGTGGGGTTGCTGTGGGTGGTGGGGTGGGAAGTCTCCACGCAGCCGCCCTGATCAATGGCCACATCTACAATCACGCTGCCCGCTTTCATTTGGGAAACCATCTCGCGCGTCACGATGCGCGGGGCGCGGGCGCCGTGGATGAGGACCGCCCCGATGACCAGATCGGCGACGCTGACGGCGTGGGCGACGTTGAGGGGGTTGGAAGCCAGCGTGGTCAGGTTGCCGTGCAAAACGTCTTCCAGGTAGCGCAGGCGGTCGATGTTTTTCTCAATGATGGTGACGTGGGCCCCCATGCCCAGCGCCATTTTGGCCGCGTTGGTGCCCACCGTGCCGCCGCCAATCACCACCACATCGGCGGGGCGCACGCCGGGCACGCCGCCCAGCAGTTTGCCGCGCCCGCCGTGGGCCTTTTCCAGGTAGTGCGCGCCCACCTGCACGGCCATGCGCCCGGCCACCTCGCTCATGGGGGTCAACAAGGGCAGGCGGCCGTCGTCCAGTTCCACGGTTTCGTAGGCCACGCCGATGACCTCGCGTTTCAGCAATTCCCGGGTCAGTTCTTCTTCGGCGGCCAGGTGCAGGTAGGTGAACAGCAGCAGCCCGGGGCGCAGGAAGCCGTATTCCTGCGGGCGAGGCTCTTTGACTTTCATAATCATTTCGGCCTGTTCCCACACCTCGGCGGCGGCGGGCAGGATTTTAGCGCCCGCGCGGGCATATTCCTCATCGGAGAAGCCGCTGCCCGCGCCGGCGTTGGTTTCCACCAGCACGGTGTGGCCGGCAGCGCGCAGCATGTGCACGCCGCCGGGCGTCATGGCCACGCGGTATTCGTTGTCTTTGATTTCTTTGGGGATGCCGATGATCATGGAGAGTCCTCCTGGGGGGAAAGGGAGTGGTGAGGCGGTTGGGACAGGCAGGAAGTCAGGCGCCGATGCGCCAGGCTTCCGCGTTTTCGTCGTAGCGCAATTCGTATAGCCAGTTATCGTCGGCCAGGACGCGGAAAGCCGGTCCCGCGGGTTCCCGCCATTGGGCAACGAGGCGCACCACGCGCCGCCGCTGGCCTTCCCACAGAAACGCCACCGGACGCTCGGCGTAGTGGCGTTCGGAGCGGCACCAGACGGTGGCGGTGGGGGCGGACGAGGGGGTCATAGCGTAATTTGTGTGTGGTCGCCGATGTTGAGGTGCAGGGGGCGGCCTTCCACATGGGCGTGGCGGCCGATGAGCGAGGCTTCCAGCGAGGCGCGGCTCACCTGCGCGCCGTCGTCCAGAATGACATCTTTGAGAATGGCGCGGGAGACATGGCTTCCCTTGCCGATGGAAACATAAGGCCCAATGACCGAGGCTTCCACGCGGGCTTCGGGGTGGATGTAAACCGGCGGCACAAGGGTGATGCCCGGGCGCAAGGCTTCGGCGCTGTTGTCGCGCCCCGATTCCAGCAGATAGCGGTTGGTGGCGAGGAGGGCGTCGGGCGTGCCGGCATCCAGCCAGGTGCCGACTTCCACCGTGCGCATTTTCAGCCCCTTTTGCAGCATGATGTTGATGGCATCGGCAAGGTAGTATTCGCCTTTGGTCTGGATGTCGTTGACGATTTGTTCGTTGACCGCCGCGGCCAGGTCGCGCCCTTCGGGGAAGTAGTAACACCCCACCACCGCCAGGTTGTAGCGGTCGTCGTCGGGTTTTTCGATCAGGCGCTGCACGTAGCCGTTTTCGTCGGGCACCACCACGCCGAAGCGGCGGGGGTTTTCCACCGGCTTGACCCAGGCGATGGCTTCGTCGGGCGGGTTGCGCAGGAAGCCGAAGTCGGCTTCCATGATGGTATCCACGAAGATCATCAGCACGGGGCCTTCCAGATGGCCGCTCGCCAAAGCCAGCGCGTGCGATTGCCCTTTGCGCTCTTTCTGCTCTACGAAATGGGCTTTCAGGTGGGAGTAGTGTTCGGCCAGGTAAGCGGTGACCTGCTCGCCGAGGTAGCCCACGATGAAAACGAGTTCCAGGTCTTCGGGCGGCAGGTCGGCGAACATGTCCAAGACATGCCCCAACACGGCTTTCCCGGCCACGCTGACCAGCGGTTTGGGCTTGCTCCACGTGTGGGGGCGCAGGCGGGTGCCCAGCCCGGCCATGGGAATGACAACGGTCAGTTTTTTGCTCATAAGGCTCCTCTGCGGCGAGGTGGGTTGCGGTTATTTTACCATCGGATGCCTGTGAAGGGTTTGAGGTACAATGGGCGTGTCAGGTGTTCCTGTATCAGGCGTTCCGGCGGAGGTGAGCGATGCGCGGTTGGCGCAAAGGGTTGCTGCTGGGTGTGTGCCTTGTGTTGCTGCTGGCGGTGAAAGCGGCCGGCGCGCAGGGTGAAGGGGTGGCGCTGGTGCTGCGCCTGAAGGGGCCGCTGACGCCGGTCATGGTGCAGTATCTGGAACGCGGCCTGGCGACGGCGCAGCAACAGCACGCCGCGCTGGTGGTGCTGGAACTGGACACCCCCGGCGGCGGCATTACCTTGATGGAGAAGATGGTGCAGGATATCCGCAACAGCCCGGTGCCGGTGGTGGTGTATGTGGCGCCGCGGGGGGCGATGGCGGGCAGCGCCGGGGCGCTGGTGACGCTGGCCGGGCATTGGGCGGCCATGGCGCCGGAAACCGCCATTGGCGCGGCCAGCCCGGTGGGACCCCAGGGCGGCGATTTGGGCAAAACAATGGAAGCCAAAGTCAAGGCCATCTTGAAGGCCCTGGCGCGCTCGCTGGCAGCACGCCGCGGCCCGAAGGCGGTGCAGGCGGCGGAAAAGATGGTCGGCGAGGCTCAGGCGCTTTCGGCAGAGGAAGCCCAACGCGTCGGGCTGGTGGATTTCGTCGCACCTTCGTTAGACGACCTGCTGCATCAAATGGCCGGGCAAAGCACCACCACCGTGGCGGGCGAAGTGACCCTGCCCCCTTCGCTGGAAGCCGTGCCTTTGCCGCCGACCATCGGCGAATCCTTTTTTCACACCCTCACCGACCCCAATATCGTGTTCATCTTGCTGGGGCTGGGCGTGCAGGCTTTGTTGATCGGCCTGTGGCATCCGGCGAACTGGCCGGCCTGGTTTGTCGGGGTGGCGTCGTTGCTGCTGGCGGCGTACGGCCTCAGCCTGCTGCCGGTAAACTGGGTGGGGCTGGCGTTCTTGCTGCTTTCGTTTGCCATGTTTGCGCTGGACGTCAAAGCCCATGCCCACGGCGCGCTGACTGTGGCCGGGCTGGCGGCGTTCATCTTTGGCGCGCTGACGCTTTTCAACACGCCTGCGGCATTGCCGGGGCAGCGGGTTTCGGTGCCGTTGGTGGTGGGCAGTGGGCTGGCGGTGGCGGTGGTTTCCATGGGGGTGGTTGCACTGGCGCTGCGGGCGCAGCAACGCCCTGTGCAGACGGGGGAAGCACGCATACGCACGCTGGCAGGCAAAATCGGGGAAGCCCGCACGGCCATCACCCCGCGCCAGAGCGGCACGGTGCAGGTGGGCGGCGAACTGTGGACGGCGGTGCTGGCCCCGGGGGCGACGGCGGTGGCTTCCGGCGATTGGGTGGAAGTGGTGGAAGTGCGCGGCGTGCACCTGGTGGTGCGGCCTGCGGCGGGTAAAGAAGGGGGCGTGGTAGAATGACCGGGTGGAAACCGTCCATACCTCCGCCGCGGACAACGCCGCCATGATCCCAAACACCAGTTCCCCGAAAACTCAAAAGGAACGCGGCGCATTCAGCACCCCCGACTGGGTGGTCCGGCTGATGCTTGGCTTTTTGCGCCCCATGGCTTCGCCCGCGCCGCGGGTCCTGGAGCCTGCCTGCGGCGACTGCACGTTTTTGCGTGGATTGCGGGAAGTGCACCCCGCGCTGTTCGCAAAAGCCGAAAAAGTCGGTGTGGAACTGCACCCCGCCTCGCCGAAGGGCGAACCGGGCGGCGTGCGGGTGATAGAGCATGATTTCCTGCTTTGGGAGGAGCGAGAGGCAAAATACGATTTGATCATGGGCAACCCGCCTTATGGCATTCCCAGCCCGTCTAAGCATTATGCCTATCGCGTCTCATCAGCGACACGCTCCGAATACAAAAAGCGCTTTCGCACCTGGTTTGGCAAATATAATGTCTACGGGGCGTTCATTGAAAAGGCGGTGCGTTTGCTCAAGCCGGGCGGGCAACTGCTTTTCATTGTGCCTGCAACGTTTTTGCTGTTGGATGACTTCAAAAAACTGCGTGCCTTTCTTGCCGAGGAAGGGCAAACCCAACTTGTGTACATGGGCGATGGCGTTTTTCGCCCCAGCGCAAGCATCACAACCGTCATCTTGAATTTCATTCGTGGCCGCGAAGATGCCGGACGGCTGTTGCTTCAAGACTATGACGCGGAAACTGGGGGATTGAAAGAAATTCGCCGCCTTGCTGCGTGGCATGGCGAAATCATCACTTTCACTACAGAATTTACCGAGCGGCTCTCTGCCCTCTGCTCTGCCCGCTTGGGGGATGTTTTTGCGGTGAAAGTGTCGCCGCGCACGCCCGAAATCCGCGGCAATCCGCTGATCGCAAAAGAGCCAACGCCGGAAATGCTCCCCATCCTCAACGGCAGAAACCTGAAGCGGGGCAAAATTCTCTATGAGCCGCTTTCGGGCTACTGGATTCACCCCCGGCACAAAAACAAACTGCGCAAGTTTTTTGAAACGCCGCACGTGGTCGTGGGGTTAGGCTTCCGTGGCGACAGGGAATTGGGAGCGGCTTACGATGCCCTCGCTTACCCGTGGATGGGCGACGTCTATCACCTGCTTCCCCACCATTCCTTGTGGCGGACGACACATCTAGAGCCCGCAGACGTGGTCAATTACCTCAACTCCCCTTTGGTCGGGAGATACATCCGCGATTCATTCCGCGAAATTGTCTATCATCTCAATATTACCCTCCTGAAGTTGATACCTATTCCGGAAGAAGCCCTTGGGAATGTGAAGAAATTCCCTCTACCGAAGCAGGAAGCACAATTCCCTACAAAGCCTTCCTGAATTTTTAGGCAACACTTCGCGCAGCCACGAAAGGGAAAGAGAGGGGCGTGGTAGAATGAAAAGCACCTTTTAGCCTCGGAGACACGTAGTGAACAAAAACTTAGAGCACTTGCTGGTTCTGTACGCTACAAAATCACGAGAGGAAGTACGCTTCGCCCTTGCAGACCTCAGTCGCGAGAGTTTAGAAGCCACACTCATTGACCTTCTTACCCTTTACCTCAACGACGCCAACTCCTCCACGGTGCGGGAATGGATTACGCTGCATATCGCGGGTTATCAGCCCATTGAAGGCAAACTGGGCTACAATGGCTACCGCATGACCGCCCCGGCAAGCGAAACCGAGCGAAAGCAGTTTTGCGAGGTCAAGCCAGTCAACACCCATCACAGGGCTGACGGCACATTGTCCCGCCGCCTAAACGGAGGGGGAAGTTTTTCAGACTACACCCCTGAACGGTTGGAAAAGGATTTGGGGAAAAGCGACCTTCAGATGCTGGTCAGCGGCTTCGTGGATGGACACCTGGTTTACATTCTTGAATTCCCTTTCTCGTGCTTAGAAAGAAGACTGCGCGCCTTGCTGAAAAAAAGATTCCCCTCAGGGCAACGAAAGGCCAATGAATACCTCCGAGGCGCTTCTTTCACCTTCCGAGACTACAAAGAGTGCGATAAAGTCCGGCTGCTTCATCTCACCGAGCCCATTGCTCATTGGGAAGACGCCTTAACGCGCGAGTTCCGGAACTATCTGGTGGAATTGAAAAACAAGGAGTCCCCAAATGCCTGAAGGCTTGACGCCTTTTTTGGATAAAGTGCTTCAAGGCGACGTGCTGGAGGTGCTCCGCCAGTTGCCCGATGAAAGCGTGGATGTGGGCGTGACCTCGCCGCCTTACAACAAGGGCGAAGGGCAAAAAGGCTGGCTGGTCAACCGCGTAAAATATCAGGGAGCCAGCGATAGACGCTCAGAAGAAGAATACCAGGCATGGCAAATTGAGGTGCTCAACGAACTTTGGCGCGTCACCAAGCCCGGCGGCTCGTTCTTCTACAACCACAAACTCCGCTGGCGGAACGGCGTGATGTTTCACCCTTACGCGTGGGTTTCCCAGACAAAGTGGGTGGTGCGGCAGGAACTGGTTTGGGATAGAATGATTGCAGCCAACCTGCGCGGCTGGCGATTCTGGCAGGTGGATGAGCGCATTTACTGGCTTTACAAGCCCGTCGGCAGCCATCGCGTCGGCGCCGAACTCAAATCCCGCCATGCCTTGTTCACCTCTGTTTGGCGCTTCCCGCCCGAGCGGGATAACCCACACCCCGCACCGTTTCCGCTGGCGCTGCCGCTCCGCGCCATCTATGCTGTGATGGACGAAGCCCAGGGCGGCGTGGTCATTGACCCCTTTGCCGGTTCAGGCACCACGCTGGTCGCAGCCAAAATTTTAGGCCATCACTACATTGGCATTGAGATTTCGGCGGCCTATGTGCACATGGCGGAGGAACGCCTGGCGCATTGGGAAAACGAAATGCCCAAAGCGCAGGAGGAACTGGTGAAGCACAAGGTCAAGACCACGTTCCAGGAGCGGAAAGCGCGAGGCAAGTTTACCGGCCGTTACCGCCCCCAAAATCAGGGAAATGCCTCTGCGCCGAAACTGTTCGAACTGGAAGAGGAAAAAAGCGCGAAAATCCCCACGCTTTTTGAAAACCTTGACGCCCCTTCGGAGGAACACTAAATGCCTTATACCCCCACCCGCGACCGCGTCAACCCCACCGTGGTGGATACCACCCCCAAGCGCCGCCCGCCGTGGCTCAAGGTCCAAGCCCCCGTGGGCGAAACCGTGGCCGAAATCCGCCACCTGATGCGCGGCAACGCCCTGCACACCGTTTGTGAAGAGGCCATGTGTCCCAACCTGGGCGAGTGTTGGGGCGCGGGCACGGCCACTTTCCTGCTGCTGGGCGATGTGTGCACCCGCACGTGCGGCTTTTGCGATGTCAAACACGGCAAGCCCCTGCCGCTGGACTGGATGGAAGCCGAGCGCGTGGCCCAGGCGGTGAAAACGATGAATTTGCGCCACGCGGTCATTACCAGTGTCACCCGCGACGACCGCCGCGACGGCGGCGCGCCCATCTTTGCGATGGTCATCCGCCGCATCCGCGAACTGCTCCCCGGCTGCTCGGTGGAGGTGCTCATTCCCGATTTCAAGGGGCGCATTGAAGCCCTGCGCATCGTGATGGAAGCCCGCCCGGAAATCCTCAACCACAATGTGGAAACCGTGAAGCGGCTGTTCAAGGCCGTCCAGCCGCAGGATAACTACGCATGGGCCCGCGCCACCTTAGTCAACGCCAAGCGCCTTGACCCCGAAGTGCTCACCAAGTCGGGCATCATGGTGGGGCTGGGCGAAACCCTGGACGAGGTGAAGGAAACCATGCGCGACCTGCGTTCCTGGGGCGTGGACATCCTCACCATCGGCCAATATCTCCAGCCCAGCCGTAAGCACCTGCCCATTGACCGCTATTACACTCCCGAAGAATTTGCCGAGCTGCGGGAATACGGCCTGGAAATCGGCTTCAAGTGGGTGGAAAGCGGCCCGTTGGTGCGTTCCTCATACCACGCCGCCGAGCAGGTGCGGGCGTTGAGCATTGTGCACCGCCAGCTGTACGGCCATGCCTGATTCCCGCCGCAAGCGCACCGCCACCCGCACCTTTGGCGCCGGAAGCCGGGAAGGCCACGACGCCTCGGCTTTTTATGCCCGCCGCCTGTATGCCACGGCGGGCGTGCCCGCTCCGCTGCCGCTGAAAGAACTGCGCGCTATCCCTGTGACGCCTTCCGCCGCGTGGGAAGACCGCCAAAACCGGGTCTATTGCCATTCCGCCGAAGCCATGCCTGAAATTCCCGATAACGCGGTGGGGCTGGCGTTCACCTCGCCGCCTTACAACGTCGGCAAGGATTACGACGATGACCTCGGGCTGGAAGAGTACCTGGCGCTCATCGGGCGGGTGGCGCGGGAAGTCTGGCGGGTGCTGGTGCCCGGCGGGCGCTATGTGGTCAACATTGCCAATTTGGGGCGCACGCCCTACATTCCCCTCACCGCGCTGTTCTGGCAGGTGCATCTGGAAGTCGGCTTCCTGCCGATGGGCGAAATCATCTGGCAGAAAGCCGAGGGTGCGGGGAACAGCTGCGCGTGGGGTTCCTGGCAGAGCGCCAAAGCGCCCCGCCTGCGCGATGTGCACGAATACCTGCTGGTGATGGCGAAAATGTCGCCCACCCGCCCCGATAAGGGCGAATCGGACATTGGCCGCGATGAGTTCCTGGAAGCCACCACCTCGGTGTGGCGCATTCCGCCGGAATCGGCGCGGCGGGTGGGGCATCCTGCCCCGTTTCCGGTGGCGCTGGCCGAGCGAGTGGTGCGGCTGTATGCCTTCGTGGACGATGTGGTGCTTGACCCCTTCGCCGGCTCCGGCAGCACGCTGGTAGCGGCAGCCCGCCACGGGCGGCGGTGGGTGGGCTACGATGTGGTGCCCGAATACTGCCGCCTGGCCGAAGAGCGGGTGAGGAGCGAAGGCGTTGTCGGTATGCCATAGCAGGGGGAGCGATTGAGACGGCGGCTCACGAGCAGCGAACAAATGCCGTGATTGGTGGCAGTCCCATTGAGGGTATAATTCAACTATGGCGCTGATTGACGAAATTCGCATCAAATTTGCACAGGGTCAGTTTGAGTTCTCAAAACACGCTGTGGATCAGGCCATCTTGCGGGATATATCGGTGCAAGAAATACGCGAGGCGATAGCAACGGGAGAAGTGATTGAGGATTATCCCAACGACAAATATGGGCCGAGTTGTCTGATTTATGGCCTTACTCGTCAGGGACGGCCGCTACATGTCCACAGGGGTTGGGCTGAGGGATGAAAGGCAAGGTGAAGGCTGATTTTTGCGTTGAGCCAACAAAAATGGTACACTAAATAAGCAGCGTGGTGCGTGGAATTTATCAAAGATGAGATGTCAAGTGTGTGATGTCCCCAACGATAGCCCGTGTTGGCCCTTATCGCTTTTTCTTTTATTCCGGTGATCGCGGTGAGCCTCCTCACGTTCATGTGGAAAGAGAAGGTAGGATCGCCAAATTTTGGCTCAAGCCGGTGCGCTTGCAGGATAGTGGTGGTTTTCGGCCTCATGAGGTACGGCGCATTCAGAGTTTGATAGAAGAACGAGAGACAATGATCTTGGAGTGGTGGAATGAATACTTCAATGATTGAATTGCGAGTTGCGAAAGCCCAGGACGTGCAAGTCACGGATGATGAGTTGATTGTTGCGCTGGATGACGGACGCACTATTGTCGTGCCGTTGGCATGGTATCCGCGCTTATTGCATGGAACGAGGGAAGAAAGGGCAAATTGGCGTTTGATTGGAGAGGGAGAGGGGATTCATTGGCCGGATTTGGATGAGGATATTAGCATTGAGCATTTGTTAGCCGGGGTTCCGTCCGGGGAAAGCCAAAGGTCGTTACGGAAATGGCTCGCCTCACGCGAGCAATCACGCTCTGCGTAAAAATTTTTTTCAGCCCAACCGTGTGTGCAGCAGACGCGGCTTCGCCATTTTGCTCCGGAGACGGTGGAGGCATTACGTCGTATTATCTTGAGTGGTCAAAAGCCGCGCCGAACAGTAGAAACGCCGGTATTGGATTTCGTATAGCCAGCCGTGGTTGGTTTATGCCCTGACAGAGAAAGTAGCCCTATGCCCTCCATCGACACCCCCACCCGCGCCGCCCGCCTGGGCGAGCCTTCGTATGTCTGGCGCGCCGGGCAGCAGCGCCGCTTAGCGATGATTTTGCGCTTCGCCGCAGGCCGCGAGCGCGGCATGGTGCTGGAAAACGGCTGCGGGGTGGGTATGTATGTAGAAAAACTGGCCGAGCACGGCGGCACCGTGGTGGGGCTGGAATACGACTTCCCGCGGGCGCGGCAAGCCCATGCCCGCAATCCCCACATCGTCAACGCGGCGGGCGAAGCCCTGCCTTTCCCGGCGGCGACCTTTGACCTGATTTTGAGCCACGAGGTCATTGAGCACGTCGCCGATGATGCTGCCGCGGTGCGGGAAATGGTGCGCGCCCTCAAACCCGGCGGGCGGCTGGTGCTCTTTTGCCCCAACCGCGGCTACCCCTTTGAAACCCACGGTATTTACTGGCGGGGGCGCTATCATTTTGGCAACAAGCCCTTCGTCAACTACTTGCCCCGCCGCCTGCGCGACAAACTTGCCCCCCATGTGCGCATTTACACCCGCGGCGATTTGGAACGGCTGTTTGCCGGGCTGCCTGTGCGCTTTGTGCACCGCACCGTGATTTTCGGCGCATACGATAACATCATCGCCCGCTTCCCGCGCGCCGGTCGGCTGCTGCGCGGCTTCCTGCAGGCGCTGGAACGCACCCCGCTGCGCTGGTTTGGGCTTTCCCACTTTTGGGTGGTGGAGCGAATTGGCGGCTGAAAACTTGCCAATTCGCCTGCAGGTCGGTATAATCAGGGCGCATGTGGGCGGTTAGCTCAGTTGGTTAGAGCGTCGCGTTGACATCGCGAAGGTCGTAGGTTCAAGTCCTATACCGCCCACCTGTCTTGCGACGACCGGCCCCGCGAGGGGCCGTGGGTACACACAGGCGCGATGACCGGGACGAGTAACCGGGTTCCCGCCGCCAGAGAGGGCAGGCCGGCGGCTGAAAGCCTGCCTCGGCAACGGCTCGGTGAACACCCCCCGCGAGCGCGACCCCGAACGCCCTTCCGGGCCAGTAAGGGAAGCGGCTGGGCTCCGTTATCGGCCCCCAGAGATGGCTTCGGCAGTCGCGGCTTCCGAGGCCAAACTGGGTGGAACCGCGTGAGCGGCACGCTCTCGCCCCAGCATGGGCGGGAGCGTTTTTCGTTAAATAGCGAATCAGGAATGAGGAATTGCGCCACCGCCCAGACTATCCGACCATTTGACTGTCCGACTCCCCCGGAGGCTCCTCATGGTTGAAAAACCCAAACTCCCCGAGAACTACCCGGAATCGCAACTTTACCGCATTCGCCACTCCGCCGCACACATCATGGCCCAGGCCGTGCTGGAATACTTCCCCGGCGCGAAAATCACCATCGGCCCGCCCATTGAAGACGGTTTCTATTACGACTTCGACCTGCCGCGCCCCATCACCCAGGACGATTTGGAAAAAATAGAAGCCCGCATGAAGGAAATTATCAAGGGCAAGCACGACTTTGTGCGGCGGGAAGTCACCCCCGAAGAGGCGCGGGAACTTTTCAAAGACCAGCCCTACAAACTGGAACTCATCGACGACATCCTCAGCCGCGGCACCGACGAATACGGAGAACCGCTGCCCGAAGGGCAAAAGCCCACCCTCAGCATTTACCAGCACGATACCTTCATCGATCTCTGCCGCGGGCCACATGTCAAAAACAGCGCCGAAATCAACCCCAAAGCCGTCAAACTGATGTCCATCGCGGGTGCATACTGGCGGGGCGATGAGAACAAGCCCATGCTCACCCGCATTTACGGCACCGCGTGGAAAACCCCCAAGGAACTGCGCCAGTACCTCCAATGGCGCGAAGAGGCCAAAAAGCGTGATCACCGCGTGCTGGGCAAGGAACTTGGCCTGTTTTACTTCGCCCCCGACGAAATCGGCCCCGGTATTCCCATGTTCACCCCCAAGGGCGAGATCGTGCGCCACTTGCTGGAAACCTTCGTCCGGGAAGTGCAGACCCGCTACGGCTTCCAGCATGTGTGGACGGGCAATATCGTCAAGGAAGACCTGTACGCCAAATCCGGCCACCTGCAGAACTACGCGGACGTCATGTTCCCGGTCATGGAAGACAAAAACAGCGGTGAGCGCTTCCGCCTGAAGCCGATGAACTGCCCCAGCCACATGACCCTCTACAAGAAGATGGGCAAGCATTCCTACCGCGAACTGCCCCTGCGCTTTTCGGAATTCGCCACCGTCTATCGCTACGAAAAGAAGGGCGAACTCCACGGCCTGACCCGCGTGCGCTCGCTGACCCAAGACGACTGCCACATCTTCTGCACGCCCGACCAAATCCAGAGCGAATTTGCGATGCTGCTGGAACTCATCCAGGAGATTTTGGGGCGCTTCCACCTGACCGACTATCAGGTGCGCCTTTCGCTGCGCGGGGAAGGCGGCAAATATGTGAACGACCCCGAAAAATGGGATAAGGCCGAAGCGGCGCTGCGCGCGGCCTTAGCCGCCAGCGGTTTGGATTATGTGGAAGCCACCGGCGAGGCGGCCTTTTACGGCCCCAAGGCCGACTTCATCGCCCAGGATACCCTCGGCCGCGAGTGGCAACTTTCCACCATCCAGGTAGATTTCATCCAGCCGGCCCGCCTGGGCCTGACCTACATCGGCCCCGACGGCGAGGAACACACGCCCGTGGTGCTGCACCGTGCCATCATGGGCAGCACCGAGCGCTTCATGGGCGTGCTCATTGAGCACTACGCGGGCGCGTTCCCCGTCTGGCTGGCGCCGGTGCAGGCCGCGCTCATTCCCATTGCCGACCGCCACGTGCCCTACTGCCGGCAAGTGGCTGCAGAACTGCGCCGCGCCGGCCTGCGGGTGGAAGTGGACGACAGCAGCGCCCGCATGAACGCCAAAATCCGCGCCGCGCAGAAGCAAAAAGTGCCCTACATGCTGGTCGTGGGCGACAAAGAGGTGGAAGCCGGACAGGTGGCTGTGCGCCTGCGTTCCGGCGAAAACCTCGGCCCCATGCAGGTGCCCGCCTTCCTGCAAAAAGCCCATGAAGACATCGCCGCGGGTGTGTAGGGCGAGGCCCGGTTGCCCAGATGTCCGGATGCCCAGATGTCCAGATGCCCGGATGCCCAGATGCACGGTGCCGGGTTCCACCGGGTTTGGAAAAACACTGCCGGGCATTCAGGCATCCCAGCAGCCGGGCATCCCTTGACTTGAACATCAGGACACCGAGGCACTGATCCCCATGTGGCACACCTTCACCCTTGAAATCCGCACCCCCGGCCGCGGCCTGCACGACATCACCGCCGCGGTGGCCGAAAAGGTCGCGGCCAGCGGGGTGCAAACCGGCATGTGCTTCCTGTTCGTGCCGCACACCAGCGCGTCGCTGGTGCTCAACGAAAACTGGGACCCTACCGCCCGCGCTGACCTGGAAGGCGCCTTTGACCGCCTGGTGCCCGACGGCCAGTCCTGGTTTCGGCACACCCTGGAAGGCGCAGACGACATGCCGGCGCACATCCGCGCCGCGCTCACGCTGCCGAGCGTCGCGATTCCCATTGGGGAAGGCCAACTCATGCTGGGCACGTGGCAGGGCATCTACCTCTTCGAGCACCGCGCCCGCCCCCACCGGCGGCGGGTGCTGGTGTGGATTCTGGCATAATGCAAAAACGCCGCCCTTCGGTTCAGTTGGGCGGCGTTGCTTTTTGGGGGCGCGACGTGGGGCGTTCAGAGCAACCCTTGCAGCCACACGGCCAACGCGGCGGCAATCATGCCC
>JALUXH010000016.1 GCA_027019065.1 Anaerolineales bacterium
ATGCTCATGGGTTCCTCGGGGTTCATGGGTGCCTCCAGTAACATTTTCTTTTGGAGGTTCATCTTACCCCGGTAACATTTTAGATGACAGAACGCGAAACCCTTGCCCCAGAAGGCAACGTGTGCTAAAATGTCAGCCCCAACATACAGGGGTGAGCGTGCGATAAAACCCAAGATATGGTGATAAAATGCGGTGTCCTTTTTGCGGCCACGATCAGAACCGGGTTGTGGATACCATCCACGACAGGCAAGGCGGCATCCGCCGTCGGCGGCAATGCCTGGCCTGCGGGCGGCGCTTCAGCACTTATGAGCGCCCCTTGCTGGCCACCCCCCTGATCGTCAAGCAAGACGGCACCCGCGAAGAATTTAACCGCGAAAAACTGATTCGCGGCATCCGCATCGCCTGCGCCAAACGTCCGGTGCCCGCCGAAAGCATCGAACGGCTGGTCGGCGAGGTGGAATCCAAACTTCAGGGGCTGGGCAAGGCCGAAGTCTCCTCTCGCGTCGTCGGCGACATGGTCATAGAAGGGCTGAAACAGCTGGACCAGATTGCCTACATCCGCTATGCCATCGTTTATTTGGGGCTGGACGACTTGCGAGCCATACGCAGCGAAATAGACCGCCTGTTAGAAGGCGGTTGACCACGGCAGGGAAGCCCCAGGAGAGGGGCCTGCACCAACCTCCGGCTTCCCCACTTCTGCCGCTGCCAACCCACACCTGCGCCCAACCGAGCGGCACCGCCGCTGCGGGATGACCTTCTGCGCCTTCCGCCCACCCACCCACACCCCTTTTCAGGAGGATGCTCATGGCCGGTTCACAACCCCCAGCCAAAAACCTGCTGCCCACACCCCCGCTCCCCAAAGGGCTTCCCAAAGTCAACCTGACCGAAAACGCCTATCAGGTTTTCGTGCGCCGCTATGTGCGCAAAGGCCCTGACGGCCAGCCCGTGGAAACCCCCGAAGAAACCTTTTGGAGAGTCGCCTACCACGTGGCCAAAGCCGAGGCAACATGGGGCGCGGCCGAAAAAGATATTTTGAACCGCGCCAAAGCGTTCTACCGGCTGCTGATCGCCAAACGTTACATCCCCAACTCACCCACCTGGACGGGCGCAGGAACGCCTTTGGGGCAACTGGCTGCCTGCTTCGTGCTGCCGATTTCCGACGACATGGGGCGCAAAGATTCGGGCATCTTCATGAGCCTGCGAAACGCCGCCCTCATTCAGCAAACCGGCGGCGGGAACGGCTTTTCCTTCTCCCGCCTGCGTCCCAAAGGCGCGCTGGTCAAATCCTCCGCCGGGCAGGCCACCGGGCCGGTGGGCTTCCTGAAAGTGTACGACGAAGCCTTTGGGGAAATCGCCCAAGGGGGCTCCCGCCGCGGCGCCAACATGGCCGTGCTGCGCATAGACCACCCCGACGTGGAAGATTTCATCACCTGCAAAACCGACGAAAACGCCATCACCAATTTCAACATTTCCGTAGGCATCACCGACGCCTTCATGCGCGCCGTAGAAAACGATGAGGAATGGGAACTGCGCTTCCCCGACGTGCTTGACCCGCGCTACAACGACTTTGACGGCACCCTGGAGCAGGCCGAAGCCGCGGGCATTCCCATCAAAACCTACCGCAAGGTGCGCGCCCGCGACCTGTTCGCCAAAATCGTCAAACAGGCCCACCACAACGGCGAGCCCGGCGTGCTCTTTCTGGATACCGCCAACCGCTCCAACCCCGTGCCACACCTCTACCCGCTGGAAGCCACCAACCCCTGCGGCGAGCAGTGGCTTGGCCCTTACGAAAACTGCTGCCTCGGCTCCATCAACCTGGCCCAGCACGTCACCGCAGACGGCAAAGTGAACTGGGCCAAGCTCCAGGAAACCACCGAACGCGCCGTGCGCTTTCTTGATGACGTGGTGGAAGCCAACGCCTACGTGCCCGCCGTGCCCCAACTGAAAAAAGCCGCCCACCGCGCCCGCCGCATCGGGCTGGGCATCATGGGCCTGGCCGACCTGATGTATGTCAACGGCGTGCGCTACGGCTCGCCGGAAGGGCAGGAATTCGCCGCCCAGGTGATGGAATTCGTGCGCTACCACGCCATGCGCACCAGCATTGAACTGGCCAAAGAGCGCGGCCCCTTCCCCGCCATCAAAGGGAGCATTTACGACCCCGAAAACCTGAAATGGCAGCCGCCCCAGTGGCCCGACTGGCTCGGCGGCGGCCCCAAAACCGACTGGGGACGCCCGCCCTTAGATTGGGACGCCATCGTAGAAGGCATCCGCCAGCACGGCATCCGCAACGCGGCGCAGACCACCATCGCCCCCACCGGCACGGTTTCCACCGTTTCAGGCGTGGAAGGCTACGGCTGCGAACCGGTGTTCGCCCTCGCCTACATCCGCCACGTGAACGACAACGGCCAGGATCTGCAACTCACCTACACCAGCCCGCTTTTCATGAAAGCGTTGGAAGACGCCGGGCTGGACGAAGAAACCCGCAACCACATCATCGCACAAGTGCTGGAACAGGGCACCTGCCAGCACATTCCCGAAGTGCCGGAGCACATCAAGCACACCTTCGTGGTGGCATCTGACATCACCGCCGAAGAGCACGTCTACACCCAGGCCGCGTTGCAGGCGTTTGTAGATAACAGCATTTCCAAGTGCGTGGTGGGCGATACTTTGGTGCTCACCGAAAACGGCCTGACGCCCATCGCCTCCCTCGGCGAACTCCGCCTGCCCGACCAGTTTGCACCACTGAGCACGAAAGTCGTTAGCCCCGCGCAGGTGGAGAAAGCCGATGCTTTCTACTACGGCGGGATGAAAGAAACCCGCCGGATCACCCTGCGTTATGGCCTTACCGTCGAAGGCACGCCCAATCACCGTATCCAGGTTTTGGACGACAGCGGAGAAATTGCCTTCCGCCGCCTCGACGAAATTCGGCCAGGTGATTTGGCGGTAGTCTATGTCGGGCAACGGCAATTTGGGCCTGCAAGTGCGCCTCTGCCGCCCTTCAGCGGCACATTCCGCACCAGCAGCACGCGGCTCACCTCCCCTCAACACATGAGCACCGATTTGGCCTTCTTCTTGGGCGCCGTCACATCCGAAGGCGCTATCATGCCAAACACCCTCAACATCACCAACCGCGATCGCCGCCTGCTGGAGCACCTCCAGGCCATTGCACAACGCCTCTTTGGGCTTTCCGGGCACATCGCCACCGACCACCGCAACGGTGTCCATTATCTTCTCCTTCACTCCCGCCCTCTGCGCCACTGGCTGGTCAACGACCTGGGGCTACAACCAGGGGCGGCACACAAAATCATTCCCACCTGCATTTTGCAAGCCGCCGAGGAAGAGGTCGCCGCTTTCCTCAAAGGATTGTTCCTGGACGCCTACATGACCGAAAACGGCCGCACTTTCGGCATCACCCTGGCCAGTCAACGCCTCATCCAGCAATTGCAAGTGCTGCTGCTCAATATGAACGTCGTAGCGACAGTGCGCCAGACAGCCGAACGCGCCTGGAACCTCACCGTCCAGGGGAACGAGTTAGAGCACCTGGCAGCCGCTATTGGCTTCGTAGAAACGTGGAAAAACGAGCGCATTGCCCGCCGCAACGCCGGCCGCCTGCACATTCGGCGCAATTACAGCCGCCTGCTCCCCGAAAGGGTCACCGAGGCGCTGCGGGCCATGCAAGCGGCGGGGGCTTCCCTGCGCCGCGGCTTTGCCGTAGCGCAGGCGGAGGAAGCGCGCACCTACCAGCGGGCGCGCGTCAACCTGCGCGCCGGCCATCGCCTCACCCGCGCCGACGCCCGCCGCGTTTACGAAACCCTGCACAGCCAGGGCGCGAGCCACCCCGTGGCCGAGGCTTTCTTTGCCCACGACAACGAACACAAACTCTACGTGCCCGTGGAACAGGTAGAAACCGGCTTTGCCGAGGTTTATGACATCAGCGTCCCCGGGACGCACACTTTCATCGCCAACGGCTTGGGCAACCACAACACCGTGAACTTCCCCGCCGACGCCACCCCCGACGACGTCGCTAAAGCCTACAAACTGGCGTGGAAACTGGGCATCAAGGGCCTGACGGTGTACGTGACCGGTTCGCGCGAAAAAGTGGTGCTGGAAACCAAAGCCACGGCCAAAGCCAAAGGCAAGGATGTGCCGCTGCACGCCCCCGGCGAAGAAACCCAACCCCGCCTGTGGAACGAGCCGAAAAAGCCGCGCCCCTCGGTGCTGCGCGGCCACACCTACCGCATTGAAACACCGGTGGGGCGGGCGTTTGTCACCATCAACGAAAACGGCGGCAACCAGCCCTTTGAAGTTTTCATCAACACCGCCAAAGCCGGCTCGGAAACCGCGGCCATCTCTGAAGCCATTGGGCGGCTGATTTCCTACATTTTGCGGCTCACCTCCACCGTGGAGCCGCGGGAACGCCTGCGAGAAGTCTTGCGGCAGTTGAGCGGCATCGGCGGCGGGCGGTCGGCGGGCTTCGGCCCCAACCGGGTGCGTTCCCTGCCCGACGGCATCGCCCAGGCCATCAGGCGTTACCTGGAAGCCAGGCCGACGGAAAAGAGCGCTCCGGAAGAAGAAGAGCAACACACCTTCTCCCTCAACCTGCCCCCCCTGCTGCCTTTGAATGCAGCGCCCGGCGACACGAAAAGCCAGCCCGAAGCATTCACACCGCAACCCACAGCCGAGGACGAAAAACTGGACATCACCCAGGTGGGCGACATCTGCCCCGAATGCGGTGCCGCCGCTGTGGTCTACACCGAAGGCTGCGCCCGCTGCTACGCCTGCGGTTACAGCGAGTGCTCGTAACACCCCTTCCGACTTCATTCCAGCCCTGTACCGCGCGTACAGGGCTGTTTCATTTTCTCCCCAAGCCGCGGCGTTTGTGTTATCATCGCGGCAAACCACGGCTCCTCGCCCTCCCCAGGAGGCATCGTATGACGCCACTTGATTTTTCCACCGAAACCATCACCGGCTGGCAGGGGGAAACCTTCCCCCTCCGCTGGCGGATTCCCGCGCCCGCGGTGCGCAAGCCCCTCGCGGCGCTGATTTTGCCCGGCCTGCGCTACACCCCCGACAAACCCTTGCTGCACTACACCGCGCAGGCGCTCACCCAACACGGCGTGGCCGTCGCGGCCGCGTGGGTGGATTACAGCCGCTCCGATTTCCAGGAAGCCGAGCCGCAGACCCGCCTGCAATGGCTGCTGGCCGATGCCGAAGCCGCGCTGCAGGCCGTGCGGCGGCGGGCCGGCGTGAAGCAGGTCGTGCTGGTGGGCAAATCCATCGGCACGCTGACCATGGGGGCGCTGTGGGGCATGGGTGCGCTGGGCGACCTGGCGGCTTCCATCTGGTTCACGCCGCTGCTGGCCTTCCCCGCGGTGCAAAAGGCCGCCCGCAACGCCGACCGCCCCGCCCTGTTCGTCGCCAGCAAAGCCGACCCCTCCCACAACCCCGAAGGCTGGCAGGCAGTGGAAGCCAACCCCACCGCCCAAGCCTTGCTGCTGCCCCGCGGCGACCACAGCCTGGAAAACCCCGCCGACCTCGCCGACACCCTCACCCTGCACCGGCAGGTTTTGGAGGCCGTGCTGGATTTCCTCGCCAGGATTTCCCGCTGAGCGACTAAACGACTTCCCCAACTACGCGACGAACCCTATGAAAACTCTGAAAGTCATCGGCGCCCGCGTCCATAACCTGAAAAACCTCACCGTTGAAATGCCCCGCGAGAAACTGGTGGTCATCACCGGCCTGTCGGGCTCGGGCAAGTCATCGTTAGCCTTTGACACCATCTTTGCCGAAGGTCAGCGCCGCTATGTGGAATCCCTTTCTGCCTATGCCCGCCAGTTCCTGGGGCGGATGGACAAGCCCGATGTGGACGCCATTGAGGGGCTTTCGCCCGCGGTTTCCATTGACCAGAAGGGCGCTTCGCACAATCCCCGCTCCACCGTGGGCACCGTGACCGAAATTTACGACTACCTGCGCCTGCTGTTTGCCCGCGCCGGCACGCCCCACTGCCCCATCTGCGGGCGGGAAGTTACCCGCCAGTCGGCGCAGGAAATCGTGGACGCCATCCGCCGCCTGCCCGAAGGCAGCCGCGCGCTCATCCTCGCGCCGGTAGTGCGCGGCCGCAAAGGCACCCACCAGAACATGCTGGAAGAAATCCGCAAGTCGGGCTTCACCCGCGCCCGCGTGGACGGCGTGGTTTACGACCTGGAAACCGACGAAATCAGCCTCGACCGCTACAAACAGCACACCATTGAGGCTGTGGTGGACCGCCTGGTCATCCGCACGCCCGCCGAGCCTCAGGAGGAAGCCGACTTCCTCGCCCGCCTGACCGATTCGGTGGAAACCGCGCTCAAGTTCGGCGACGGCTACCTCACCGTCCACCGCCTGCCCGACCGCGGCGCCGAGGGCGACGAACACGAGGATTTGTTCTTTTCGGAGCATTTAGCCTGCCCGGAGCACGGCGTCAGCGTGCCGGAACTGGAGCCGCGGCTGTTTTCCTTCAACACGCCCTACGGCGCGTGCCCGGTGTGTCAGGGGCTGGGCTTCACGCAAAAAATTGACCCCGAACTGCTCATCCCCGACCCGGCGCGTTCCCTCGCCGAGGGGGCGATTGCCGCGCGGGAATGGACGCCCAACGCCATCCGCGGCGGCTTCTATTGGGATAGGTTAGTCGCGGTTGCCAAAGCCTATGGCATTGACCTGCACAAGCCGGTCAAAGACCTGCCCAAAGAGCAGTTGGACATCATCCTCTACGGCACGCAGGGCGAGCGGGTGCCGATGAAGAGCCGCCGCAGGCACACCATCCGCTACAAGCAGTTTGAAGGCGTCATTCCCAACCTTGAGCGCCGCTATCGGGAAACCCCTTCGGAGCACATGCGGGCGCGCATTGAAAGTTTCATGAGCAGGAAGCCCTGCCCGGCATGCCACGGCGCGCGCCTGCGCCCCGAAGCCCTTGCCGTTACCGTCGCGGGCGTGAACATTGTGGAGGTGACGTCGTGGGCGGTGAGTAGGACGCTCCAATGGGTGAAGTGGCTGGAGGGTGATCTCACCCCTCCCCCGCCGCCTGCGGCGGCTTCCCCTTCCCCTCGCTTGATAGGGGAGAAGGGAGAAGGAAGTGGAGAGAGACATGCTCCATCTTCAAAAAACGATGTAGACCAAAACAATAGCGTGCTGGAAGCCAACGAGGCTGATCTCACCCCACCCCCGCCGCTTGCGGCGGCTTCCCCCTCCCCTCCCTTACTAAGGGAGGGGAGGGGGGCAGGGGGAAGGGGAGAGATCCCCCCCGACCTCAAACGCATTGCCAGAGAGCGCAGCCTTGTAACCACTGGCTTTCATTTGCCCTACAATCCCAAATTGACCGAACGCGCCCGTGAACTGCGCGCCCACATGACGCCTGCCGAGAAGAAGTTATGGGCTTACCTGCGCGAACTTCCTCAGCGCGTTTTGCGCCAGCGTCCGATTGACCACTACATTGTGGATTTTTACATCCCTGAAGCGAAGTTGGTGATTGAAGTTGACGGCGAGCCGCACTTTACCGAAGAGGGTAAAGCCTATGACGCCGAGCGTGACGCCGTGCTGGAAGGCTATGGCTTGCGTGTGCTTCGTCTGCCCAACAGTGAGGTCATAGAGCACTTTGAAGAAGCCAAAGCAAAAATTGCCCGCGCGCTGGATCTCACCCCTCCCCCGCCGCCTGCGGCGGCTTCCCCCTCCCCTCCCTTACTAAGGGAGGGGAGGGGGGCAGGGGGTGGGGAGAGATCCACACCCCTCACCCCCCGCCAATACGCCATCGCCCGCCGCATCCTCCGCGAACTGGAAGCCCGCCTTGGCTTCATGGTGGACGTTGGCCTGGAATACCTCACCTTAGACCGCGCCGCAAACACGCTTTCCGGCGGCGAGGCGCAGCGCATCCGTTTGGCAACGCAAATCGGCTCGCGGCTGACCGGCGTGCTCTACGTGCTGGACGAGCCTTCCATCGGCCTGCACCCGCGCGACACCGACCGCCTGCTGCGCACCCTGAAGGGCTTGCGCGACCTCGGCAACACCGTGCTGGTGGTGGAGCACGACCCCGAAACCATCCGCGCCGCCGACTGGGTGGTTGACCTCGGCCCCGGCGCGGGCGAACACGGCGGGCAGGTGGTCGCCGAGGGCACGGTGGAGGAGGTCATCGCCAACCCCAACTCCCTTACCGGCGCGTACCTGTCGGGCAGGCTTCAGGTTCCCCTGCCCGAAAAGCGCCGCGCTGGCACGGGCGAATTCCTCACCGTTGTGGGCGCACGGGAAAACAACCTTAAGAACATCACCGTGCGCATCCCCCTCGGCAAACTGGTGCTCGTCACCGGCGTTTCCGGCTCGGGCAAATCTTCCCTCGTGGTGGAAGTGCTTTACAAAGCCCTCGCCCGTCACCTCAACAAAGCCCGCACCCACCCCGGCAAGCACGACCGCATCGTGGGCTTAGAGCATCTGGACAAGGTCATCAACATTGACCAGTCGCCCATCGGACGCACGCCGCGCTCCAACCCCGGCACCTACACCGGCCTGTTTGACCACATCCGCCAACTTTTCGCCCAACTGCCGGAAAGCAAAATCCGCGGCTACAAGCCCGGCAGGTTTTCGTTCAATGTCAAGGGCGGGCGGTGCGAGGCGTGTCAGGGGCAGGGGCAACTGCGGATTGAAATGCAGTTCCTGCCCGATGTGTACGTGCCGTGCGAAGTGTGCCACGGCGCGCGCTTCAACCGCGAAACCCTGCAGGTGCGCTTCAAGGGCTACAGCATCGCCGACGTGCTGGATATGACCGTGGAGCAGGCGATGGAAGTGTTTGCTGCCTTCCCCGCGATGATGCGCAAGTTGCAGACTTTAGCCGACGTGGGGCTGGGCTACATCCGCATCGGTCAGCCTGCGCCCACCCTTTCGGGCGGCGAAGCCCAGCGCGTCAAACTGGCGCGGGAACTTTCCAAACGCCCCACCGGGCACACCCTCTACGTGCTGGACGAGCCCACCGTGGGTCTGCACGCCGCGGATGTGCACAAACTGATTGAGGTGCTCCAGCGGCTGGTGGATGCGGGCAACACGGTGGTGGTGATTGAGCACAACCTTGACCTCATCAAAGTCGCCGACTGGATCATTGACCTCGGTCCCGAAGGCGGCGACCGCGGCGGCGAAATCGTTGCCGAGGGCACGCCGGAGCAAATTTGCCGGGTGGAAGCCTCGTACACCGGGCGCTATTTGCGCGCGTATGTGCGGGAAAACCATCGCACGGCGTAGCCCCTCGCTTATGGCTTTATGGGTTCTCGCGGCTGAATTTGCTCCAAAATCCGGGCTTCTCGCCGGTAAGCGTGATATAAATCCCACGCGTGCTGCAAGTTCAGCCAAAACTCGGGCGAGGTGCCGAAATAGCGCGCCAGCCGCAGGGCGGTTTCGGGCGTGATGCCGCGCTTCCCCCGCACGATTTCGTTCACCCGCTGGTAGGGCATGTGCAGGGCGTCGGCCAGCGCCCGCTGGGTGAGCCCCATGGGCTGGAGAAATTCGGCCAGCAAAATTTCGCCCGGATGCGAAGGTGGACGATTGGTTGGAATACGCATGACGCAAACTCCACAGGGAAGCGGTTTACCTCGGCGGCGGAAACGTTAGCGATGATAGTCGGTGATTTCCACCTCGGTAGGCCCTTCAGGCGTCCAGACAAAGCAAATGCGGTAACGCTCGTTGATGCGGATGCTATACTGGCCTTGGCGGCTGCCGCGCAGGGCTTCCAGCCGGTTCGCGGGCGGCACGCGCAGGCCTTCCAGCCGTGTGGCAGCATTGAGCATATCCAACTTGCGCTGCGCCACAGCCCACAACGCCCGCGGCAGCCTGCGGCGAGCAGCGGCGGTATTTCTGCCGTTGAAAATATCAGCCGTGGCCTGGTCGTGGAACTGCCGAATCACTGCATGGCCTCTCGCACCCTCAAGGTGTTAGCATGATAGCACGGAACCCGTGTTACGTCAACAACCACGCAACCAGGGGGTGCAAGCAAATGTTGTAGAAGCGTTGTTTCGCCCTCACTCCGCTTTGGCTCGCGGCGCTCGCCCGCCGGGATTCAGGGGCGGACAGTCCCTTTTGAAAGAAAAGACGTTTTTTGGAGCGCGGTGCCGAGGCACCGCTTTGGAAAGCGGCGACTTGTCGCCGCACTCCAAAAGCCGACGCACATTTCTACAGATTTTGCGTGCACCCGCAACCAGGTAACCACCCAACCCCCCGGAGCCCTCCCATGACTAACTTCCATTGGCACACCCGCACCTGCATCATGGGCATCCTCAACGTCACCCCCGACAGTTTTTCGGGCGACGGCCTGTTAGCGCGCAGCGACGCGGTGCAGGCGGCCTTAGCCCAGGCGCGCGAGTTCGTCGCCGCGGGCGCGGACATTTTGGACGTGGGCGGGGAAAGCACCCGCCCGGGCGCGCAGCCGGTTTCCGCCGAAGAGGAAGCCGCCCGCGTGGTGCCCGTGGTGCGGGCGCTGGCCGCCGAGTTCCCCAACGTGCTGATTTCGGTGGATACCTACAAAGCCCCGGTGGCCGAAGCCGCACTGGAAGCCGGCGCGGGCATGGTCAACGATGTGTGGGGCCTGCGCGCCGACCCCCACATGGCCGAGGTCATCGCCCGCCACGGCGCGTGGGCGGTGCTGATGCACAACCGCAGCACGCCGCAAAACGCCGAAGTGCGGGAACGCCTCGGCGGACGCTATGTGGGCGTGGCTTACACCGATTTGCTCGCCGAGGTGAAGGCCGAACTGCTGGAAAGCGTGGCATTGGCGCAGCAGGCGGGCATCCCCGACGAGCACATCATCCTTGACCCCGGCATCGGCTTCGGCAAAACGGTGGAGCAAAACCTGGAACTGGTGAACTGTCTGGACGAAATCCGCGCCCTGGGCTTCCCCCTGCTGCTGGGCGTTTCGCGCAAATCGTTCATCGGCTACACCCTCAACCTGCCGCCGGAAGAGCGCCTCGCGGGCACTGCCGCGGCGGTGGCGGTGGGCATTGTCCGCGGCGCAGACATCGTGCGCGTGCACGATGTGGCCTTCATGGTGCAGGTGGCGCGCATGACCGACGCCATCGTGCGCCGCGCACCCTAAACCCCGCGGCGCTTTTCCATCACCAGCGCGTCTTCGCCGTCCACATAGTAGCGCGGCCAGCGGTCCACAATCGCATAACCGGCTTCGCGATAGAGCGCCTGTGCCCCCCGGTTGGAGGCACGTACCGCCAGGCGCAGCACGGGCTGGGGCAGAGCCGCTTCGCAGGCTTCCAGCAGCACCCGCCCCAGGCCGCGCCGCCGATGCGCCGGATGGACGGCAATCGTCACAATCCATCCGGCGCCTTCAATTTCCTGCCCGGCGGCAAAGCCGACCATCTCGCCTTCCCCATCCGTCACCTTGTAGCGCACCACGCCGGGCCACATCAGCACGCCCAGCAGCTCCACCAGCGGCCACGCGTCGGCGGGAAAGCACACCTTTTCCAGCCGCTGGAGCGCCCCCACGTCGCGCCACGTGGCGGCTTCCAGATGGTAGGGCGGCGGCAGCAGGTCGGCCAGCAGGTCAGTCTTGCCTGGGCTGCTCTTCTGATTCACCCGTTTCCCGCAGTTTCATGAAGTCGCCGAGCAAGCCCGTGAACTCCATAGGGAAAATGAACTTGGTGGAAGGACTGCTGCCCATGGTCTTGAGGGTTTCAAAGTATTGCAGCGTCATCGTCTTCGGGTCAATGGTCTGCGCCACGCTGTAAATGCGCTTCAAGGCCGCGGCAAAGCCTTCCGCCCGCAGCAGCTGCGCCTGCTTTTCGCCCTCGGCCTTGAGGATAGCCGACTGCTTCTCGCCTTCGGCCCGCAGAATGGCAGCCTGCTTTTCGCCTTCGGCGACGTTGATGGCGGCTTCCCGCTTGCCCTGCGATTCCGTCACCACGGCGCGGCGCTCGCGCTCGGCCGACATCTGGCGGTCCATGGCTTCCTGAATCTTCTTGGGCGGCACGATTTCGCGGATTTCCACATTCGTGACCTTCACGCCCCAGCGCTCGGTCACTTCGTCCAGGCGGGCGCGCAGCATGTTGTTGATGTGTTCCCGCTCGGAAAGCACATCGTCCAGCAAAATGCCGCCGATGACGGCGCGCAGCGTGGTGGTCGCCATGCCCTGGGCGGCGGCTTCAAAGTTGCCCACCTGAATCACGCTCTGCTCGGCATCCAGCACTTTGTAGTACCAGATGAAGTCCACCGCGATGGCCGCGTTGTCTTTGGTAATGCACGTCTGATGGGGGATTTCCCGCACCTGTTCGCGCAGGTCAACCCACACGCCGCGGTCAACGAAGGGGATCAGCAGCACAAGGCCCGGGCCTTTAGCGCCGACCACCCGCCCCAGGCGGAAGACCACCAGCCGCTTGTATTCGGGCACAATTTTGACGGCGCTGGCGATGATGGCCAGCACAATCAGCGCCAGCACGCCGATGAAGCACAGGAAGCCCAACGCGGCTCCACTGCCGGCAAATACCGGGGTATAGAACATCTTGCACCTCCTTAGAAAAAGAAACAACGAGCGAAAGGTTTGGTTCAAGGCGAAGCGGGAAGAAAATGCCACAACCAGTAGGTGGCTTTCTCGCCTTCTCCACACGGACACGCTGCCACAGGCTGCAAACGGCCTTTGAAAACCGCGGCGTAAGGCTCACCGGTTTGCACGAATTTCTTGGCAAAAACGTCATCCAGCCCAATCTCGGAAAGATACGCCGCCCCTCGCCCCGCCTTCAGGGCGTTCAGATAGGCGTAGCCGTTGATGAGGCCGTCCAGCGGTTCAATGGTGCGCCCGCGGATGAAATACCCTGCCGCGCCGGCGCCGGTCATGCCGATCAGCGCCCCCCGGTCGGTGTGGGTTTCCAGCCAGTGCGTTGTGCGCAAATAAATGTGCTCCTGACCCGCAGGCCGAAGGGGGTAGGTGCGAACCACAGCCCGGACATGCCACAGGCTCAACCCCAGCACCACCAGGCTGCCCAAAGCCAGCCCGGCCCAGGGGAAAGCCCGGCGGTGCGCGAGCAGCCGCCACCGCGCGAGTTGCTGCCACCAGGCGTCTGCCACCGCGCCCATCAGCAGCACGCCGGCAAAGGTTTCCTGCACCCAATACCAATCGCGCTCGCCGACGTAAGGCACGACCTCGTAATAAGCCGCGTGGGCCAGCGCGGCGGCCAGCCACAACAGCACCAGGGAACGCCCCAGATTGCGTTTCAGGGGCTTCCCGCCCAGCGCCAGCAACAGGCCCCAGAAAAGCACCGCCCACCGCAGCCGCCCCGCAGCCGCGCCGAAAACCCGCGCCAGCGCGTGCTGCGCCCAAACCAGCGCACCGTTGAGCCACCAGAACGGCACCGTGCGAATCCAGCGCACCGAATCAATCCAGCGCGGCTGATGGGGTGCCCCGTACACCGTGTTGCCCTTCACCCCCCACCAGTGCTTGACGGCCGCGCTGACCGGATACCAGTTTCCGACATACCACTGGCCCCAGAGCAAATAGCCCCCCACCAGCACCACCGCAGGTGCGCCCGCCCGCAGCAGGGCCAGCGCGCCCTCCTTCCAGCGCGGCCGGCCGTACAAGCGAAACGCCTTCCACGCCAGCCACAGCCAGAGCGCCCCCACGATGAAGACGCTATCCAGGCGGCTGAGCATAGCCAGCCCCGAAACCAGGCCCAGCAGCCAGCCCTTGCGCGCCAGGCTTTCCCACGGCCGGGCTTCCCCCAACGCCGTTGTCCGCTCCCACAGCCACGCCAGGAAAGCCCCGTTCAGGCTGGTTTCCATGCCGCCGACCATCACACGCCCGAAAATTGCCGGGGAAAGCATCCACACCGCGGCCATAAGCGTACCCACCCAGGGCGAGAAAACCCGCCGCGCCCCCCGGAAAAGCAGCACGCCCGCGGCGAAATTCAGCAAGCCTTCCAGCACCACAACCACACGCAACGGCAGGAAAGGGTTGCTGCCCTTGAGCGCAAAGATCGGGATGTTGAGCAACAGCCAAAGCGGGTGAAAGCCGTTGGTGCGGCTGATGCCGTCAAAAGTTGCGCCCGCGCCGCGGGCAATGTTGGCTGCCACCTGATAATAGTAAAAAGCATCATCGGTAGGGAACCAGCGCAGCAACACATTCCCGGGCGTCAGGGCAATGTAGATCTGTGCGCCGAGGCCCACCAGGCCCAGCAAGGCCAGCCACACCCATTCCCAACGCGAGAGGTCAGACGGGGTCAGCCGTTCAGGTTTCATCCGCCCCTTCCTGCGGTGCTGCGTGAGGCGCCTCCGGCGAGAACGGCTCCACCCGCAAGATCAACCCCTCGCGCGCCACCACCTTCACGGCCGTCCCCCGCGGAATGCGCTCACGGCTGCGGGCCGTCCACATTTCCCCGTCCAGGTACACCGAGCCTTCGGGGGCGATTTCGGTGCGGGCTTCCCCCACTTGGCCGATGAGGCGGTCGGGGTCGTGCGCGGGCGGGCGGGTTTCGGCTTCCAGCACCTTGCGCGTGATCACCCACCCTGAGCTGCCAACCAGCAGCGAGACCGTGACCGCCAGCCAGGGCGAAACTGCGCTGCCGCCTTCTGGGGTGCGGAAGATGAACACCGAGCCCACCACCATGGCCAAAAGCGCCACCGCCAGCCAGAACTTTTCGCCGCGGCCACGCCGCACCGAAAGGCCGAAAAACCCGATGCCCACCAGCCACACCACCACTGCCCAGCCGTTGACGGCCAGTTGGGTGGCGCTGTAACCCGCCCCCAGCAGCAGGGTCAGAGCGGCGAGTTCCAACAAACCGGTGCCGGGCGTCACGAGGGCAAAAACCAGCGCCACCGTGCCGCTTATCAATAACAAATAAGCCAGGTTAGGGGTCATCCAGGCCTGAGGCATGGCGTCATCTCCTGAAAAGCACAAATAAACGATAGCGCCGGCGGCGCAGGGTGTTGGCTCGGCAAAACGGCGGGCGACGCTGCACCGTCTCAAAGCCGCCAACGTTGCTCCACGGCGACTATGTCCGCTACATGGAGGTTGGATGGCTTTAATCCTTCTTCCAACGATGCTCTTGACAAATCCGGCAAGTGCAAGTCTGTTCTGTAAAGTGCCTTACACCAACGGCCACTCCGTTTCTGCGGTCTGCTCTCGTAAAAATCAGGTCAAACAGATCTTCTTCCCCATTTTCGAGGTAACGCCGTAAAGCATACGCACACAAATCGGCAATCTGCACCATGCTCGTCAACTGACTATCAACAAACAAAGGTGTCTCAATGATATTGTTGACGTCCGTCCACAAGGTTCCTTCCCTGAGAAAACGTTTCATCATTGCCGTATGTTTTCGCGCTACTGTTTCGTTGTTGTCATGAATGATCAGTCCATAGGATTTTCCTTGCCCAACAGCCCTAAGATATTGCTCGAAACGAGAGACTATCTGCTGAAAGGCTTGCTCATCCACAGAAAAGAGCGTGCGCGTGGGGTCAAAGTGTACTTTGTCAACACATTCTGCAAACAACCGGGCTTCTCCCCATGCAGCCACCTGAGCGGCTATTTCCTTAATGAAAAGATACCGTTCAGCCCACGTCAAATGGATGTAATTTGCAGTCTTGTTAAAATTTTTCCTGGTTTGCTTCAGCTGCTTTGAGGTGCCTTCCCGTTGAAGCCTGAGAATCTCTAACAAACGTTGTTTTTGAACCTCCCGCTTGCGTTCTGAATAGCTCAACGCGGCAAAATCCGGTATCCCATCTTGTTCCCTGTACCGCCTCAGGAGCCAGGCCGTATGAATCTCAGCGCTTTCCAAACCGTAGCGGTTTTTAATACGGCGTATATCTTCATCGCAAGACCGCCAGCGCCAAACAGGGATAGAGAGCCCTGCCAAGACATAATGTGAAGTATTACCGGGAATATCTGGGGTTCCGGATTCATCCACGTAGCAAAGGTACATCACAGGGTCTCTCTCTAAAAGAAAAAAGCGACTGGGTGTGGGGCTAAAAGCCCCTCTATGAGACGCTTAGCGACTCATCCCAGACGCATTTTCATCATACTCCACTTCCACTCCAGTGTCAAGCAAAAAACGAAAGTAAAAGCACGCTATTCAACTCTATTATACATGACGACAAACAATCGGGGTGGCGCACTCATGGCCCGGCCTGCATCAACCTCTCGCGAATGAACAGCCGCCACGGGCCGAAAGCATCGCCGGAAGGCAGCACGACCTGTGCATAGCCCCAACGGCGAGCATTTTGCGCCCATTGAGGCCAGTCGGCCGCGTCGCGAAAGTCCACCCCGCCTCTGGCAACGACAATGACATCGGGGTGCACGGTTTCCACAAAATGCGCCAGCGTTTCACCGCTCGCTTTCATGCGGACAGGCTGCACCGGCCGGGGAAACAGATACGGCCCCAGGCGGAAAAAGCCCGATCCGTCGGTGCCCGTCACTCGCAAGGGGGCGTTCCACGACCACGCGCTCAGCGCGGCAACGGTTTCAAGGCCGGGCTGCCGGGGCTTTCCAGCGGGGAAGAAATGTGCAAACGGCGGCGTCAGCAAAAGCGCAGCCGCCACGCCCATCCACGCCCAGCGGGGCTGCGCCCTGCCTTCCTCTCGGGGAAGGAACAATGCCGCATACAGTAACAGGGCAAGCGGCGTCAACATTGCGAGGTAATGGCGGCGCGGGTAAATCAACACTACGCTCACCAGCACGGGGAAAGCCCACACGGCCAGAGCAAGCGTTTCCGGCGCGCCGAGGCCGCGGCGTACGCGTGCCCGCCCCCGCGGGGTTGCCAAAACGCCCAGCGCGCCCAAAAGCAACAAGCCCGCCAGCGCTGCGGCTTCCGGCCAAAACCTGCCTTCGGCGAACAGCGGCAGATGATAAGTTAGCAGCCTTCCGCCTTCCACAGGCAGCCGCCGGAGATTGCAAGCCACATGGCGGCCAAAAGCCTCGGGATTGTGTAAAAACGCCCCCGCCAACGAAGCCGGGTGGCCAAAATCCCGGGCAAAAACGTCCTCCCAGTGCAGGGCAGCATCGTCCGGCCTCCCCAGGCAGAAACGGCTGTTGTAATAGTAGTGCTGCCCCAAGGCATAGAGCGTGCGTCCGGCCTGAAAAGGCACACCCCACCACAGCAGCCACACCGCCACCAGGCTGACAGCCACCACCGCGCTGCCTGTTCTGTGCTTCTTGCGGGATCCACAGGCTTTGCCCCGCCGACGCCAACACCGCACGGCTGCTCCCAGGGCAATGCCGAAGAACAGCACACTGCTCAACCAAAATTCAGGACGGATGTAAGCAACGCCCAGCGCCAAAACGGCCAGCCCCCACCATCGGGCCTCTTTCTGCAAGGCCAGAAACACGCCTGCCCACCCCAAAAGCATCCACAAGGCAGCAAAGAGCGTCACGCGCGGCGCCACGCGCCAGTTGGCATAACTTAACGCGTATACCCACGCCAGGGCAAAAGCAAACGGCCACGAAACCCCAAACACGCGCCGCAAAAGAAAGTACAACGCCACAGGAAGCAGTACCCCCAAAGCCAGCGCCGTCGTCAGATAAATCACCACAGGGTCATGCTTCACCTGCCAGAGAGCCCGGAACCACAACTGATAAAGCGGCCCCCAGACCGCCCATTCCCCTCCGGTCGGCAAATGCCGAAGGTTGAGGGTCAGGCCGTTGATCATGTAATGAGCATCGTCACCCAGGTTAAGGTCCACCCCTCTCAGGCCTCCCACAGCCAAACGCCCGCCTACCGCCAGCAGCCCCAGCAGCGCCCACACATCCGCTTTTTGCCATCGCGTTGCCATCCTGGCCTCCCAATCCAGGCACGATTGTATCATCCCCTTCCTCGCAGCGCAACTTTCCCGTCAGGCCGGTGTTTTGGTTTACAGCCTTTTTATGGAGAAACGCCCATGCCCCGCCCGGTTGCACTCGTTACCGACAGCACGGCTTACATCCCCCAAAACCTGCTGGAGCAATACCACATCCGCGTCGCCCCGCAAATTCTCATCTGGGGCGACGAATCCTTTCAAGACGGCGTGGACATTACCCCCACCGAGTTCTACCGGCGGCTGGCCACGGCCAAAGTGCTGCCGCAAAGCACACAGCCCGCGGTGATGTCGTTTGTGC
>JALUXH010000017.1 GCA_027019065.1 Anaerolineales bacterium
CACATCTTCAGCGAACTGGTAGAAAGCGGCTACGATGTCCTCGCCGTGGTCATTTCTTCCAAACTTTCCGGCACCTATCAGGCCGCAATGCAGGCGCGGGAAGCCATCGCCAACGGCGAAATTGAGGTGATAGACTCACGCACCACCGCCATGGAACTGGGCTTCCATGTGCTGGCCGCGGCGCGCGCCGCCGAGCAAGGCGCGTCGTTGGCCGAATGCAAAGCCGTGGCCGAGCAGGCCCGGCAACACACCGGCGTGGTGCTCACCGTCAACACGCTGGAATTCCTGCACCGCGGCGGGCGCATCGGCGGGGCAAGCCGCTGGTTCGGTACGGCGCTGCGCATCAAGCCCCTGCTGGAAGTGCGCGACGGCCTGGTGCAGCCGCTGGAAAAAATCCGCACCCGCCGCAAAGCCCTGGCGCGGCTGGTGGAAATCACCGTGGAACGCGCCCAACAAGGCGGCCATCCCATCCGCCTGGCCGCACTGCACGCCAACGCCGAAGACGACGCCCGCTGGCTGCTGGAGCAGGCTTCCGCCCAACTGCACCCCGAAGAAGCCCTGGTCTCCGACGTCAGCCCGGTGGTCGGCACGCATGTCGGCCCCGGCACCGTGGCCCTGGCCTATATGGCCGGCATGTAACCCCCTTCCCGAGGTAGCCCCATGAGCAAACCCGTAGCGGTCGTTACCGACAGCACGGCTTCCCTGCCCCAAGACCTGCAAACACAATACAACATCCACGTCGTGCCGCTGCAGGTCGTCTGGAACGGCCAATCCTACCGCGACGGCGTGGACATCACCCCCGAAGATTTCTACACCCGCCTGGGCACCGCCAAAACCCTGCCTACCAGTTCCCAGCCTTCAGCCAAAGATTTCGCCAACACTTTTGAGCCGCTGCTGGAAGCCGGCTACGACGTGCTCACCGTGGTGATTTCCTCCAAAATGTCGGGCACGCTGGCCTCGGCCGCCCACGCCAAAGAAATGCTGGGCGCCGACAACATCGCCCTGGTAGATTCCCTTTCCACCGGCATGGAAACCGGCTTCCACGCGTTGCTGGCGGCGCGGGCCGCGGCCGATGGCGCCTCGCTGGCAGAATGCAAGGCCATTGCCGAGCGCGCCCGCGACCACAGCGGCTTCGTGCTCATGGTGCCCACCCTGGAATTCCTGCACCGCGGCGGGCGCATCGGCGGCGCAAGCCGCTGGTTCGGCACCGTGCTGCGCATCAAGCCCATCCTGGAAGTGCGCGGCGGGCGTGTGGAACCGCTGGAAAAAGTGCGCACCCGCCGCAAAGTCATCCAGCGGATGGCCGACATTGTGGTGGAACGCGTCGGCGATACCCGCCCTGTGCGGCTGGCCACACTGCACACCGGCGCGATAGAAGAAGCCCGCCAGGTGCAGGCCCAACTGGAAAGCCGCCTTTCACCGGCAGAGTCGCTTTTCGGCATGGTCAGCCCGGTCATCGGCACCCATGTCGGGCCTGACGGCATCGGCGTGGTGTACCTCGCCGGGATGTGAAGGCCTCCAAGAGGCATTCGAGAAAATCCCCCCTCCATCCAAAGTTACAGGGCTGGCAAACCATGCGCCAGCCCTGTAACTTATTCACCGATCACGCCGTAGAAATGCGGCAGCGGCAACACCGCTTCGCTGCTGATCTTCAGCGCTCTCAGCAGCCGTTCCCGCGCCTCGGCCAGTCTGGCCTCATCGTTGGCGTGGATGGTGAACACCGGTTCGCCGGCTTCCACCGCTTCGCCCACTTTCTTGTGCACCATAATGCCCACCGCATGGTCAATCGGCTCGCCCTTCTTTTCCCGCCCGGCGCCCAAAATTACGGCCGTTTCGCCTACGGTTCGGGCATGGATTTCGGCCACGTAGCCCCTCCGGGGCGCAGGCACGGCTTCCTGCAAACGGGCGGCAGGGAGGCGGGCAGGGTCATCCACATAGGCCACATCGCCGCCCTGGGCCCGCACCAGGTTACGGAAGGCTTCCCATGCGCTGCCGTCGGCCAGAGTGCGGGCAGCAAGGGCGCGCCCCTCGGCCTCATCCTTCGCCTTCCCGCCCAGCACCAGCATATGCGCCGCCACCATGAAGCAGTGCTCACGGAAATCGGCCGGGCCGCCGTTGTGCAGAGTGGCGATGGCTTCCTGCACTTCCAGCGCATTGCCCACCGCATAGCCCAGCGGCTGGTTCATATCCGAAAGCAGCGCAATCGCCCGCCGGCCGGCGCGATCGGCAATTTCCACCATCAACTCGGCCAGGGCGCGGGCGTCTTCCAGCGTTTGCATGAACGCCCCTTTGCCGACTTTCACATCCAGCACGATGCCCTCGGCCCCAGCGGCAATTTTCTTGCTCATGATGGACGAGGCAATCAGCGGAATAGAAGGCACGGTGCCGGTGACATCGCGCAGGGCATAAAGTTTGCCATCGGCAGGGGCAAGGTCGGCCGATTGGCCGGTCAGCACAATGCCCACTTCGCGCAATTGCTGCAAAAACTCCTCGGTGGTCAGGTCGGTGCGGTAGCCGGGGATGGATTCCATTTTATCCAGCGTGCCGCCGCTGAAGCCCAGGCCGCGCCCCGACATTTTCCCCACGGGCACGCCTGCCGCCACCACCATGGGCAGCACCACCAGGGTGGTTTTATCGCCCACGCCGCCGGTGGAATGCTTATCCAACGCGATGGGCACCACGCCCGAAAGGTCAAGCACATCGCCGGAATGCGCCATCGCGAGGGTGAGGTCGGTGGTTTCCCGCGGCGTCATGCCGTTGAGCAGCACCGCCATCGCCCAGGCGGCGGCCTGGTAATCGGGAATTTCGCCCCGCGTGTAGCCTTCAATGAAAAAGCGGATTTCCTCGGTGGTCAATTCCTGCCGGTCGCGCTTCTTGATGATGATGTCCACCGCTCGCATGGTCAACTCCTTGTGAAAAAATCGCCTTACGGCAATCTATTATAATACGGTGAGGCACGCCGCAAATTCCGCAGGCTGCACAAAAAGCGCTCCCCACAGGACACCCCTCCGACTATGCGACTGCCCGACTATTCAACTTTGCGAGGCTTCCCATGCTCCGCCTTCCCGGCCTGATAGACCCCCATGTGCATGTGCGCGAGCCCGGCGCGACCCACAAAGAAGACTGGACCACCGCCACCGCGGCTGCGTTGGCGGGCGGCTTCACCGCCATCCTCGCCATGCCCAACACCAGCCCGCCCGTTACCGACGCGGCCGCGCTGGAAACCGCCCTCGGCGCCGCCCGCGCCAAAGCCCGCTGCGATTACGCCCAATACTTCGGCGCCACCGCGGCCAACGCCGAAGCCATCGCGCCGCTGGCAAGCCGCGCCGCAGGCCTGAAAATGTACCTCAACCAGACCTACGGCACGCTGCGGCTGGACGACACCGCCGCGTGGCACGCCCACTTCCGCCTGTGGCCGCGCACCGCGCCGCTGGTCGTCCACGCCGAGCGGCACACCCTGGCCGCGGCCATCCTTTTCGCCGCGCTCTACGACCGGCCGGTGCACATCGCCCATGTTTCCCGCCGGGAAGAAATTCTGCTCATCCGCGCCGCCAAAGCCCGCGGCCTGCCCGTAACCTGCGAAGTGACGCCCCACCACCTCTTCCTCACCGCCGACGACGCCCCCCGCATCGGCCCCGGCCGCAGCGAAGTGCGCCCCGTGCTGGCTTCCCCCGCCGACCGCCAGGCCCTTTGGGACAACCTGGAAGTCATTGACTGCTTTGCCACCGACCACGCCCCCCACACCCTGGCCGAAAAAGACAGCCCCCAGCCGCCCCCCGGCTTCCCCGGGCTGGAAACCGCGCTGCCGCTCCTGCTCACCGCGGTGCAGGAAGGCCGCCTCACCCCCAACGCCCTCATTACCCGGATGCACACCAACCCGCGGCGCATCTTTGGCCTGCCCCCACAGCCCGAAACCTGGGTAGAAGTGGACGAGAACGCCCGCTGGGAAATCCCCCTGCGAGGCTGGCAAACCCGCGCCGACTGGTCGCCCTTCGCCGGAATGCAGGTCATCGGGCGCGTGCGGCGGGTAGTGCTGCGCGGGCAAACCGTTTACGCCGACGGCAAAGTGCTGGCCTCCCCCGGCAGTGGGAAGCCCTTGCGCGGGAGGTGATGGCCCGGCCCAGGCAAAAGGAACCCCAATGCGGGAAGGGGAGCCCAAAAGCCGCGAAAAGCAAAGGAGGCCCTGATGTGGCCATGGCTGCTCTTACTGGCAGGCATTCTGGCGCTCGCGTGGCTGTTTCTGAGCCAGATGTTCGGGAAACGCGGTGCGGCGGTGATATTTTTCCTTCTGGGCGGCGTGGGGCTGCTGGTTGTGCTGGGGGAAAGGCTGCACTTCGGCCCGGCGTGGATCCTGTTCGCCGCCTGGACGCTGATAGTCGTGGTCGTCGGCCTGTCCACGGCGGGCGAGCGGCCGCGGTGGCAAACCGCGCTGGTTGTGCTGGCGCTGCTCGGCTTTGGCGGGGTGGGGATCCTGATTCCTGCGCTGGGCTACCCCGAAAAATGGGTGCCCATAGGGGATGGACTGATCCTGCTGGCCGTCATCGTGGTCGGCGCGGTGATGGGCTTTCGGGAAACAAGGTAAGCCCGTCGGCAAGCGCCTCGCAACGCCGGCCGGACCGTCACGCAAGCCTTTCTTTCAGCGGCGCAAACAGCCGCCGGTACTGGTCGGTTTGCAGCACTTCGTGGGGGTCCAATTGCGCCTTGAGGGCAAAATAGCGCCGCAGGGTGTCTTCGCCCAGGGAGGCCAGCCACGCATCGGGGGTGAGGGTGGCGTCTTTGGCGAGGTAAAAGCGCCCGCCCGCCTGCAGCACAATGCGGTTGAGCACGTCGGCCATATCCTGCAGGCGGCGGCGGTTGCCGCTGGTGACGCGGAAATCCATCGCTAACGAGAAGCCGTCCACCGCGTGGGAAAGCAGGAAGCGGTCGGGGCGGTGGCGCTTGACCACACCCAGGTAGGTCGGCAGGGCGTGGCGGCGGGTGGTTTCCAGAACCTCCCGGAAAGCATCGTAAGCGGTCTCTTTCGGCACAAAGCACTGGTACTGAATCAGCCCGCCCCTGCCGTAGGCGCGTTCCCAATGGGGGACGTAATCCAGCAGGAAGTTGAAGGCCGCGTGGGACTGGCGGAAGGTTTTGTGGTTGCCCAAAGTGCGGGCGCTGAGGTACTTGGCCGTGTTGGTGCCCCACAGG
>JALUXH010000018.1 GCA_027019065.1 Anaerolineales bacterium
CCAGCAACTGTACGAAGGCGTTGATGTCGGCAACGGCGGAAGCACCGGCCTGATCACTTACATGCGCACCGACTCCACTAACGTCTCACCCCTGGCGCAAAAAGAAGCCCGCGCCTACATCGGCGAGCGCTTTGGGCAGGAATTTGTCCCTTCCAAGCCGCCCTACTACCGCACCCGCGCCCAGCGCGCCCAGGAAGCCCACGAAGCCATCCGCCCCACCTCGGTGCTGCGCACCCCCGAAAAGGTGAAGCCGCACCTCAGCCGCGACCAGTATCGGCTCTACCGGCTCATCTGGCAGCGCTTCGTGGCTTCGCAAATGGAAGCCGCCATCTACGACACCATTTCGGTACAAATTGAAGGCCGCAGCGCCGCCCACACCTACCGCCTGCGGGCTTCCGGCTCGTCGGTGCGCTTTCCCGGCTTCCTGGTGCTCTATGAAGAAGCCAAAGACGAAGACAGCAAAGAAGAAGCCAACATCGCCATCCCGCACGAGATTACCCAGGGGCAAACCCTGCAGCTCGTAGAGGTCAGGCCCGAACAGCACTTCACCCAGCCGCCGCCGCGCTACACCGAGGCCACGCTGGTGCGCACCCTGGAAGAAAACGGCATCGGCCGGCCTTCCACCTACGCGCCCATCCTTTCCACTTTGCAGCAGCGCGGCTATGTCAAGCGGGAAAACAAACGCCTGGTGCCCACCGAAACCGGCAAACTGGTCAACGACCTGCTGGTCCAGCACTTTCCCGATGTGATTGACGTCGGTTTTACCGCCCAAATGGAAGAAAAGCTGGACAAGGTCGCAGCCGGCGAAAAGCCGTGGGTGGAAGTGGTGCGGGAATTCTACCTGCCGTTTTCCCAGGAAGTGGAAGCCGCCGAGCAGGCCATTCCAGAAATGAAGCAAGCGCCGGAACCCATTGGGCGCAAATGCCCGAAATGCGGCGGCGAACTGGTCATCCGCTGGGGGCGGTACGGCAAGTTCATCGGGTGCTCCAACTTCCCGGAGTGCCGCTACACCGAGCCGTGGCTGGAAAAAATCGGCGTGAAATGCCCGCAATGCGGCGGCGAGATCGTAGAACGCCGCACCCGCCGCGGGCGCGTGTTCTACGGCTGCGCCAACTACCCCGAATGCGATTTCACCTCGTGGAAGCGGCCGCTGCCTACGCCGTGCCCCAATTGCGGGGGGCTGCTGGTCGTCGCCAACAAATCCACCGCCCAATGCACGGCGTGCGGCGCAACCTTCTCGTTAGACGAAGTGGCTGCGGCCGAGCCTTCCAAAGAAACCACCCCGGCCGATTGAGCCCCCAATGGCACGCCTCTTGCACCTTCCAAAACGCCTTAGGTGCAACGTGCCGGTTGCGTTTTCCCTCATGTTGGGCTACAATGGAAACACCCGCGACATGGGGAAAGTTATTCCGAGTGATGCATTGCATGAATCTGAGGAGTGGTGCCGATGGAAAACACAGCGATCAACAAGCCCCCCAACAAAAACACATTGCTTCTGGCAGGCGTCGGCGGCGCGGCCTTTGTTGTGGGCCTGCTCATTGGGCTGGTGGTGCTGGGCTGGTGGTTATGGCCGGTCAAGTGGATCAACGCCGCGCCGCAGCACCTCAGCCCGGCTTACCAGCGCGAATACCTGCAAATGGCCGTGGAGGCTTACGCCTTCACAGGAGACACACAGGCTGCCAAAGCCCGCTTTGACGCCCTCGGCGACAAGGGCCCGGCGCTGCTGGAAGATATGGCACAACGCCCCCCGAAAGCGGTCAGCATTTACACGCTGAGCAGTTTTGCGGAAGCAGTGGGTGTCCGGCTCACCGGCCTGCCTGCCGGAGCCCAGCCGCCTCACCCCCAGGCCACGCCTCAGGCTTCCCCCCAGGCCGGCGGCGGGGAAACCGGCAGCACCCCTACGGCGCTCAGCCAGCTCATGTTGACCCCCACACCGGCACAAACCCCGGCCCGCAAAAGCGCCACCTTCCGCCTGGTGGCTTTCCTGTGCGGCATAGGGCTGCTGGCCCTCATTCTTGCAGCCGCGGTCTTCTACTTCTTCTCCCTCCGCGGCGGCAAAGCCCCCAAAGCCCCCGCCACGGCTGCCCAGCGCGCCCAGGCCATGACCCAGAACGCCCAGAAGTCGGACTTTGCGGCCGAAGGCAAAGAAACGCCGCTTTCCCAATTCATGACCACTTATGTCCACGGCGACGACCTGTTTGACGATTCGTTCAGCATTGATTCTCCCACCGGCGAGTTTCTAGGCGAGTGCGGTGTGGGCATCACCGAAACCATTGGCGTAGGCGAGCCCAAACGGGTGATGGCTTTCGAAATCTGGATTTTCGACAAAAACGACATCCAAACCGTTACCAAAGTGCTGATGAGCGAGCACGCTTACAACGATGAAGCCATTCGCGAGCGGCTGGCGGCCAAAGGTGAGCCCGTGCTGGCCAAGCCGGGCGAAGAAATTGTGCTGGAAACGGCCCAATTGCAAATGCGCGCCCGGGTGGTGGATATGGCCTACGGCGAAGACGCCCTGCCGGCCAACAGTTACTTTGACCGCCTGACGCTGGAACTGGCCGTCTGGCCGAAAGAGGGCTAAGCGTGCTCCAAAGCACCGGAGAAAATCACAAAGGCCGCCCGAGCGCTCGGGCGGCCTTTTTTGTGGGCTTCCCAACAGTAAAGTCAGTACGCGATTTCCAAAATTTTGAAGCGGATCTCACCGCCGGGGGTTTTCACGGCGACCTCGTCGCCTACTTTTTTGCCCAACAACGCCCGGCCAATGGGCGATTCGTGGGAAATCTTGCCGTGGCGCGGGCTGGCCTCAGCAGGGCCAACAATGTGGTAAGTCTCCGGCGGCTCGCCGCCTTCCTGAATGGTCACTTTGGCGCCCATGTCTACCACGTCTTTATGGCCGTTATCTTCAATGATGATGGCCTGGCGCAGCAAGGCCTCAATTTCCTGAATGCGGCCCTCCAGAAAGCCCTGTTCTTCTTTGGCAGCGATGTAGTCGGCGTTCTCGGAAAGGTCGCCCATTTGAATGGCTTCCCGCAAGCGCTTTGCCAGTTCGGTGCGCCGGGTGGTTTTGAGAAATTCCAGTTCTTCCCGCAGGCGGCGGGCGCCTTCGGGGGTCAGGTAATGTTGCCGGTCGTTCATCAGTTGGCTACCTCCATTTTGGGCATGTGGGGCACTCAGGGCCGGGTTTCAGGGTCAAACATTTTGTGGTGTTCCTCAATGGCGTAACGGTCGGTCATGCCTGCGATGTAATCACACACGGCGCGTTCCAGCCCGCGCGCCTCAATCCACGGCTGAATGTGGCGCGGCAGGGTGTGAGGCTCGGCAGTATAAGCCCGAAAAAGGTCGGTCAAAATACGCTCGGCCTTGACGGCCATGCGTACCACCCGATGATGACGGTAAAGATTGTTGTAGAGGAAATCTTTAAGCGCCCGGTTGCGGCGGCTCATCGCTTCGCTGAAGCCGATGACATTATAAGGCAAGCGTTGGAGTTCCAGGCGTGATTTGACGCCGCTTTCCCGCAGTTTCCGGGCTGTGGTATACACCACGTCGGTCACTTCCATGCCGATCAGCCGCCGGATGAGGCGGTGGCGGGTCAGTTCGTCCAGTTCGCCATTGTGCCAGCCGATGCTTTCTTTCAACACCTCCCAGAGTTCCAGGCCGTCCAGCATGTAGGGTGTAATCATGCCGGAACGCAGTCCGTCGTCCAGATCATGAGCGGTGTAGGCCAATTCGTCGGCCGCGTTGGCAATTTGGGCTTCCAGGTGCCCTCTCAGGTCGGGGTCGTAATCGTCGGCATCGGAGATGTCGTACTCGGTTTCGTGCTTCACAATGCCTTCCCGCACTTCCCACGTCAGGTTGAGGCCGGGGAAATCGGGGTAGCGGTTTTCCAGTTTGGTCACGATGCGCAGCGATTGTTTGTTATGGTCAAAACCGCCGTGGTCTTTCATCAAACGGTTGAGCACGACTTCCCCGGCGTGCCCAAAGGGAGGATGGCCGAGGTCGTGAGCCAGGCAGATGGCTTCGGTCAGGTCTTCGTTGGCGCCGAGGGCGCGGGCAATGGTGCGGCCAACCTGGGTAACTTCCAACGTGTGGGTAAGGCGGGTGCGGTAATAATCGCCCTCGTAGTTGATGAAGACCTGGGTTTTGTATTCCAGGCGGCGGAAGGCCGTGGTGTGCAAAATACGGTCGCGGTCGCGCTGGAACACGGTGCGGTATTCGGATTCATCTTCAGGGTAAGCGCGGCCTTTGGTTTCGCTGCTTTTGCAGGCATAGGGGGCCAGCGAACGCGCTTCAAGCGCTTCCAACTGTTCGCGGGTGAACAACATGGGCGTCTCCGTCAGGGTAAAGCAAGGAAAAACCGACCTCCCGCAGGGGGAGGTTTGCTACAATAAGTATCTATCCGAAAAAACGGCGGGGCTGTACGATGCATCGCCTTGCGGCGGCGACCTCGCTGCTGATCTCCCTAACCCCCGCCCTGGCCGCGCGTTGCGCGGCCAGGGCCGCCCCCTTCCCCTCTTAGTAAGAGGGGAAGGGGGCAAAGGAGCCGAGCCGTAGCGAGGCTCCTTGG
>JALUXH010000019.1 GCA_027019065.1 Anaerolineales bacterium
CAGGCGTAAATGTAGCCCACCAGCACAATCGCAATGAACACCGCCATTTCAATCAAGCCAAACAGCCGCAGGCTGCGAAAGACCACCGCCCAGGGCAGGAAGAAGACCACCTCAATATCAAAGAGGATGAACAGCATCGCCACACGGTAAAAGCGGATGGGCTGACGACGCGCGCCTTCCCCCATGGGCGTCATCCCCGATTCATAAGGCGAATACTTGGCGCGATTGGGATTGCGAGGGCCAAAACTATCGCCAATCACCACCACCAGCACTGCCAGTGCAGTGGCAAAGAGCAACAAAAGCGCAATCGGCATGTACGCGAGCATCATGGAACGCCTCGGGAAGAAAAAGGCACGGCCCCGCCCTGCCAGAACGCCGCGGCGGCAGTGGGTCAACAGCCGCCGCAAAACGCCGGCGGCGCCTTCTTCGGGCCGGCTTGCAGAAAAAGCGGCTTTTCAACGCCTTGCAATGGCGAAGTATAGCACAGCGCAAACGTCCGTGTCAAATTTCACAAGGCATACCGGCAAAATTGGTGACAAACCTCATAATGCCCGCGCCCGGGCAAACGCAACGCCCACGCGCCGGCAGCGCCTCAGGAAACAAAAGCCACGCCGTGCTGGTGCAGCGCATCCAGCACCAGGTCAAGGCGCCCGCCGGCGCGGTAGTCTTCCACCGCGATGACACGCAGCGCCTCGGCGACCGCCCCCCAACGGTCAGACGGCAGGAAATCGTGCAGGTGATTGGGCGTTTCGTAGAAAAATTCGCGCCGGAACACCGTTCGGCCATCATCCAGGTCGACCGACAGGGGGTAGATCTGGGCTTCCATCAAGTCCTGGAAAAAATGCGTGCCGAGGGAAGGCTCAGAAGCCGGGCCCACCTTGTAACCGGAAAGTTCCACCAGTGCGCGGGCGTGGTGGATGTCGGCATAGCCCACATACACGCCCAAATCGGGGTTGGAAGTGCCCCAGCGGCCCGGGCCTACGCAGATGAAAATTTCTTCGGCCAGCAAAGCATTGAGTTTGCCAATGGCGCGCGTCAGCAGGCGGCGTTGCCCGACGTTTTGCAGGGCAAAATAACCTTCCGGCGGCACAAACAGCACGTAACGAATGCCTTCCACCCAGCCGTCGGGCATGACATTGTGGGTTTCCAGCACAACATCCTCCTGCCGCAGGCCCGAGGGCACGGCACCCCGCCGGGTGCGGTAATGGCTCTGGGGGCGGCATTGCAAAATGGTCAGGTCCACTTCAGGGCGCGAAGCCCGCGGGTCGGGAACATGGGCTGCAAATTCCAGGTCCACAGGCACGCCGTAATGCCGTTCAAGCGTGGTCAGCATGCTGCGCATCCGCCCGGCGAACGGTGTGCGGCGCAGCCATTCATCAAAAGTAATGACCACATCTTGCAAGCGCTCCCTGGGCACCCGCTGGGTGTGAAGCGGCGCCAGGTAGCCTTCTTCATCCAGCGCGGCAATCAGCGGCAAAAGCGGGTAACGGCCTGCCAGCACTTCGTGCACTTCTACCGTGCGGAAATTGTTGGCCTCCAGGTCTATCAAATCCACATAGCGCTGGGAATAGTAACGCCGCGCTTTGGCCGAGGCCGTCGGCTGGAGCTCCGGATGGCTGAGCGCCACCAGGCGCGGGTAGTCATTCCCCACCCGGTCCACCGCACGGGTGCCCAGCCCCCACACCAGGCGCACAAAGCCGTCTTCCTGCCGAATTTGCGCCGACCAGGGGAACATATTGCGGCTGAAAGCCACCCCGGCTGCATGGGGAAAGTAGTAATGCCGGTAAGGTGCGCCTTCCACCACCTGAATGAGCACCGCGATGCGCTCATCGTAATCCACCAGACCGCGCGCCCGCCGGTAGAGCAGCGGGTCGGGCCCCAGGCCGCTGGCATAAACACAAGCAATGGCGCGGATCAATGCCTGCAGGTTTTCCTGCAGCGACCCCTGGTTGGGCAAAAAATGGCTTTCGTATTTGCCGGCGAAGGCCGTGCCGAAGTTGTCTTCCAAAAGGCTGGAAGAGCGCACAATGAGCGGCTTGTTGCCGACTTCCCGCAACAGTTCTTCAAAACGCGCCCGAATATCGGGCGGGAAATCGCCGCGCGCGTATTCCTCGCGCAGTTGGGGGTATTCCGCCTGAATTTGCTCGTCGGTTTTGTATTTTTGCACCGCCCATTTCATCAGGCCGTTATGCACCATAAAGGCATACATCACGTCGGCGCCCAGAAAGTAAGATTCGGGAATGCGGAGATGCGCCTTGAGGTCTTCTTCGCCCACCGAAAGCAAAATGCGGTAAGCCAGCAACATGCCCGCGGCCTTGCCGCCGATTTTGCCGGGGCCTATTTTGCGGCGGCGGATGTAATCCAGGTCTTCCACCCGCAGCCAGCGCTTGGCCAGCCCAACATAGCCCAACTGGTCGCTGATCAGGGCGCGAATCAGCACGACTTTGATTTCCTGCAAGCGGGCTTCAAAACGGGCAGCCTCTTCGGGGGGCATTCTTTCAATGGCAAACGCCTCGTCAAACAGCTGGGCGCGCGGGGCCAGTTCCAGATTGGTGCTGAGCAGGTCTTCCTCTTCGGCCATCGGGGTGCGCTCATTGCGCACTTCCCGCAAAATGCGGTCAAACTCGCTGAACGGCAGGTGATAGGCAAAGTAGAAATCGGTCAGGTAGGCGCGCGCCCATTGCAGGCGCTCTTCCCACACTTCGGCCGGTTCTTCCACAAACGGGTTGCGGATGCCTTCCCGCCGCTGCGATTCAATCGCGACTTCGCGCACCTTCTCTTCAAACGCTTTTTGGGAAATCACCCCCCGCCGAAAAAGCTCTTTTCGCATCCGCCGCCGCACCCGCTTCCCCAAAATGGGGTATTGCAGCAAAATCTGGCGGATGCGCCACAACGGGTCGGTTGAAGCAAAGGGCATCGTCATAGCCCCAACCTCCTGAGCAGCCTTCCCCCGCCGGGGTGCCGATAAAACAAACCTGACAGGGGAAGCCCTGTCAGGTCGCATGGCCGCTCATGTTCATGCCGCCTACAAGTGCATGGGCATGATGATGTGAATAAAGTCGGAAGCCCCCACCGGCCTCAACACGCCGGGGCTGGCCGGGGTTGTGGTTTCCAGCGCCACTTCGGGCGTGCGGATGGCTTCCAGCGCCTCGCGCAGGTAACGCACATTGAATGCAATCGTTATGGGTTCGCCTTCCACGGTAGCCGTCAGGGTATTTTCGTTGGAGCCGGTGTTTTCGGAAGTGGCCGAGATGCGCATTTCGCCGGGCACTTCGCCGCCCGGGGTAATGGCCAGGTGGGTGCTCTGCGTGCCCTCGCGGGCAAAAATTTCGGCCTGCTTGCAGGCCTTGACAAAAGCAGCCGTAGAAACCACCGTGCGGGTGTTGTAGCGCTGCGGGATGATCTGCTCATAAGGCGGGTATTCGCCTTCTATCAACTGGGAAACCACCTCCACCTCATCGCCCACCCGAAAAACCACCTGCCCCCGGCCGGGCGGAGCTACCATGACCACCATATCTTCGTCATCGCGGGCGGCGCGGGCCACCTCGTTGAGGGCGCGGGCAGGCACAATCAGGGAAAGGGCACCGCCCGCACCGTTTTCCACGGTCAGTTTGCGCACCGAAAGCCGGTAGCCATCGGAAGCCGCCGCGGTGAGCGTATCGCCTTCCACCTGCAGGAAAACGCCGGTCAGCACCGGCCGGGCATCGTCGCCGGAAGCCGCAAAGCCGACCTGCTGCACCATTTCGCGAAAATCGGCTACCGAAACCACCACGCCCGCGTCCAGTTCCGGCGCGGGCAGCGGGGGGAACTCGTCGGCCTCAATGCAAAGGATGTCGGTTTCAGAAGAACCGCCGTGAACATGCAGCGTGCGTCGGTCATCGTCATAGGTCAAGCGCAACACATCCGCCGACACAATGCCCACCAGGTCCGAAAAAGTGCGCGCCGGCACCGTGGTGGCGCCTTCCTCTTCTACTTTTGCGGGCACCCAGGCCGTAATGGCAAGTTCCAGGTCGGTAGCCGAAAGACGCAATGTTTTTTCGTCGGTGGCAACGAGCACGTTGCTCAACACCGGCAAGGTGGTTCGGCTGGAAATCGCGCGCGCAACCGCCCGCAGCCCCTGAGCCAGATCTTCTCGCTTGACGATGACCTTCATCGCTACCCTCCCAAAGCAGCATATCGTTTTCCTCTATTAGGGTAAGTATACCATGAGAGCCGCATTTTCAGGCGTTGGTGGTATCATTACTGCATGGATGTCCCGGCAATCTCCCCCGGCCGCGCAAGTGCGAGAACGCCTTTTGCAGGCATACGATGAACGAAACATCCTGGCAGTTGCGGGTGCGCTACGTGTTGCTGATGGTCATTCTGCTGACGGTGCCGTGCTATTGCATCGGCATCGCCGCGGCGCTGAACGCGCCCCGGCCTCACGCCACGGCCACCCCCCACCCCGGCCCGACAGCCACCCCCACCGCCTTCAGGAAACCTTCTCCCACACCCACCCCAGGCTACTACTACCCCACGCCGGGGCCTTCGCCCACACCGCTCAC
>JALUXH010000020.1 GCA_027019065.1 Anaerolineales bacterium
AAGTTCTGGTACACTTGTTGCCGGAACTGTGTTAGGTTGTGTGGCTTGTTCATACCCACATCTTGACACAGTTCCGCCTATTTTGTCAAAAGTCCAATCAATAACAAGTTTAAACTTGCCTGCCTGAACGGTCATTTTTGTGGGGCTTTCGCTTTTGCCGCGGACGATCACATCTACTTTCTCAATGCACGAAGCGGCGGTGTTGGTCGGGTTGGTGAGGGGCACTGTTTTTCTCCGGAGGGAAGGGACTAAGTAGCGGATGATTTCGCCGTGCTGACAATTTCGTAAGTCAGCGTGAGGTCGGTGGCCTGCTTGAGCGTGTTGGTGACGGTGCCGTTGCTTTTCAGCGCTTCCAGCATCGGCGTCAGCCGCTCTTTTGCTTCCGGGCTGAAGACGGTGATATGGACTTTGACATCCTGAAAATGCGGCTCTGGCGTGGGGGCGCGGGTGGCATCCACCACGACTTTGGCGTCGTCAATGTGCAGCCCGCCGGCCTGGGCGCCCCGTCGGATGCCGGAGAGGGTGCAGGCGGCCAGCGCTCCCAACAGGGTCAGGGTGGGCGAAGGCGCGCCAACGGGTTTTTCGGAGGTGGTCGCCAGGGTCACGCGCCATTGCGGGGAAACCATCTCGGCCTGGTCGGCGTCGCGGCGGAGAACTTCTACATGGAGTTTTTTGAAACCTTGTGCAGGACTGGACATGGGCTTTTCCTCTCTAAAGATTAGATGTGGGGAAGCATGGATAAACTGTAAAGGCTAACGGTGTTTGTGGCCGAACAGGGCGCGGGCCTTTGCTTCATCCACGCGGCAGCGGTCGGGGTCTAAAATTTCAAAGGGGTTGTGGCTCTCGCCGTCCACCAGAATGCCCGGCGAGGCGCGCATGTTGTAGCGCTGCGCGATGGCAACGCCCTCGTCGGTTTCCAGCGGAATGCGGGTGTAGGGGATGCCGCGCTCGTCAAGATATTGCATGATTTTGCGGCTGCGGCGGCAGCGCCGCGCCGGCAGGATGACGATGCGGTGGGGGAATGGCTCTGTGCTCATGGGCTTGAACCTCATCAGGGGGAAAAACACAGAAGGCACAGAGGAGCACGGAAAACACAGAAATTTCTGTGTGCTCTGTAGTTTTCTGTGCCCTCTGTGTTTCCTCTCCAAAATCTTACGCCGCGCTGCGGTCGGAGACGATCAGCACGGGGCAGGGGGCGTGCTTGCTCACATTTTCTGCCACGTAGCCCAAAACTACATCGTAAATCGTCAGGCGGCTGTGGGAGCCCATGACGATCATCCTGGCATTGCTGTCTTCAGCGGTCTGCACAATGGGCGGGTAAATCTGCCCGCGGCGGCCCTGGCGAATCAGCCCTTCCACGGCCAGCCCCTGCCCGCGCAGTTCTTCCACCAGGTTGGCGAGGGCGGGCTGGGCGGCGCGCAGGCCGAAACCGCGCCCGGCCACGCTCAGCACGATGAGTTTGGCCTTCTGCTCCTTTGCCAGGGAAGCCGCTACGTGGATGGCCTTTTCTGAGGCGGGCGAGAAGTCGGTCACCAGCAGAATGGGCCCTTCTTTGCCGTTGGCGGCTTGCTCGGGTGTGTGCGAAACCGCAATCACGGGGCAGGGGGCGTGCTTGAGGACGTGCTCGGTCACGCTGCCCAGCACCACATCCCAGATGGAGCGGTTGCTGTGCGAGCCCATCACGATGACATCGGCTTCCACCTCTTGCGCCGCGGCAACGATTTCCTCCGCGGGGTCGCCTTCGCGCACCATCTCGGTCACGGCTACGCCCAGGCCGCGCAAGTCGGTGATATCCTGATGCAGGCGGGCGTGCTTTTCGGCTTCCAGTTCGCTTCTTTCTTTCTTCTGCAGTGCTTCCCATTCCTCTTCGGGAACGCCTGCCGGTTCTTCTGTGGCCCAAAGCGGCTCTTCAACCGGCTCCAGCACGGTCAGCACCCACAGGTGCTTGCCGCTGTTGCCTTTGGCAAGGTCGGCAGCAACCTTCTTTGCCATTTCGGCGTGCGGCGAAAAGTCGGTAGCGAACACGATGCGCCTGAACATTTCAAGCCTCCTTGGCGGCCAAGGCGCGGGCGGCTTCCTCTTTGGTCACGGCGCCAAAATAGCGCCGCACCCACGGTTCCAGTTTCAGGTAGCCGATGAGGAAGACAATCTGGAAGATGGGCAAAGTGGCTGCCGGAATGGCGACCAGCGGCGAGAAAGCCGCCGTGGCCAGCGCGATGGCCGTGCCGTTGTTTTTGCCGGTGCTGGCAAACACAATGCCCATGTGATCTTCATAACTCAGGCCGCTTTTCCGGTCAAGCCATGTGATGACGGCCAAAGTGACCGTGACGAACAGCAGGTTGGGTACAATCAGCCATACCATCAGCTGCCACTTCTTCACCAAAATGCCCGCCTTCATGAAGAAAATCATGAAGATGATGAGGAACATGCTCACCAGGGTGATGCTGGGGAACAGCGGGGCAATTTTGCGGAAGCCCTTTTCGCCCAGGGTGCGAATCAGCCCCAGGCGGGTCAGGTAGCCCAGCACCATCGGCAAAATCAGCACGGTGAGGATGGCGTGCATCAGCAGCCCCATCGGCACGGGGACGTGGAACGACCCGCCGAGGATGCCCAACCAGAACGGGATGGCGGCAATGGCAGCGACGAAACTGGTGGCCACAGCCACCGTGGAGAGTTCCAGGTTGCCGTCGGCCAGGCCGGTATAGCCGATGCTCATACTGGAACAGGGCACGACCATCACCAGCAGGAAGCCGAAGCCCACCTGCGGGTCGTGCAAAAAGGCTTTGCTCATCAGGAAGCCGAACAGCGGCGCCCAGAGGAAATTGTAGAGCAGGGTCAGCCCCAGCCCTTTGAGGTTGCGCGCGGCTTCCACCAGGGCTTCCAGACGAATGTTGACCATCATCGGGTAAATCATCAGGAAGACGATGACGGTGATGAGGGTTTTTAGCGTGGGGGCATGGGCTTTGGTGAAGGGGGCGTTGAGATAGCCCAGCGCCCACCCCACGGCAATGGCCACGGTGACGTACCACAGCATGTATTTTTTCAGGTGTTCCTGAATTTTCTTCAGCATAGGGGCCTCCAGGTTTGTTTAAGGGTCAGGTGATTGGGAAATTGGAGCGTTGGGGCTTTGCGGAACCTGGAGGTGAGCGTTTGATCCAGCCGCCGAGGTTACAGAGGCAGCCGTGGGGGAGGGGTTGACGCGAGGCGTATTTCATGGGGCTTATCCTTCATTTGCAGTTTTCCGGGCCGGAGGGCATGTTTGGGGTTCAGCACCGGCCGCGGCGATGGCCGCCTTCGCCCTGCTCGTGCTCTTTGCAGGGGGTGTAGCCGCGCAGGCGGCCGGCGAGGTAGGCTTCCACTGCGGCGCGCACGGTGCCCTGTGCGCCGGTGGCCACCTCAATGCCGTAGTCGTTGAAAAACGCCACGGCTCGCGGGCCCATCCCGCCGGTGAGCAAGACGTCTACGCCGTATTCCTTGATGAGCGCGGGCAGTTCGCCCGGTTTGTGCCCGCCTGCCCCCGGGTTGGGAACGGCCTGGGCGGATACAATCGTGCTGTTTTCTACAGCCACAAGGGTGTAGTAAGGGCTGCGGCCAAAGTGGTGGCTCACGGCACTGTTCAGCCCTTGCGGTGTTTCGGATGTTACGGCGATTTTCATGGTACCTCCTGAATGTTCATTCCAAAATCGGAATGGTATGAGCGCAGAAAAAAGGCGCCAAGAGTTAACGCCAGGCGCAGAGATAACGCCAAGCACGCTAAGGATGCAAAGAGCGCCAAGAAAAAATTTCTGTGTTCTCTGTAAGTTTAAGTTTCTGTGTCTTCTGTGGTTTTTTCTGCTCCAATCTGCGGAATCTGCGGTTTCGGTTTCCTACCAATCGCACTTGCGCGGTCCGCAAGGTTTGCGCGACATGCCGTCCATGCCGTCCAGCGCGTCCAGCGCGGCGGCAGTGTCGGCGAGGGTATCCAGCAGTTCGGCGACGCGGCGGCAGCCCAGGTGATAGATCACGCGCGTACCGTCTTTGGTTGTGCGCACCAGGTCGGCGGCGCGCAGCACCATCAGGTGTTGGGAAACATTGGCCTGTGAGCGCCCTGTAATTTCCATCAAATCGCGCACACAGCGCGGGCTTTCCCGCAGAGCAAGCAAGATGCGCAGGCGCACGGGGTTGCCCAGCAGGCGGGCAAGTTTGACGGTGCGGCCCAGTGAGGGGGCCGCGGTGGTGAAGCGGGGGAAGGGTTTAGGCACGGTTTTGAGCCTTGAGCAGGCGGCGCAGACTGGCCGCGGAGGGAACGTTGCGGGAAGCCACAAGATGCCCTTCTACGTACAGCCGAGGCAGGGTAAGGGGGCTGAACTGCGCCAGTGCGGCCGGGTCGTGAATTTCTTCCAGCGTCAGGGGAATGCTGCTGGCTGCGGCGGCTTCCGCCAGCCGGCGTTTGAGGCGTC
>JALUXH010000021.1 GCA_027019065.1 Anaerolineales bacterium
GGTAGTGGTCAAGTAGTAAGTGATGCGAGGGCGTGGCGTCGTTCAAGGTTGTACTCTGTGATAAACCACTTGAGCACGATGTGATGATAAACCTCGGACTTGGAAAAAGAAAGCGTTTTCCGAACAAACCGGGCAAGCCGTTGGCGCAAGGTGTTATACCATCGCTCCATGTGAGCCGTTTCGCCTGTCTCTTTACCAACGGAACGGTGAGTCTCTTTGGGAAATACCTTCTTGTAAGCCTCCCAGAAATCGCTGAAGGAGTGAAGTTCACGATACTCAGCGGGCAATCGTTGCCACAACCGTCGGCAGGTTTTCTCGCTCCGATCACCAATTACAAAAGCCACTATTTGCCTGGTTTTGCGCGAAATCGCCGTCCAAATCCATCGTTTGTTGTCTTTTTTGAAGACAAAAGACCACATTTCGTCCAGTTCCAGAACATCGTCGCCCTGGACTGGCAGAAGCGTTTCCTGTAGTGTTGGCAATTGTTGTGCCCGTTCTCTGAGCCAGGACAATATTGTGATGCGGCTCACATGGAAAACCCGCTCTAATCCTCGCAGGCTCGCCCGCTCTTTGTACACCTTCAGGACTTTCTCTTTTGTATCCGAAGTGTGCTTGCGCTTTGGCTCCAAAACACGGTGGGCATGGCAATCCTTGCAATAATACTGCTGACTGCCACTCTTGTTGTGCCCGTTTTTCACAATATTGGTGCTTCCGCACCGACTGCATTTATGGGTGATGATGGTCTGTATCATGCTCTTATCTTACCCTACCTCATCACTTACTCGCTACCACTACCCCTCCTCTTTACATTTTTCTACTCCCCTTATGCATTCGTTTCAAATCGCACTGCCTTCTACAAAATCCTGCACCCCGAAAGCAATCTCAATATAATCCATCCCCCCATAAAAACCCCATTAACAACAAACCCGTAATTCAAGCCACTTCCAAGTATAAACCATAATCCTGTCAATCCTAACCACGCCAGTAAAACACGCCCTTTCTTTTCTCGCCGCGCAAAGAAAAGCAACAACAGAGAAAACACTATCAAAAGCCCTCCATAAAAAAGCCCTCCCACGGATATTGCAAAACAAGAGTCTCCGTTAGGAAGACGACAAGTCCCTCCTCCCGTCACCAAAACCTGCCCCACAATCGCAAGGGCAACGCCAATATTCCCGATGATTGAAAAAAGCAAAATCCTTTGAGAGAGTTGAAAACAAAATTTGCACTTGTAGGGCATTCTCTTCCCCTTGTATAAAATACCCATGGGCAGGGTGTCCCGGTGGTAAGATGGAGAACATCTCACCGGAGCGGCCAGGGCAAGGAAAGTCTCCTCTTCCCTGCCGGGCCTTTAGAGGACAAGGCCACGTCTACGAGAGAAAGACTCCCAGGCCCTTGGGGGTGAATGGCTGACACGCACCCTGCCCGTTTCCGGCAGGAGCTGCGAGGGAGCAGCTCGCAGGGCGCCTCCTCCCGGTTTCAGGGCTCATCTTGCAAGGTTGCCACCTCAAGAGCCCATCGGGATACCCCGCCCGGCCTCTGGGCTGCCTGGGTAGAGTGAACCACCAGCCAACGCTGGGCCACGCCGCCGTAATTACTGGAAACTTCTCGATAGGCATACCCATTTTCCAGAGCAGTCATGGTTTGCAAATCAGTTTCCTCCATCAGGCGTTTCGCCTCGGCAATCGTAGCCGGAACACGCGTCAGCCAGCGTATCTCTTCAAGGGTTTTCAAGTTGTCGGCGCTGTAAAGCGCACTATCCACCACAAAGAATGGTTCTTCCCCTTCCTCTACCTGCTTGCGAAATGCCTGAATAGTTTTGGGAAAACTCGCTCGGTCGCTTTGATTACCGCTCAAGGCTTCCATCCAGACCGGCAATTGGGAGCGATGTGCGGTGATCAGGTTGACCACCACCTGCTTGAGATCCGGACGATGGTCTTTGGAGTACCCGTAGGCGATTTCTATCAGTGCTGGTTGGGCAGTGGTCGCTTCCTTACTGTTCTCTTCTGCGTTACTGCTTTCTTCCGCATTGCTCTTTTCCTGGTTGTTCTCCTCATGCTGTTTGTACTGCCCATGAACATGAAAGGTGGTGCTATCCAGGTGATAGAAACGGGTTTCAATGCCGTAGACATTCAACGCCTGTTGGGCGACGCGGGCAAAGACTTCCGTTACGCCGGTTTCAAACAACTGGTCCAGGCTGCGCCCCAGGGTGTCATCGTTGAAGTCTTCCGCCGTGAGCCCTGGTGCGATCAACAAGTCTACCGGTTTGTTGTTTAGATATTGAGGCATGAGATACAGCGCCCGGCTGCTGAACCCCAGTGCGTTCAAGACCATGGCTTGTACTGCTGCCCCGCAACTCACTTTGCGCCCTGTAGAACCTACGGCTTCATCAATGGCACGAATTAGCCCGATTTCATGGCATATCCCTGCCACAATCCCCAGATGGTCAATCCGTTTGCTTTCAAATCGTCGCTCGGTGTTCATGCTCCAAGGTTACCCGAAATTCCTCTTTTCCGCTACGTCGGGGTGCGGAATGTGGGTTCATCTTACCCCGGTAACATTTTAGATGACAGAACGCGTGAAACTTGCCTTCCCCACACCGCTGTGGTAAACTTGCGCCCAACAACAGAACAGGATGAGACCTCATCCAGAGAGGTGGAGGGACCGGCCCTGTGAAGCCTCGGCAACCAGGCGTCTTCGGCAACGAAGCGCCCAGGTGCCAATTCCGGCAGGCCAACGCGGCCTGGAAGATGAGGGTTGAGATGTTTTTCAGCCTTCCGCTTCCAGGAAGGCTTTTTCATTGTGGTGAACGGTGTTCTGTGAACAGTGACCCGCGCGCCCAAACCATAAATCGCAAATCTTAAATCGCTACTCGCAATTCGCAACTCCTAACTTCCTAACCTCCTATCCTCCCCAATCCCCCTAACCTGCCTATGTCTTCCTCCCGCCCCTACACCAACCGCCGTTACCTTGACGCCCTCGCCGAGCGTGTCCTCATTTACGACGGCGCGATGGGCACCAACATCGAAGCCCAGCACCTCACCGTGGACTGCTACGGCGGCGAAAAGTACCGCGGCCTGAACGAAATGCTCAACCTGACCTGCCCCCAGGCCGTGGAACGCGTCCACCGCTCGTTTCTTGACGTGGGCGTGGATGTCATTGAAACCAACACCTTCCGCGCCAACCGCATCACCCTGGCCGAGTTCGGCCTTGCCGACAAGGTGCTGGAAATCAACCGCGCCGCGGCTTCCCTTGCCCGCCGCATCGCCGACGAGTATGCCGCCAAAACCGGCCAGCCCCGCTTTGTCGCCGGTTCCATCGGGCCTTCCGGCAAACTGCCCTCCGCCGACGACCCCGACCTTTCCGACATTTCCTACGATGAACTCGCCGACGTCTTCCGCGAGCAGGCCGTCGGCCTCATTCAAGGCGGTGTGGATGTGCTCCTGCTGGAAACCTCGCAGGACATTCTGGAAGTCAAAGCCGCCATCCACGGCATTTTGCGCGCCTACGAGGAAACGGGCGAATGGCTGCCCATTCAGGCGCAAATCACCATGGACACCACCGGCCACATGCTCCTGGGCACCGATGTGGAAACCGCCCTGACCATCCTTGAGGGCTTGCCCATTGACGTTATCGGCATGAACTGCTCCACCGGCCCGGAGCACATGCGCCCTTCGGTGGAATTCCTCGGCGGCCACTCCCCCCTGCCGATTTCCGTCATTCCTAACGCGGGGCTGCCCATCAACGTGGATGGCGAGGCGGTTTACCCCTTAGAGCCGGAACCCTTCGCCGAGCAACTGGCCGAATTTGTTGAAAAGCACGGCATCAGCGTGGTCGGCGGCTGCTGCGGCACCACCCCGGCGCACCTCAAAGCCCTGGTGGAACGCGTCCACGGCAAGCGCCGCCCGGCGCGCCCCATTTTGGACATCCCTCGGCTGGCCTCTGCCGTGCGGGCGTATTCCATGCGGCAGGAGCCGCCGCCCCTGCTCATCGGCGAGCGCTGCAACGCACAGGGAAGCCGCAAGTTCAAGCGCCTGCTCCTCGCCGAAGATTGGGACGGCATCGTCGCCATCGCCCGCCAGCAGGTGGAAGCCGGCGCGCACGCCCTGGATGTTTCCGTGGCCGTCACCGAGCGCCCCGACGAAGCCGACCTGATGCGCACCGTCGTCCACAAACTCACTTCGGCGGGCATTGAGGTGCCCCTGGTGATTGACACTACCGAGCCCGAGGTGATGGAAGCCGCGCTCAAGGCCGCCCCGGGGCGCTGCCTGCTCAATTCCACCCATCTGGAAGCCGGCCCCGAGAAGGCTTCCCGCGTGCTGCGGCTGGCGAAACTGCACAACGCCGCGGTGATGCTGCTCACCATTGACGAGCAGGGCATGGCGAAAACCGCAGACCGCAAGGTGGAAGTCGCCAAGCGCCTGTACGACCTCGCGGTGAAGGAGCAGCACGGCCTGAAGCCCGAAGATTTGGTCTTTGACCCCCTGACTTTCACTTTGGCTACCGGCGACCCCGACCTCGCTGACGCCGCGAAAGAGACTTTGGAAGCCATCCGTCGCATCAAAGCCGAACTGCCCGGCGTGTTCACTTCGTTGGGCGTGAGCAACGTCTCGTTTGGGCTGACCAAGGCGGCGCGCCCCGTCATCAACAGCGTGTTCCTCTACCACGCGGTGCAGGCGGGGCTGGACATGGCGATTGTGAACCCCGCGCAAATCACGCCTTACGCCGACATCCCCGCAGAAGAGCGCGGCTTGGCAGAAGACCTGATTTTCAACCGCCGCCCCGATGCGCTCCAGCGGGTAATTGAATTTTACGAAGGCCGCTCCGCCCGCCCCTCCACCCACCGCGACCCGCTGGAAGGCCTTTCGCTGGAAGAACGCCTTTACCAGCGCATCGTCCACCGCTACAAGGAAGGCGTGGAAGCCGACATTGACGCGCTAATTGCGCAGAAAATCGCGGAGGCGCCCCCCTCTCCCTCTGGGAGAGGGGTTGGGGGTGAGGGCAAGGGCAAGGGCGATAAACACTACACCCACCCACCCAAAACCCTGATTGCTAAAGCCAGAAAACTGCGTCAGGAAATGACCGACGCCGAGCAACTCCTCTGGCGGCTGTTACGCAATCGGGGCGTGCACAATGCCAAATTCCGCCGTCAGCATCCCATTGGCCGTTACGTGCTGGATTTCTATTGCCACGAAGCCAAACTGGCTATAGAACTTGATGGTGGGCAACACGCCGAACCGCAGCAAGAGGCTTATGACCGAGAGCGTACGGCATGGCTTGCCCAACACGGCATTGAAGTGTTGCGTTTTTGGAACAACGAAGTGCTTCAGCAAACCGAAGCCGTTCTTGAAAGCATTTGGGACGCTTTGGAGCGCAGGCTTCCTGCCTCTCAAGAGGAAAGCGCCCTCACCCATCCCCCAACCCCTTCCCTCTCCCAAAGGGCGAGGGAAGGGGAGCCGCTCCCCTCTGTCTCTGGGGAAAAGGCCGCGGGGGAGAACGAACCACTCCTCTCTCCCCCCGGGAGAGGGGCCGGGGGTGAGGGCGTTCAATCTGCGAAATCTGTGGTTGCCACCCCCGCCACCCACGAAGCCGCGATCCACATCCTCAACGAGGTCCTCCTGCCTGCCATGAAAGAGGTGGGCGACAAATTCGGCGCGGGCGAACTCATCTTGCCCTTCGTGCTCCAGTCCGCCGAGGTGATGAAAAAAGCCGTCAACCACCTGGAACGCTACCTGATGCGGCAGGAGGGCGTTTCCAAAGGCACCATCGTGCTCGCCACCGTGTACGGCGACGTCCACGACATAGGCAAAAACCTCGTCAAGACCATCCTGAGCAACAACGGCTACACCGTGATTGACCTCGGCAAGCAGGTGCCGGTGGAAACCATTGTCAAGGCGGCGGAGGAGCACAACGCCGATGCCATCGGGCTGAGCGCGCTGCTCGTCAGCACCAGCAAGCAGATGCCCGCCGTGGTCAACGAACTCCATCGCCGCGGCCTGCATTACCCCGTGCTCATCGGCGGCGCGGCCATCAACCGCCGCTTCGGACGCCGCATTCTGCTCACCGAAGACGGCCATTTTTACGACGCGGGCGTGTTCTACTGCAAAGATGCCTTTGAAGGGCTTGCCATCATGGACGCCCTGCAAGACGCCAACCGCCGCGACCTCATCATCCGGCAGGTGCTTGACGAAGCGAAGCGCGAACTGGGGCAGGAAGGGGCAGCAAGCGGCGAAAAGCGCGCCCCGCGCCCGCGCCGCCGCGTGCCTCCGGCGCCCGACATCCCCACGCCGCCGTTTTGGGGTGCGAAGGTGGTGGAAAGCATCTCCCCCGAAGCCGTGTTCCCGTTGCTGGCGAAGCGCGAACTTTTCCGCCTTTCGTGGGGCGCAAAGAACACACAGGGCGAAGCGTGGGAAAAACTGCAAGCCGAATTTGAAGCCCGCCTCGCCCAAATGCAGCGCCAGGCCCTGCGGGAAGGCTGGTTCCACCCGCAGGCGGTGTACGGCTACTGGCCGTGCCAGGCCGAGGGCGACCGGCTGCTGGTTTACGACCCTGCTTCGGTGGAAGCAGGCGAGCCGCGCGTGCTGGAAACCTTCACCTTCCCCCGCCAGCGCAGCCGCGAAGGGCTGTGCCTCGCCGACTACTTCGCCTCGGTGGATTCCGACGTGATGGACGTCGTGGCGTTCCAGGTGGTCACGGTGGGGAAGGAGGCGACGGCGCGCTTTGACGCCCTGCAGGAAGCGGGCGAATACACCGAAGCCTACTTCTTCCACGGGCTTGCGGTGCAGACCGCCGAAGCCACGGCGGAATTCCTGCACCGCCACATCCGCCGCGAACTCGGCCTGCCGCCCGACCGCGGCAAGCGCTACTCATGGGGCTACCCGGCCATCCCCGATTTGGAAGACCACGCCAAAGTGTTCCGCCTGCTGCCTGCGGAAAGCGCCCTGGGCATGAGCCTCACCGCGGCCTACCAACTGGTGCCCGAGCAATCCACCGCGGCGATTGTGGTGCATCACCCCGAGGCAAAGTATTTTGCGATTTGATTTTGGAGTGCGGCGACGAGTCGCCGCTTTGGAAAGCGGCATCACGATGCCGCACTCCAAAGGAGGCTGCGATGAAACAATGGCTTTGTTGCCCCCGCCCGCAGGATTTGCTGGCCGGGAATTTGTAAGGTGATGGCCGCGATTGGTTCCTCAGATTTCCCCTCTGGCCGCACCGGAGCAATTTTGGAGTGCGGCGACTCGTCGCCGCTTTGGAAAGCGGCATCACGATGCCGCACTCCAAAAGAAGGCTGCGATGAAACAATGGCCTCATGCCCCTGCCCACTGGATTTTTCAGCCCGGAATTTACATGGTGACCGCTGCCACTTATCGCCGACTTCCCCGTTCGGCCTCTCCGATGCAATTTTGGAGTGCGGCGACGAGTCGCCGCTTTGGAAAGCGGCATCACGATGCCGCACTCCAAAGGAGGCTGCGATGAAACAATGGCCTCACGCCCCCGCTCACTGGACTTTCCAGCCGGGAATTTATATGGTAACTGCCGCTACCTATCGCCGACTTCCCCATTTGGCTGCCGAGGATCGCAAGAACTTATTCCAAAACGCCTTGTTCGCCATCGCAAGCGAATTCGGCTGGGAACTCCACGCTTGGGCTATCCTCAACGAGCATTACCACTTCATTGCCCGTTCTCCGGGCAACCCCGCTACACTTCGGCGCTTCATAAGCAAATTGCACATGACCACTGCCAAAGCCTTCAACCGTGAAGATGGCACGCCCGGGCGCAAAGTGTGGTTTCAGTATTGGGATAGCCAAATCACATTTCAGCGCTCGTATTTGGCAAGACTTCGTTACGTCAACCAGAACCCGGTCAAGCACGGCTTGATAGAATTTGCCGAAGCGTATCGTTGGTGCTCCGCCCAATGGTTCAACGAGCACGCGCCCCCTTCTCTTGTGGAGACGGTGAAGACTTTCAAAATTGACCGTGTGAAAGTTTATGAGCCGGTTTAGGGTTCGCGCGGCGTCAGTACCAGCAAAATCCCCGCTAAAATTTGCCGCACCCGCCGCGGGGAAAGCGCGCCGATGTAATCGCCGAGTTGGGTTTTATCTACCGTGAAGATTTGCGAAACATTCACCACGCTTTGCTTCGGCAGGTTGGCTTCGCCCTTTTCCAAGAGCACATTGCCCGGCGCTTCTGCCCGCTTCAGGTTGGAGGTTAGCGCGCACACCACCACTGTGCGGATGCGGCTTTGGTTGAAGACGTCGTTCTGCACCACCACGCAGGGATGCCGACAGCCCGGCTCCGAACCGCTTGGTTCGCCGAGGTCAACCCAATACACATCGCCCTGCCGGATTTCCATTCGTCGGCAACCTCTCTCTGAATGCGCCGCATGGCTTGCAACAACGCCCGCTCTTCGTCGGTGGGTTCATCGGCGTAAGCGCGGTTCAACGCGTCCAGCAATTGGCGGTTTTGCCGCCGCACGATGAATTCTTCCAGCGCCATGGCAAACACCTGACTGCGGGAAACCCCCAGTTCCTTCGCCAGTTGTTCCACCTCGGCGAACAAATCTTCACGAATGGAAATTGCCGTTTTGACCGTCATTTTGACGCACCTCTTGCAAGTGGTTATACCAAGAGTATAACCCGCTTTGGCAAGGAACGCAAACCGCAAATCCTAAATCGCTAATCCTAACTCGCTAATCGCAACTCGCCACTCCTAACTTCCTATCCACCTATCCTCCCACCATTACCCCACCATGCCCACTCCCCGCGAACGCTTCTTCCAACTGCTTGAAAACGCCGACAGGCCCATTTTGCTTGACGGCGCGATGGGCACAATTCTGCACGAGCACGGCATCGGCTTTGATGCGTGCTTTGACGCCCTCAACCTGACCAATCCCGCGCTGATTGCCGACATCCACCGTCGCTACATTGACGCCGGCGCGCAAATCATCCTCACTAACACCTTCGGCGCGAACCGCTACCGCCTCGCCGAGCACGGCCTGGAAGACAAGGTCGCCGAAATCAACCGCGCCGGTGTGGAACTCGCCCGCCGGGTGGTGCTGGCTTCCTTCAAGGACGTGCTGGTCGCCGGTGATGTCGGACCCTTGGGCGTGCGCCTCGCCCCCTTCGGGCGCGTCCAGCCCGAAGAAGCCCGCGATGCCTTCCGTGAGCAAATTGCCGCCTTAGCCGAGGCGGGCGCCGACCTCATCGTGATTGAAACCATGAGCGACCTCTACGAAGTGCGGGAAGCCGTGGCCGCGGTGCACGAAGTCGCCCCCGACCTGCCCGTGGTGGCTTCCCTTTCGTTCACCCGCGACGACGTCACCCTGCTGGGCGACCCGCCCGAAAAGGTCGCCGAGGCGCTGCTTTCCTACGGCGTGGACGTGCTCGGCGCAAACTGCTCCGGCGGGCCTGCCCAGTTGCTCCGCATTTTGCGGCGAATGCGCAAGGTCGCCCCCAATGCGCGCTTCTGGATTAAGCCTAACGCGGGCTGGCCGGAACGCCTGCCCAATGGCCGCATTGCCTATCCCGCAGGGGCAGACTATTTCGGCGAATATGCCCGCTTCTTTGCCGAGGGCGGCGCTTCGTTGGTGGGCGGTTGCTGCGGCACCCGGCCGGAACACATCGCCGCGATGCACCAAAACCTGGCCGAACTGCCGCCCGTGCTCTCGCTGGAATGGCGCCCCGCACAGCCCCAGGAAGAAACTGCGTCCGAGGCCGTTGCCGAGCCTTCCAGCCGGCTGGCGCAAAAACTGGCCGCCGGGGAATTCGTGGTGGCGGTGGAAGTGCACCCGCCGCGGGGCTTTTCTGCCCACAAGGTGCTGGCCGCAGCCCGCCTGCTCGCCGATGTAGGCGCGGACGTGCTGGACGTGGCCGACAGCCCGATGGCGCGGATGCGGATGAGCCCGTGGGCGGTCTGCCACCTCATCCAGCAGGAGGTGGGCATTGAAACCACCCTGCATTTCCCCACCCGCGGGCGCAACCTGCTGCGGGTGCAGGGCGATTTACTCGCCGCGCACGCCCTCGGCATCCGCAACGTCTTCGTGGTGATGGGCGACCCGACCTCCGTCGGCGATTACCCCGAAGCCGCCGACAACTACGACCTCGTGCCTTCCGGCCTGATCAAACTCATCAAGCAGAAGTTCAACGCCGGGGTTGACCACGCGGGGAGCACCATCGGCCAGCCGACTTCCTTTTTCGTGGGCTGCGCGCTCAACCTCAACCCCAAAAACCCTGCCCGCGAGATGAAGGTGCTGCGCCGCAAAATCCGCGCCGGCGCCGATTTCGCCCTTACCCAGCCGGTGTTCGGGCCCGAAAAAGCCCGCCGTTTTCTGGAAGATTACGAGCGCGCATTCGGGAAACTGGAAATCCCCGTGCTGGTGGGGGTGATGCCGCTTTACAGCCGCCGCCATGCCGCCTTCCTGCACAACGAAGTGCCGGGCATTGAAATCCCGCCGGAGGTAATGCGGCGCATGGAGCAGGCGGGCGACCGCGCCCCGCAGGAGGGGGTTCGTATAGCCCAGGAACTGGTCGCGGCCCTCCGCCCGTGGGCGCAGGGCATTTATGTCATGCCCCAGTTTCGGCGCTATGAACTCGCGGCGGAAATTGTGGAAGCCGCCAAACAGGGCGGCTCATAAAAAACACGGCCCCGCGCGCAGCGGGGCCGTGGGTTAGAAGCATGGGTGAGAGGCAAGCAAGGCAATTACACACTCAGCAGGTGCCGACGCAACACCGGCAGGCGTTCCAGCCCGCGGGAAGCGCCGATGACGGCAGCATGACGGGGCTCATCCACCAGATAGGCCGGAACGCCGAGTTCTTTGGTCATCAGGCGGTCTAATCCCCGCAGCAGGGCGCCGCCGCCGCACAGGGCGATGCCGCGGTCAATGACATCGGCCACCAGTTCCGGCGGCGTTTTTTCCATCACCAGCCGCACCGATTCCACGATGGCGTGCAGCGGTTCCTGGAAGGCTTCCACCACCTCGCTGGTGGTGAGGGTGATTTCCCGGGGCAGCCCGGTGACCTGGTCCTGCCCCTGGACTTCGGCGCTCATTTCTTCATCTAACGGCACGGCGGCGCCGATTTTGAGTTTGACCTGTTCGGCCGTGGGCTGACCGATGACCAGCCCGTACTTGCGGCGGACGTAGGTAACGAGGGCTTCATCAAGGGCGCGGCCGCCCTGCCGCAGGGTTTCGGCAGCTACCACGCCATACATGGCAATGACCGCCGCCTGGGTGGTGCCCGAGCCGAGGTTGACAATCATGTTGCCCGCGGGGCTGCCCACCGGCAGGTCGGCGCCCAGGGCCGAAGCCAGCACGGTGGGAATGAGGAAGGCTTCGCTGCTGCCTGCCTGCAAGATGGCTTCGTGCACCGCCCGCCGTTCCACGCTGGTGACGCCGTAGGGCACGGTAATCATCACCTTGGGGCGGAAAAGCCACGACGCGCCGCCTGCTTTCCGCAGCAGAATGGCGAGCAGTTTTTCCGTCAGTTCGTAATAGGCCACCACGCCGTTTTGCAGCGGGCGGATGACTTCGTAAACTTCGGGCGTGCGGCCTTCCATTTCGGCGGCTTCTTCGCCTGCGGCGACCATCCGCCGTTCGGCGACGGCAATGGCGACCAGGGTGGGCTCATCCAGCAGCACCTGGTCGCCTTCGGCAATCCGCACGCGCTCGGTGCCCAGGTCGATGCCCAGGTTTCGGGAAAAAAGAGCCATCAGCGGCCTCAGTCCTCATCCTCAGCGGGGCCGGACTGGATTTGCGGGCCTTGCTTGGGGCGGAAGCGGCGGGCGGCTTCCAGGCGGATGCGGGCGCGCTGGAGCGCCGCCTGCGCTTTAAGATGCTCGGCTGCCGTGGGAGGTGTGGTCTTGAGCAGTTCTTCGGCGCGTTTGCGGGCTTCCTCGGCGCGTTGGATGTCGATTTCGGTAACATGCTCCGAGGCATTGGCGAGGATGGTCACTTTATCGGGGCGTACCTCTACCACACCGCCCGTCACCGTGAAGACTTCCTCTTCGCCGTCGTGCGCTACTTTGATGAAGCCGGGCTTGAGGGTGGAAAGCAACGGCGCGTGGTCGGGCAGAATGCCCATTTCGCCGCTCGCCCCAGGCACCACCACCATATCGGCCTCACCGGCCCATACCATGCGATCCTGGGAGACGATTTCACAACGGATTGGCATAACGCCTCCTACGCGGCTTCGCTCGCCATCTTTTCGGCCTTCTCGACGGCCTCGTCAATCGTGCCGACCATGTAGAAAGCCTGCTCGGGGATGTCGTCGTGCTTGCCATCCAGAATTTCGCGGAAGCCGCGGATGGTTTCCTTGAGCGGCACATAGCGGCCGGGAATGCCGGTGAACTGCTCGGCCACGAACATCGGCTGGGAGAAGAAGCGCTCAATCTTGCGGGCGCGGCTCACGATGAGTTTGTCGTCTTCGCTCAGTTCTTCCACGCCGAGGATGGCAATGATGTCTTGCAGGTCCTTGTAGCGCTGAAGCACCTGCTGCACTTCGCGGGCGGTGCGGTAGTGGTCTTCGCCCACGATTTGCGGGTCCAAAATCCGACTGGTGGAAGCCAGCGGGTCCACCGCGGGGTAAATGCCTTTGGCGGCGATGGAGCGTTCCAGGGCAATGGTGGCATCCAGGTGGGCGAAGGTGACGACCGGTGCGGGGTCGGAGTAGTCGTCTGCGGGCACGTAGACGGCCTGCATGGAGGTAATGGAGCCCTGTTTGGTGGAGGTGATGCGTTCCTGCAGTTCGCCCATTTCGGTGGCCAGGGTCGGTTGGTAGCCCACGGCGGAAGGCAGGCGGCCTAACAACGCCGACACCTCGGAACCGGCCATCGAGAAGCGGAAGATGTTGTCAATGAACAGCAGCACGTCTTTGCCCTGGTCGCGGAAGTATTCGGCCATGGTCAGGCCGGTCAGGGCGACGCGCAGGCGCACACCGGGCGGCTCGTTCATCTGGCCGTACACCATCACGGTGTCGGGCATTACGCCCGATTCCAGCATTTCGCGGTAGAGTTGCGTGCCCTCGCGGGTGCGCTCGCCCACGCCGGTGAACACCGAGTTGCCTTTGTGCACTTTGGCGATGGTGCGGATGAGTTCCATGATGATCACGGTTTTGCCCACGCCCGCACCGCCGAAAATGCCGGTTTTACCGCCTTTGGTGAAGGGGGCGATCAGGTCAATGACCTTCAGGCCGGTTTCAAACACTTCCACGCTGGTGGATTGCTCTTCAAAACTCGGGGCAGGGCGGTGGATGGGGTAAACCGTGCTTGCTTTGACGTTTTCGCTGCCGTCCACGGTTTCGCCGAGGACGTTGAAGATGCGCCCCAGCACTTCGGGACCCACGGGCACGGAAATCGGCGCGCCGGTGGCTTCCACGGTCATGCCGCGCTTCAGGCCGTCGGTGGCGCCCATTGCCACGCAGCGCACCCAGTTATCGCCGAGGTGCTTTTGCACTTCCAGCACCAGGGGTTGGTCATCATCACGAAGCACCTTGACGGCTTCGTAAATTTCCGGCAATTGTTCGGCGGGGAATTCCACATCCACCACGCCGCCCAAAATTTGCACTACTCGGCCAGTTGCTTTCGCCATGCTTGCCTCCAAAATTCGTGGTTCGTGATTTGTGATTCGGTAATTTGTATTTGCGGTATCCACCGATTACACAGATTTTCACCGATTTTTGAAACCGCAGATTTTGCAAATTACACAGAAAATCTGTGTAATCTGTGGTTTTTTACTTCTCAGCGGGTCAGGCAGCGGCCTTGCGCGCTTCGGCGGCCATGGCCTGGGCAAGCGCTTCCGCGCCGCCGGCGATATCCAGCATTTCGCTGGTGATGCTCTGCTGCCGGGCTTTGTTGTATTCCAGTTGCAGCGCGTCGGCCAGTTCGCTGGCGTTGTCGGTCGCGTTCTTCATCGCCACCATGCGGGCGGCGTGTTCGCTGGCCTGCGATTCCAGAATGGCGTGGAAGACCTGCAACTGGGTGAAGCGCGGCACGATTTCGTCCAAAATCTCGGTTTCGTCGGGTTCGTAGATGTAGGAAGCCACCACTTTGTGGCCTGCGGTGGGGGCGAATTCCTGCACCCGCTCGCCGCCGTCCACTTCCAGGGGCAGCAGTTTTTTGCGGGTGGGGTTCTGCCGCAGCATGTTGATGAAGTCGGTGTACACCAGGAAGACCTGGTCGGCTTTCCCGTTGAGGAATTCTTCAACCAGCAGGTGGCCGATTTGGGAAACATCGGCAAACTTGGGGCGGTCGGGAATGCCGCTGAAGTCGGCCACAATGTGCTTGCCGCGGCGGTGCAGGATTTCGCGGCCTTTGCGCCCCACGGTGACATAGTGCACCGGCACCGGGTAATCGTCAAAGTGGCGGAAGGTGTAGCGCAGCACGTTGGTGTTGTAGGGGCCGGCCAGGCCGCGGTCGCTGGTAATGAGCACCACAAGGACGTTTTCAACTTTGTCGCGGCGGGTCATCAGGGGGTGCATGTGTTCACGGCCGGGCTGCATGGCGACGTGCGTCAGCACTTCCCATGCTTTGGTGGCGTAGGGGCGGGTGGCTTCCACCGTGGCAATCGCCCGCTGCACTTTGCTGGCACTCACTGCCTGCAAAGCGCGGGTGATTTGCGCGATGTTCTTGACGCTTCGTATGCGGAGTTTGACTTCTCTCGCGGTCGCCATAGGCTTCTATCCCTTAGCTCCAGCCGGCCATAAACGCATCCAGGGCTGCTTTGAGTTGTGCTTCGGTTTCCGCGGTGATGCGCCCCGCACTGATGATGGTGCGGCCGATTTCGGGGTGGGAAGTGTCCATGTAGCGGAGCAGGTCTTGTTCCCACTGGCGCATTTTGTCCAGCGGCACGCTGTCGGCGTAGCCGTGGGTGGCGGCGTAAATCACGATGATTTCGTGTTCCAGCGGCACGGGCGAGTATTGCGGCTGCTTGAGGATTTCCTGCATCCGCAGGCCGCGGTTGAGCTGTGCCTGGGTGGCTTTATCCAGGTCAGAGCCGAACTGGGCAAAGGCGGCCAGTTCGCGGAAGGCCGCCATATCCAGGCGCAGGCGGCCGGCCACCTGCTTCATGGCCTTAGTTTGAGCGTCGCCGCCCACGCGGGAAACCGAGATGCCGACGTTGATGGCCGGGCGGATGCCCGCGTAGAAGAGGTTGCTTTCCAGGTAAATCTGGCCGTCGGTAATGGAAATGACGTTGGTGGGGATGTAGGCGGAGACGTCGCCCAGCAGGGTTTCAATGATGGGGAGGGCGGTCAGGGAGCCGCCGGTGCCGCGCACTTTGACGACCTTGTAGGCGTCGGCGTTGTCCATCGCTTTGCGGGCTTCTTCGGCTGCGTGTTCGGCAATGGGGCCGTCGTACACTTTGCCGTCGGCGCCGTCCTCGGGCGCGGCGAGGCCGTCTTCGCTGGCGTAGTCCGAGGGCACGATGACGTATTTGTCGGCCATGCGGGCGGCGCGTTCCAGCAGGCGGGAATGCAAGTAGAAAACGTCGCCGGGGTAGGCTTCACGGCCGGGGGGACGGCGCATGAGCAGGGAGACTTCGCGGTAGGCCCAGGCATGCTTGGAAAGGTCGTCGTACACGATGAGGGCGTCGCGGCCGGTTTCCATGAATTCCTCGCCGATGGCGCAACCGGCGTAGGGGGCCAGGTATTGCAGCGCCGCGGGTTCGTCGGCCGAGGCCACCACCACGGTGGTGTATTCCATCGCGCCGAACTTTTCCAGCACGGCCACGGTGCGGGCGACCTGCGCCTTTTTCTGGCCGATGGCGACGTAAATGCAGAGGACGTCTTTGCCCTTCTGGTTGAGGATGGTGTCGATGGCAATAGCGGTTTTACCGGTCTGGCGGTCGCCGATGATAAGTTCGCGCTGGCCGCGGCCGATGGGGATCATGGCATCAATGGCTTTGATGCCGGTGAGCAGGGGGGTATCCACGTCTTTGCGCTCGATCACGCCGGGGGCGATGCGTTCCACCGGGCGGTAGTGGTCGAATTTGATGGGGCCTTTACCGTCGATGGGTTCACCGAGGGCGTTGACCACGCGGCCGATCAGGCCGTCGCCCACAGGCACCGAAGCGATGCGCTTGGTGGTGTAGACTTTGGTGCCTTCTTCAATCTCGGTGTAGTCGCCCATGATGATGATGCCGACATTGTCCTTCTCCAGGTTGAAGGCAATGCCCATCACCCCGTTTTCAAAGCGCACCAGTTCCTGCGAGCGGACGTCGGAGAGGCCGCTGGCGCGGGCGATACCGTCGCCGGCTTCCAGCACGACCCCCATGTCGCGCACTTCCAGTTGCGGCTCGAAGGCCTCAATTTGCTTTTGTAAATCGTCTACGATTTGTTTGATGGGTTCAGCCATTTCGCCTCCAGGGTACTCACCGCGTCAATGCCGCCACCGTGTCCGCATCCAGGCGGCGGAGCACGGCTACCAGCAATTGCACGGCCTGATCAAAGTCGTCACGATGGATTATCGCGCTGTGGGAATGGATATGACGGGCAGGAATGCTGAGCACAATCGTAGGCACGCCGGTACGGTGCAGGTGGATGACTGCCCCATCGGTCGCGCCGCCTTCCACAAAGGAAATCTGCAGGCCGATGCCGATTTCCTTTGCCGTTTCCAGGAACAGGTCCCGCAGCCCCAGGTTAGGGATCATGCTGCGGTCGTAAATCAGCAAAGAAGGCCCCTGGCCCATTTTGGCGGGGGCCTGTTCGCCTTTGACGCCGGGGACATCGCCGGCAATGTCGGCTTCCAGCACAATGGCGAGGTCGGGGTCTACCGCCCACACGCCAGTATGTGCGCCGCGCACGCCCACTTCTTCCTGCACCGTGGCGACAGCATAGACGCTGTTGGGGTGGCTTTCCTGCTGCAGGGCTTCCAGCGCCTGAATCATCACCGCCACGCCCACACGGTCGTCGAAGGCTTTGGAGAGGTAGGCCTTGCCATTTGCTAAAACGACAAAGTCGGCGCGCGGCACCACGGGGTCGCCGGGGCGCACACCGGCTTCTTCAACTTCCTCCCGCGAGGTCGCGCCGATGTCGATGTACATATCCTTTTTCTGCACGACCTTGTTGCGCTCGTCGGGGGGGAGCAAATGGGGGGGCTTGGCGCCGATAACACCGACCACATCCCCCTTGTTGGTCTTGATGATGACCCGTTGCCCCAGCAGCACCTGGTCGAACCAGCCGCCCAGGGGCAGGAATTTAATGAAGCCCTCTTGGGTAATGTGCTTGACCATGAAACCCACTTCGTCCATGTGGGCGGCCAGCATAATTTTTGGGGCTTCGGCTGTGCCGGGCTTGTAACAGATGAGGCTTCCCAGTTTGTCTTGGGAAACCTCACCGAGCGGCTCCAGATATTGCCGAATTAAAGCACGCACGGGCGCCTCAAAGCCGGGGACGCCGTGCGCCTCAGTGAGGTGTTGCAAAAGGGTTATGGTTTTATCCATGCGCGCGCAAGTTCCTTGTTTGGGGTGCTGCGCCGACAGGTGGCGCAAGAAAACTTCCCCACTGGCCTGTGCCAAGCCTGATGGGAAACGCTAAAATGATACCCGAAAGAAGGAATATTGTCCAGTTTTGGGTTTGGGTCGGGAAAAATGTAACTTGACCCCCGTGTACCCCTCTGGTAAAATTTGCCCGCTTGCCCCCATCGTCTAGTGGCCCAGGACGCGGCCCTCTCAAGGCCGAAACCGGGGTTCAAACCCCCGTGGGGGCACAGTTGCGTAGGCAAACTTTTCCCCGAGGGCGGGGTTTCAGCCCTCGGGGCGCTTTTTTAAGTCTGGGGATGGCCATCGGCAGGCCGCCTTCCCCCGTTTGCAGCGCGTGCGAGGCTGCGCCCAGGGAAGCCGCTCGCCTTGTGCGTGAAAGCACAGGAATACGGGGGAAATTTTGGGGCACCGTAATGGAAAGGATCTCTCGGCTTGGATAAGGACGTTTGGCGCTTTATTGAGTGACAATCGTCACTAACCATCGTTAAAGGGCGGGAGTATTATCTTAAAGCGATGTGAGAAGCATTATGTGTATAAGTGGATAGGTGAATGCTCTCAAAGGATGGCGCACATGCTTCCCCCCGAACAGCAAGAGGCGTTTGCCCCAATGCAGGCCGAGGTTTGCGCGGCGCTCGCGCACCCGCAGCGTATTTTGATGCTGTGTGCGCTGGCCGAACAGCCTTACCATGTCAGCGGCCTGGCCGAGCATCTGGGGCTGAGCCAGCCTGTGGTATCTCGCCATTTGCGCATCCTGCGGGAGCAAGGGTTGGTAGAGGCAGCGCGAAAGGGCACGATGATGGAATATCGCCTTGCCGACCCGCAATTGCTGGAAGCGCTGGCAGTATTTCGCGACATGCTGGAAAAGCGTTTTGCCCGGCGCGCCGGTTTCCTGGCGGCTGCTGTGGCTGCAGAGCATAGTCCGCAACCCTGACGTTTATAAGGAGAAGGCTATGGACAAAAAACCAACATGGTTGCTGGGCGCGGTTCTCACCCTCCTGGTGGTCATTGTACCCATTTGGGTGTTGTGGCCGAAGCCCGCTCAGCCCCAGGGTGATCCATGGGCTCATTTGCCGAAATATCAGCCCCATGTGGATCACTCGGCCATCATCCAGGGGACTTTTGAGACGGGGCAGGATGTTACCAAGACCTGCCTGAAATGCCACCCCGATGCGGCAAAGGATTTCATGCACACTTCTCACTGGCAGTGGCTCAGTGAGAAAGCCTTCAACATTCCCGGCCACGACCAACCCGTGCGGCTGGGAAAACTGCATTCCATCAACAATTTCTGCATCAACACGGAAGGCAACCAGAGGGTGTGCATGAAGTGCCATACCGGCTACGGGTGGACAGAAGAAGCCCCCACCGATTTCTCCAACCCCAACAATGTGGACTGCCTGGTGTGCCATGCCGACCCCAGCAAATACGGGCGTGGCGAATACGGCAACCCGGCCAAAGGTGTGGACCTGGCAGCGGCAGCCAAGAGCGTGCGCAACCCCACCCGCGCCAACTGCCTGACCTGCCATGCTTACGGCGGCGGCGGCGATAACGTCAAACACGGCGATATCAGCAGCGCGCTGTATCACCCCGACCCTGACCTGGACGTGCACATGGGCAAGTACAACCTACAGTGCACCGACTGCCACCGCACTTCGCATCACGAAATCAAGGGCAAACTCATCAACCTGAACTATACGGTGGACCCCAAAGATCAGGTGCAGTGCACCGACTGCCACAGCAGCGCCCCTCACGAAGATGCCCGCCTGAACGAGCACGTCAAATCGGTGGCCTGCCAGGCGTGCCATGTGACCGAGGTGGCCGAGAAAATCCCCACCAAAGTGTACTGGAACTGGGCCAGCGCAGGTCAGGACCGCCCGCAAAACCACTTCCATTACCTGAAAATCAAGGGCGACTTCCGCTACGTCAAGAACCTCATCCCGACTTACATCTGGTTCAACGGCAACGAGGCCGCACGCTACGTGAAGGGCGACAAAATTGACCCCACCAAAGTGACCTACATCAACAAGCCCGCCGGCAGCATAGACGACCCCACGGCGAAGATTTTCCCCTTCAAGATCCACGTGGCCATGCAGCCCTATGACAAGAAGTACATGTATCTCCTGCCAATTCTCACCGCAGGCGTGCCGAACGGCTTCTGGACCAAGTTTGATTGGGACCTGGCTTTCAAGGAAGACGTGCAACACACCGGCCTGAAGTTCAGCGGTGAATATGGTTTTGCGGAAACACACATGTACTGGCCGTTGACCCACATGGTCAAGCCAAAAGAACAGGCGCTGCAATGCGTGGACTGCCACGGCCCCAATGGACGCCTGGACTGGAAAGCCCTGGGCTACCCCGGCGACCCGATGCGATGGGGCGGCCGCTTCGACACCAACCCCTAACGGAGTGTAGCCATGCAGCGGAAATTCATCTCCTTGTTGCTCTTCACGGTGCTCATTGCCCTCGTGGCCGCGGGGATTGCCGTGGGCGTGCGGCAAGCGCTGGCCGAGGATGGGCCTACCCCTCAGGCCGCACCCTCGCCCATGCACCCTGCTTATGCCCTGCTTGATGCCGATGGCAACCCCGTGGCCAGGAGTGGCCAACCCGCCGATTTGATGAAAACCTGCGGGCAATGCCACGATACCGCCTTCATCACCTCGCACGCGACCCACCAAAAGGCGGAGAAAATCCCCGAATTTGCGGGCATGACGGCATCCTGTTACCTTTGCCACAGCACGGCCCCCAACGGGGAAGCCCGCAAGGCAGCCCTCGCCGGCGGCGATAAAGCCTGGGCCGATAGCGCCGTGTTGCTGGGTTCCGGCATTTTGCAAAAAACGGCCAACGGCTGGCAGTGGAACGCTGCCGCTTTTGACGCCGACGGCAGGCTCAAACCCCAATATGTCAACTTGCACCAGCCGACCAACGCCAACTGCGCCCTCTGCCACGGCGCGGTGCAAACCGACCCCAAAACGCCGCTGGTGCTCAAAGACCTCCACGCAAACTGGACGACCCTCACGACCGGCCAGGTGCTCTCGCCGCAGCGCATTGCGGCCTCGGGGATGAACATCGCCGGGAAAGAAAAAATGCTTTTTGCCTGGGATGTGCATACCGAGCGCGGCGTGCAGTGCGTGGACTGCCACGGCAGCATCAACTCACCGGCCACGCGGCGCGATAACGAACTGCCGCCTTACCTCACTTATGAGCCGCGCCGCCTTTCGCCCGGTGAATACCTGAAAAAGCCAAGCCACATTTTGCACGAGCAAAATTGTGAATCGTGCCACGACCCGACGGCGGCTCACAAAGACTGGCTGCCTTACCTGGACCTGCACATGTCGAAAGTGGCTTGCGAAACCTGCCATGTGCCACAATTACATGCTCCCGCGGCAGAAACCTTTGACAAAACGGTTGTTTTGCCCAACGGCACAACGCCCACGGTTTATCGCGGGGTGAGGTCGGCCGGCGCGGCTGCCCCCGGCGCCGATGCCCACGAGCCGTTTACCGTGTCTCACCAGGTGACGGGCTTCCTGCCGGTGCTGTTGAAGAACGCCGAGGGCAAAAAAGCCCCCTACAACCTGGTCACGACCTTTGAATGGGTTTACAAGAAAGACGGAAAAGATGTTGTGGTCAGCATGGCCGACCTGAAAAAAGCCTGGATGCCCGACGGCAAATATGCGCCCGACATTGTGCAGGCATTTGATGCCAACGGCGATGGCACGCTGACGGCCGACGAACTGGCGCTCAATACGCCCGACAAGGTGGCGCTGATTGCCAAACACCTCGGCGCGCTGGGGCTGGATAGCCCGCATATCGTTGGGGTGGTCAAGCCTTATGCCATTCACCACGATGTGGTGCAAAGCGACGCTGCCCTGAAAGACTGCAGCGCCTGCCACGGCGCCGATTCTCGCATCGGCCGTCCCATGCGGCTGGCAATCACTGCTCCCCCCGGTGTGCAACCCGTTTTCGCGGCCACGAAAGAGGTCAAAGACGAAGGCCGTGTGGTGGCTCAAGGCGGAGCGTTGTATTACGAACCTGAAGAAGACCCCGACCTGTATCTGGCCCGCCGGAACCACATCCGCTGGATTGACCTCTTGGGCGCGGTGGCTTTCCTGGCTACCCTGGTGGGTGTCACCCTTCACGGCACGCTGCGGCTGTACTACGGCAAAAAATTTGCCCCTCAGGCCGCGGAAAGCGCCACGAAAACCGAATACCTCTACACTTTCCCGGAGCGTTTCTGGCACTGGCTTCAGATGATCACGGTGGTGCTGTTGCTCATCATCGGCCTGATCATTCACGAACCTCAGTGGCTGGGCGCATTTTCCTTCCGGTATCTGGTGTTGCTGCACACCATTCTGGGCTGGATTCTGATCGGCAACTTCGTTTTTGCCCTGTACTACTTCCTGGCTTCCGACTACTTCAAGCAATTCGTGCCGCGCCCCGAAGGCTTCTTCACGCAGCTGATGATGCAGGCCCGGTTTTATACCTGGGGCATCTTCCGGGGCGAGCCGCATCCCTTCAAAAAGACTTTCTGGGATAAACTCAACCCTCTGCAGCGGCTGACCTACTTCGCCCTGATTGTGGTGTTGCTGCCGGTGCAAATGGTGACCGGCGTGTGGATCTGGGCTGTGCGCGTCTGGCCCGGTGCCGCCACCTTGTTTGGGAAGGCCACCATGGTTTGGGTGGTGGGCGCTCACACGCTGGACGCCTGGCTGATTGCTTCCTTCGTGGCCGGACACGTTTACCTCATCACGACCGGCCCGCGGCCGCTGGCTTACCTTGAGGCCATGATCACCGGCTGGGAAGAAGTAGAAACGGACGAGGGCGATTCCCCCGCAGCCTGAGCCTCTGAGGCCTAAGGAGTGTTGACGATGGCTGAAAAGAAGAAATCGTGGTTCCAGAAACTGATCGACCGGCCGAGGAAGCCTTACGCGAACCCTTATGTAGGCGGTTTACTGCTGGGCCTGAGCCTGTTCTTCTCGCTGCTGCTGACGGCGAACGGCCTGGGCGCCTCGGCCATCTTTGCCCGCACAAACGGCTTTCTGGTCAACCTGTTCGCGCCGCATCATGTTGACCGGGTGCCTCAGTTGATCAAAGTGGCCGGCGGGGCGAAAAACCCCTTCAACAACTGGATTACCTGGGAAGTCATCGGCCTCATTTTGGGCGCCTTTGCTTCCTCGGTCA
>JALUXH010000022.1 GCA_027019065.1 Anaerolineales bacterium
CATAATCATTGCCGACCAGCCGGTGAATAGAGGTCGGCCAGACAAATGTTCCCGTCCCCACGGCCCCTGTATAGCCGCCGGGGCAGGCCCCCGGGCCCAAATAGCCCAGCGACACCCCCGCTTTCCCACGCGGAATGGTCGGCACCACCCACTGCTTGAAAGGCCGCCGCCCTCCGGGCACCATGACCCATGTCCCGGGCTTCACTTGCGGGTTCAGGGGGTCAATATGGTTGCCCTCAAAGTCCCGAATGGCTTCCGGCGTGCTGTGGAACTTCCGCGCCACGCTCTCAAAAGTATCGCCTTTTTGCCATTTGTAATACACGCCGTTGACCGGCGGGATTTTAAGTTTCTTCCCCGGGGCAAGCAGGTCGGGGTTATCGCGCAGCACGGCATAATTCGCCCACAAGAGGGTTTCCGGCGTAATGCCAAAACGCCGGGCAATGCCAAACAGCGAATCGCCCATCTGCACGGTATATTCAATGACATCTACCCGCGAGCGCGCGGGAATAATGGTATGCAACAGGAAACCGCGCCGCACCCCCGTGCCGGCGGGGTTTTCTATCAAAGGCGGCATCACAACCGGCACGCCGCCGCCCCCTGCCGCGCCATCCGAAAAGCCGGAAGCCCACGCAGCCCCCAGCGGCAAGCACAGCATCGCCGCTGCGGCCAGCGCAGCCGCCAACCGTTGCAGTTTGCGGAACATGGCTAGATCTCCTTATGGAGCGTTTCCAGGAATTCCATATTGTCACGCGTTTTGCGCAAGCGCTCCAGAATGGCTTCCGTCGCCATCGTGATGTCCATCCCCGCGCCGTGAGGCGGCGAGGTAATCATTTGCTGGAACATGCGGCGCATCAGCCAGACCCGCTGGGTGATATCGGGGCCAAGCAGCACTTCTTCGCGCCGCGTACCCGAGCGCTCAATGTCAATGGCCGGGAAAATGCGGCGTTCCTGAAGCCGCCGCGAAAGGTGCAGTTCCATGTTGCCCGTGCCCTTGAATTCTTCATAGACCACATCATCCAGCCGCGAGCCGGTATCGATCAAACAAGTCGCGATGATCGTCAGCGAGCCGCCTTCCTCAATGTTACGGGCAGCGCCAAAAAACTGTTTGGGCGGGTAAAGCGCCGAGGGGTCAATGCCGCCGGAAAGTGTGCGCCCCGACGGCGTGACCACCAGGTTGTAAGCCCTCGCCAGCCGCGTGATGGAATCCAGCAAAATGACCACATCGCGCCCGATTTCCACCAGCCGCTTGGCGCGTTCCAGCGCCACCTCGGCCACCCGCACGTGCTCTGTCACCGGCTCGTCAAAGGTGGCCGCGATCACTTCGGCATCCACCGAGCGGTCCATGTCGGTTACTTCTTCCGGCCGCTCGCCGATCAAGGCCACCATCAAATGCACGTCGGGGTAACGTTCCGAAATCGCGTTGGCGATTTGCTTCAAAATCGTGGTTTTGCCTGCCTTGGGCGGCGATACGATCAACCCGCGCTGGCCGCGGCCAATAGGGGCCACCAGGTTAATGAGCCGGGTTGCCAGCGCGTGGCGGTCGGTTTCCAGATCAAAACGCTCATCGGGGTAAATGGGCACCAGCGATTCAAACCGCGGCCGGTCGGTGGCGCTTTCCGGAGGCAGCCCGTTGATGGTCTCAATGCGGCTCAGGCCGTAATAGCGGCCGCTTTCCCGCGGCGGGCGCACGTAGCCGATGATGAGGTCGCCGTTGCGCAAGTTGTAGCGGCGAATTTGCGTTGGGGAAACATAGACATCGTCGGGGCCGGCACGATAGTGTTGCGTGCGCAGGAAACCGACTCCTTCATTCATAATCTCCAGCACACCGCCGCGCAGTTCCAGCCCCTCGGCTTCGGCCTCGGCTCGGCGGATGGCGATCAACAGTTCTTCTTTTTTCATCCGCCAGGCTCGCGGGATGCCCATTTCGCGGGCTTTCTGGCGCAAGTCGGCCAGCGAACGCTTTTGCAGTTCTGAAATCTCCATGTCGCCAATCCATTTCAAAGGGAATGCAGCCATCCGCTACCCTGCCGGACAGCCCACGGATACACATCACAAAGCAGACCTCGCCGAGGCCTCTTTGGAAAACGATTCATTTACATCGTAAAGGGGAAGAAGGGGAAATAATCATCACAACCATGGCGCGCATTTAACCGCCGCCGCGCGCCCGCATTATAGCACGCCCCCAAAGGTTCTGCAAGCGTCACGAAATGGGAAAACCAATTCAACGCTGATGCTTGACGCGCCATTGAAAGGCTGCTATAATTCCGCCTGCGCCCGAAAAGGGCGCTCAACATTGCGGGGTGGAGCAGTGGAAGCTCGTCGGGCTCATAACCCGAAGGTCGCAGGTTCGAATCCTGCCCCCGCTACCTGAAAACGCCGTCCTCTCAAGGGCGGCGTTTGGCGTTTCAGGGATTGGCTCGGTAGAGCAGCGCCTCGCCGCGCAGCCCGGCCAGCAGGTTGGCCACCGCCACTTCGGCCATGCGGCGGCGGGTGGTGTGCGTTGCCGAGCCAATGTGCGGCGTAATCAGGCAGTTTGGCAGGCGATAAAGAGGGTGTTCCGGCGGCAGCGGCTCCGGGTCGGTTACATCCAGGGCTGCCCCTGCAATCCAGCCTTCCTGCAGCGCCCGCACCAGGGCTTCGGTCTGCACCACGGGGCCGCGCGCCATGTTCACCAGATAAGCGGTGGGCTTCATCCGTCGCAGGGCGGCTTCCCCCACCATGCCGCGGGTTTGCGGCGTCAGGGGCACGTGCAGGCTCAGGAAATCACTTTCGGCCAGCAGCGCCTCCCACGGCACACGCGCTGCGCCCCACGCCCTTTCGGCTTCCGGTTTGGGGGTGCGGCCGGTGTAAAGGATGCGCATCCCAAAAGCATGGGCCCGGCGGGCCACCGCCTGCCCAATTTGCCCCAGCCCCCAAATGCCCAGCGTAGCCCCATGCAGTTCGGCGCCCAGCCACGCATCGGGGCGCCACAACCCCCACCGCCCTGCGCGGGCATCGTCAGCCGCGGGGAAAACGCCCCGCGCAACCGCCAGCAAAAGGGCAAAGGTCATATCGGCCACGGCTTCGGTCAGCACCCCCGGCGTGTGCCCCACCGCCACGCCGCGGCGGGTGCAGGCTTCCAGGTCAATGTTGTCCACCCCCACTGCCAGGTTGGAAACCACCTTCAGGCGCGGCATCTGCGCCAGCAAGGCCTCATCTACCGGGTCAATAAGCCAGGTCAACAACCCTTCGGCTTCGGCAAAATAGGGCTGCAGGCCAACATCCACCCCGGCAACATCCGGCGGGCCGACCACCAGCCGCACCGCTTCTTTCAACGGCGCAAGCCACGCTTCGGGCATCGGATGGCTCAAAATCACCAGCGGCTTTGCCATTCTCTCGCCTCCATGGAAGGGATAAGCCCGGAGCGATTGTATCACGCCCCGCGTTTTTCCCCTGCCCTTGACAAATTTATCATTTTCACTACAATTTCCCCAACCTGGGGGCGGGACAATCGCATGGGAGAGTAGCGGCTGAGCCTCGCGGCAGGTTGCCCTTTGGGGCAGCGGCGAGGTAACGAGGTGGAGGTTCCACGCTGCGAAGCGTGTGCTAACCCCGGCATGGCCTGCCGGGGGAAAATCGGGTAGATCAGCGGATGCCTCCGGGGCCCGGCCACGGGCCTCCTCTTCCCCTTCAGAGCAAGAGCGCCTCCGAAAACCGTCCGGCGACGGACGGGACAAGGAGCGTTCAGTGGCACAGAGCGCCGCGGCGCTCTGTTATGGTATAGAAAGGGCAACACTTTGTGGGCAAGGGCGGGCTTGCTGCCCGGCGTGCACCCCCAAGGGAACCCCCGCGGGGTTGTTGTGTTTTAACCGACCTTTTCACCCCAGAAGGAGGAAGTCATGACAAAACACGAATTATTAGAACGGGTGCAGGCAGACGGCGTCCAATTCATTTCGCTGCAATTCGTAGATGTCACCGGCGCAGTCAAGAGCGTAGATATTCCGGCTTCCCGCCTGGGCGAGGCGCTGGAAGACGGCATCTGGTTCGACGGCTCGTCGGTGGAAGGCTACGCCCGCATCCAGGAAAGCGACATGTGGCTGATTCTCAACCCCGAAACCTACGCCGTGCTGCCTTGGTCGCCGGAAGAACGCCGCCGGGCGCGCATCTTTTGCGACGTCCACCACCCCGACGGCACCCCCTTTGAAGGCGACCCCCGCGGCCGCCTCAAACGCTACCTGCAGGCGCTCAAAGAAAAACACGGCTGGGTGTTCAACATCGGCCCCGAGCCTGAATTTTTCCTTTTCAAACGCAACGGCGGCGACGCCCTGCACCCCGTGCCCCACGACGTCGGCGGCTATTTTGACTTCTCCGCCAACGACGAAGCCGTGCGCGTGCGCACCGAACTG
>JALUXH010000023.1 GCA_027019065.1 Anaerolineales bacterium
ACTTCAAAGCCCAGGTTTACGATGTAGATTTGTTCGATACCCCCGCCGAAACCATCGGCGCGCTGCACCGCCTCGGCCGTAAGGTCATCTGCTATTTCAGCGCCGGCACTTACGAAAACTGGCGCCCCGATGCCGGGGCTTTCCCCCGCGAAGTCATCGGCAAGGCGCTGGCAGCCTGGGAAGGTGAGAATTACCTTGACATCCGTCGGCTGGACGCCCTCGCGCCGGTAATGCGCGCCCGCTTGGACCTGGCCGTAAAAAAGGGCTGCGACGCCGTGGACCCCGACAACGTCCAAAACTACCGGGAAGCCTCCGGCTTCCCCCTGACGGCCGCCGACCAGTTGCGCTACAACCTCTGGCTGGCCGGGCAGGCCCACGCCCGCGGCCTGGCCGTGGGGCTGAAAAACGACCGCCCCCAAATTCCCGACCTGCTGGCGGCCTTTGATTTCGCCGTGGATGAGGAATGCTTCACTTACGGCGAATGCGCGCCTTTGCGGCGCTTCGTCACTGCCCACAAAGCCGTTTTCGCGATAGAATATGAAACCGCGGCAGCCCGGGTGTGCCCAAAGGCGAATGCCTGGGGCTTTTCATTGCTGCTCAAGCCGCGAAACTTAAGCGCATGGCGCTTTTCGTGCCTGCAAGACTGGAAGAAGGAGTAACGCATGGTGAGCCAAGACCTGCTGGATATTCTGCGCTGCCCGGTGTGCGTGCAGGAAAACCGGGGTGAACTGGAACTGGTGAAAGACGCCTGGCTGGTGTGCCGCGATTGCGGGCGCAAATACCCCATTCGGGATGACATTCCGGTGATGCTGGTGGAGGAAGGCGACCAATGGCAAAACACCGCCGTGGAAGACCTCCCCGTGCCGCCGCCCCCCGCCGCCTGACCGCGACGCCTGCCACGAAAACACCCGCCGCCGGAATCCCCATGGAAGCCCTTGTGAACGCCCTGGCGCGCGGCGATGACGAAGCCGCCGAGCAGGCGGCCCAGGCGCTGATTGCCGCCGGGGAAGCCGCGGTGCCGGCGCTGCTGGCGCTCAGCCGCGCCCCAGAAGCCGATACGCGCTGGTGGGCGCTCCGCACGCTGGCCGAAATTCCCCATGCTGAAGTGCCACCGCGTTTGCAGGAAGCCCTGCACGACCCCGACCCGGCGGTGCGGCAGGCAGCCGCGCTGGGCCTGCGCCACCAGCCCACCCCCAACGCCGTGCCCGACCTGATTGCTCTGCTGGCCGACGACGACCGCCTGCTGGCATCGCTCGCTGCCGACGCCCTCGCAGCAACGGGCGCAGCCGCCACCGAGGCGCTCATTCGGATGCTGCGGGAAGGCACGCCCGCGGCGCGCATTGAAGCCGCCCGCGCCCTCGCCCAACTGGGCGACAAAACCAGCATCCCGGCGCTCTTTGAAGCGCTGGACAGCCCCTCCCCCTTCGTGGAACACTGGGCCAATGAGGGCCTGGAACGCATGGGGGTGGGGATGATCTTTTTCAACCCCGGCCACTGAGGGCGGGGGGTGCCCCACCCCGGCGGCCTTTCCGGAGGCATAACATGAACCGCCCGACGTGGTTCTCGCGGCTGAAGGGGTGGAGCCGGAACGAATACTTCTGGCTGGCCCTGGCCGCTTTGTGGACGGCCTTTCCCACCGTGACTTACGGTGTGCTGTTTGAAAGCCATTCCTATCAGCCTGAAATGCTCCTCGGCGGCGTGGTCGTCGCGGCGGTGCTTTTCCTGCTGGGGTGGGCGCATCCGGCGCTTTACCTGCTGGGGGCCTTTCTGATTGGCCTGTTCAACGGCATCTATGCCCATACGGCTCATTACTGGCACATCGGCGACCTGCCAGTGCGGGTGGAAACCGCGCTGGATTCCTCCGGCGGCGAGATGAGCGAGTTCCTTGACCACTTTGTGGTGCATTCCAAATTTGCCTGGGTGCTGATAGCCTATGTGCTCATCGCGCTGGCGCTGGGTGCGTGGGTGTGGTATCTGCACCGCCGGGGCACGGCAGGGCGGCCGGGGCGGCGGCTGGGCATGGGGCTGGCGGCGGCGCTTGCGGTGGGCGGCCTGGGCTATTGGGCCGTCGCGGCTTCCTACCCCGCCGTGGCGTTGGGCGTGACCAGCGTGCAGGTCTATACGCGCGTCAACCCCGTGCTGAAACGCAAGGAAAACGTGGCCGCTTTCATGGCACACGCCCAACCGCTGCACTGCACCGCGCCTTTTGACAAAATTGTTTACATTCAGGGGGAATCCGCCAACCGCGACTACATGCACGCCTACGGCTACAACCTGCCGACAACGCCCTTTCTCGACAGCCTGAAAGACAAGGTGCAGATCCGCGCGATTTCCCCGGCCAATCAAACCATGTCTTCCATTCCGGTGCTGCTGACGCCCGCCACGGTGGAAAACTACGACGCCTTCTACACCAGCCCCAGCATTGTTTCCGACCTGCGGCGGTGCGGCTACCAGACGTTCTGGTTTTCCAACCAGTTGCGCTACAGCCCCTACACCGACACCGTCTCTTCCATCGCAGCGGAAGCCGACGACGTCCGCTTTGTGGACGAAGTGCTCGACCCCGTCCATGCCTTGCCCGACGGGGCCTTACTGCGGCTCTTCTCGCCCGACGAAATCGTGCCCGGCCGCAAGCAGGCGTTCTTCTTCCACCTGATTGGCTCGCATTACGAATGGTCCAAACGCTACCCCCACGACCAGGCGCTCATCCCCAACCCCAAGAACTATCTGGAAGAGTACGCCAACACAATTTATTACACCGACCACGTCCTTTCGCAGATTTTCAATCTGTTTCAGCAGCGCGGCGAAAACGTGCTCTTCATTTACACCTCCGACCACGGCGAATGGATGTCGGCCACCGGCGGCGGTCATGCCGACGCCCACCCCTACCAGGAAGAATATCGCGTGCCGCTGATTTACTGGGCCACCAACCCCGAGGTGCTGCGCCCTATTGCGGAAGCCGCGCAGGGGCGGCTGGTCAACACCGAAACGCTGGATTTACAGATTCGCTTCCTGGTGGGGCTGGAAAAGCCCCCCGGCATTTCGTACAGTTTCAAGGTGCTCAGCCTGGGGCCGGGGCGGGTCATGGATTATCGCGATTTGCCCTATCTCAATCATCGGGAAACCCACTGAGGCACGGGGAGGGCTACTATGGTTTTAGGATGGTGGGTGTGGTTAGGGCTGGCTGCTGCGGCGGTAGCAAGCCTGGGGTGGCTGGCAACGCGGCCCGGGGAGGCTTTCGTGCGCCGGCCGGCTTGGGTGCTGGCGCTCGGCGTGGTGCTCTACCCGCTGGAAAGCGCGGCGGTACGGTGGCTGGTGCAGTGGATTTACACCACCCCGGCAGCCTTTGCCGACCGTTTGCTGGCCAGCCGCCACATTTTGCCTTTGCAGCATTACGTGGCGGAAGGCGAGGATGCGCTCGCCGGGCTGGTGGTGCTGGCCGCGGCGCTTCTGGCAGTCCTCATGCTGATAGAAGCAGCCAGGTACGCTCCGGCAGTGGCCGCATTTTTACGCCATCCGGCCACGCGAGGCACCTTTGGGGCCTTGGTGCTGGCCATCATCGCCTTCGCGGGCTACAACCTGTGGGTGAACTTCCAGTTCCGCCAGCCGCATCCGGTGTTTTACACCGATTGCCACAAACTCTGGTATCATCATCGCGACGCCCTTGACCAAACCGTGGCGGCTTTTGATGCCGGCGCGCCGGGCATCGAAATCGATGTCCGCTACGATGTGGACCGACACGAATATTACATTGGCCGTTACGATACACCTAACCCGCCCCCCGACAAGCGCACTGCGTTGGATGAGGTGTTCGACGCCGTGGGCAGCCGTGGCTATTTCTGGCTTGATACCAAGACCATCCGCTACCTCACGCCCGCTCAGGCCCGGCAGGCTGCCAGGGACATGCATGACTTGCTGGCGCGGCACCATTTGCTCGCCCGCGCGATCATTGAATCCGACACCCCGCAAAACCTGGTTTATTTTTCCCGCCAGGGGCTGCACACCAGTTACTGGATTTTCAACATTGACGAACAGGCCTTCCCGCATACCCCGTGGGGGCAATACCTGGCGCTGATGCGAATCAAGCGCAACTACATTCAGGGCGGCTTCTCGGCCATTTCGCTGGACCACCGCTTTTACACCCCCTTCGTGGCCTGGATGCTGCGGGGGGCGCGCATTCACCTTTTCACCATCAACGACCCCAAAACGCTGGAAACCCTGGTGCAGCGCCCCGAAGTGAAGGTCGTGCTCACCGACACTCCACGGTTTGATATTACGGATTGTCCGTGAAACGGCTGATGTTCAGCCCTTCGGTGTGGATGCGAAGATGCTGATATTCCTACGATTGCTATGAACCGCGACATGTCCATGTG
>JALUXH010000024.1 GCA_027019065.1 Anaerolineales bacterium
GCACGGGCGAAGTAGCCGCCGACGGGCTGACTTATTACCACGCCCAATTGGGCGCCCTCCGCAGCGACCAGACTTTTGACATTACCATCACCTACACCAAAAACGACAATACGCTGAGCATCGACACCCTGCACGCCAACAACAATGCCGCCGGCATTCCCCCCACCGAAATGCCGGTGGCAGGGGAAACCACCTGGCAAAAGATGATGCCGTGGGCCATTACCCTGTTGGGCATCGTGCTGATCTTCGCCGGGCTGGGGTGGTACTGGTTCAGCACCCATGCCATGCCGGAAGCCCCTCGCCCGCCCGCTCCCTCTCCCCGGCCGCTGCCGCCGGAAGCCCTCGCGGCCGACATGGACGCCGAAGCCGACAAAGTGCGCTACTGTCCCGAATGCGGCACACGCGCCCTCCCCGGCGACAAGTTTTGCCGGGTTTGCGGCACCCGCCTGCGATAAGCCACGCTCCGAAAACGTCGTTGCTGTTCGGCGCCGACCGGGCGGCACCACCGATTGACAGCACCGATTCCGCCGATTCCGCAGAAAAATATTCACCGATGGCGTAACCGCTTACGGTGGGGGGCTCCACGCGTCTTGATGCGCTTTGCCTTTGTCGTACCCCTCCTGGTTCCCCTCGCCACGTACGGTTCAGGGGCGGACACCTGCCTTTGAAAACGCCATTTTTTGCTCGGCACCGCTTTGGAAAGCGGCGACAAGTCGCCGCACGCCAAAGAGAAAACCGCCAACAGGGGCGTTTTGCCACCCCGCAGGTCATCACGCTTTTTGGGGGTATCCCGGTCGCGCGGGCAGCCTCTTTTGTGCTGCTCGCCCGCTCATCGCGAGCAAGCCAAACGGGAACGCCGCCTTTTTTGTCTGGCTTCCATCCCGGCAAAGCAAGTTGCGCCCATCGGCAGGCCCCTCTTCGGAGGGGCTTTTTCATCCTTCCTTAATCGCAGTGTGTCAAAATGAGAACGGCGCCCCGCCGATGCCCATCGGCATCCCTGCCGGCGCCATGCCCTCTGCCCATTCCTTTCGTTCTTCGGGAGCGTGCCATGAGCAATCGCAACAAGTTCCTGATTGGCGCTTTCTTTATCGCTGCCGCGGTGGTGTACCTTATCTTCTCGGCGACCAAAGCCAGCGCCCAATATTTTCTCACCGTCAACGAACTGCTGGCCCGCAAAAGCGAATTTGTGGGCAAAAATGTCCGCATTTCGGGCGCCGTGCTCGGCAAAACCATCCACTACGACCCGCAAACGCTGGAACTGCGCTTCACCATTGCTCACGTGCCGGGCGACAACAAAGTGGTTGAAGCACAAGGCGGGCTGGAAAAAGTGCTCCACGAAGCGGTGAACGACCCCAATCGCGCCCACCTGGACGTTGTCTACCACGGGCCGCGCCCCGACTTGCTGAAAAATGAAGCCCAGGCCATCATCACCGGACATTTGGGCAACGATGGCGTGTTTTACGCGGACGAACTGCTGCTCAAATGCCCTTCACATTACGAAGACGCCGTCCCCAATCAGGCTCAAAGCAGCCCGAGTAACAACAACCAATAACCTTTTCCTCCCCCAAGAGGAGGCGTCATGCTCGCTCATATCGGTTACGGCGCGCTGTGGCTTGCTTTTCTGCTCAGCCTGTATGCCATCGGCACCGCCTTCTACGGAGCGCAGCGCCACAAACCCGCCTGGGCGGAAAGCGCACGCCGCGCGGCGCTCCTTGTCTGGCCTATGCTCACCCTGGTTGCGGTGAGCATCATCGCTTTGCTGTTGACCAATCAGTTTCAAATTGAATTTGTAACCTCGGTGACCAGCCGCGAAATGCCGCTCTACCTCAAAATCACAGCCCTTTGGGGCGGCCAGGCCGGTTCGCTGATCTTCTGGTCGTGGCTGATGGCAACCTTCACTTTCGCCCTGATGCTGCGGTCGTGGGCCCGGGACCGTGAATTCCTCCCGTGGGTCATCATCGTCACGATGGTCACGCTGGCCTTTTTCCTGGGGTTGAGCCTGTTCGTTGAAAATCCTTTCGCCCGCCTGTGGGCCACCGCCAACGGGCATATCGTCAAAGCCATGTTCCGCCCGGCCGGCGCCATGCCTTTCACCCCCCAAGACGGCAACGGCCTCAACCCCCTGTTGCGGCATCCGGGCATGATTTTGCACCCGCCGTTCCTCTACTCCGGCTTTGTGGCCTTCGTCATTCCCTACGCTTTTGCCATGGCCTCCCTCATCACCGGCCGCACCGATGCCCGCTGGATTCGCCTGACCCGCCGCTGGAGCCTTGCCGCCTGGCTGTTCCTTTCCCTCGGCCTGATTTTGGGAATGCGCTGGTCTTACGACGTCCTCGGCTGGGGCGGCTATTGGGGCTGGGACCCGGTTGAAGTGGCCGCCCTGCTCCCCTGGCTGAGCGGCACGGCTTTTCTGCATTCGGTCATGATTCAGGAAAAAGAAGAACTGCTCAAGCACTGGAACATGGTGCTCATCATCCTGACCTATGCCCTGGTCATTTTCGGTACCTTCCTCACCCGTTCGGGCGTGCTTTCTTCGGTACACGCTTTCGCCCAAAGCAGCATCGGGCCGCTCTTTTTCGCCTTCATCGGCATCACCTTCACCATCTCGCTTTACCTGCTCATGCGGCGCTGGAATGCCCTCAAAAGCGACCTGAAAATAGAATCGCTGCTCTCGCGCGAAGCGCTGTTTACCTTCAACAACCTGGTATTCATGGGCATTGTGGTGGTGGCGTTCTGGGGTGTGATTTTCCCCATCCTTTCCGAACTGGTTACCGGGCAAAAAGTGACGGTCGGGCCGCCGTTTTATCAAAAAGCCACGGGGCCCTTGTTTGCGCTCCTGCTTCTGCTGATGGGCATCGCCCCCCTCTCCGCGTGGGGGTATGCCAGCGCGCGGCGGCTGAAAAAGCTGCTCATCGTACCTTTGACCCTTTCGCTGCTCACGGTGGCAGGGCTGGCCGCGCTCGGCGTTCGCTCGGTGTGGGCGCTGTTAGGGTTCTGGCTGGTGGCGCTGACCGGCTTCGTCACGATCGGCGAATTCGTGCGCGGCGTGCGGGCACGGATGCGCCGCGGGGAAAGCCCCTTCACGGCCTTCGTGAGGCTGCTTGCCCGCAACCGGCGGCGCTATGGCGGCTACATCGTGCACCTCGGCGTCATTGTCATGGCCGCAGGCATCATCGGCACCCAGTTCTTCGCCACCCAAACCCAGGCCACCGTGCCCCAAGGGGGTAAAATTACCCTCGGCCGCTATGCCATGACCTACGACGGCCTGCAGGAATTCTTCGCCCGCGATGGACGGCATGTGGCCCGCGCCATCGTCAGCGTGTACAAAGACGGCCAAAAAGTGGGCACCGTGCATCCGCGGCGCGATTTTTATGTGGATTCCCAACAGCCGATGACCATCCCCGGCGTGCGCAGCACCTGGCTGGATGACTTTTACGTCATTCTGGTCGACTGGCAGCCCATTTCGGTGGAAGGGGCGACGTTCAAAGTCTATCGCCAGCCGCTGGTCAACTGGATCTGGATGGGCGCGCTGATTTTCATTCTCGGCACGCTGGTAGCAGCCTGGCCTGAGCCCGACCCTGAAGCCGCTAAACGCCCCTCCCCCCGCAGGGCGCGCCGGGCAGCCAAAGCGGCCACCCCCTGACCGGCCCGAAACCGCCCCTGCCCGCGGCAGGCGGGGGCCAAAGCGGGGCCATCTTCACCGGCAGAACCGGCGACGCCCCCCATTGCTCATCACCACACTGGAGGTTCCCGTGAAGCGCACTTTCTGGCTTGTGTTAGGCTTACTGGTGCTGCTGGCCGCGGTGGCGAGCGCCTTCCCCGCCCGAGCCGCCGTCCAACCGGCCCCCACCGCCACCCCGGTCATCACCGACAACCAGGTCAACGCCGTCGCCCACACCCTCTACTGCCCGGTGTGCGAAAACACACCGCTGGATGTATGCGGCACGCAGGCTTGCGCCCAATGGCGGGAACTCATCCGCCAGCAGTTGCAGCAAGGCTGGACGGTCGCACAAATTCAGCAATACTTTGTGGAAAACTACGGCGCGCGCGTGCTGGCCGCCCCGCCGCGCAAAGGCTTCTGGTGGCTGGCCTATATCGTGCCGCCGCTGGCCATCCTGGCGGGGCTTTACATCCTTTACCGGGCCATGAAACAGTGGTACCGCCCCCGCGCAGCCCGGGAAGCCACCAACGCCCCGCCCCCCGCACCGGTTGCGCCCGACGACTATTTCCGCCAGGTGGAAGAAGAGCTCCGCAAGCGGGGCTGATTTCCCCAACAAGCCGGGCCGCGCCTTCGGGCCGGGCGGCTTTCCATTCCCGTGCATTTGGAGCCTCCCATGAACGAAGCAAAACCCACC
>JALUXH010000025.1 GCA_027019065.1 Anaerolineales bacterium
CCCACCCCCGTCCCCTCCCCGCATGCGGGGAGGGGAGCCAGGGGAGGGGTATGGCAAAGGCACAGCGCATCAAAACGCATGGAGGGCACCCCAGCGTAGGCAGTTACAATAAATTTACCACACCCGCTGAAGCGCCGGGTTCTCGCAGGCGCGGCGGCCCACTTTCGCCATATCCAGCCACTCACCGCCCACCTGCACCCGCACCACGTCGGCGGTAAAGTCGGTGTTGGTGGGGCCGTGGTTGTCGTAAAACCACGAACCCACGCCGTAAAAGTCCACCGGCACGCCGAGGCGTTCAAAAAGCGCAATCTTCTCGGGGCGGAAGCCCCCGGAAACCACGATTTTGACATCGGCGCAATAGCGGCGGGCTTCCTCGCGCCAGGCAGCGGGCAGATGCCAGCCTTCCCAGGCGTGGTCAAGGGCTTCCCGCACCTGCCACACCAGGCGGGGGTTGACGCCCAGGTCCAGTTTGGGGTCGCCGAGGGGCGTCAGACCGGCGTCGCGCAGGTCGCCGGAAGTATCCAGCCGCACGCCAAACAGACGAAAACGGGGCGCCTCGTCGGGCTTTCCGGCTTCCTTCAGGCGGCGATATTCGGCAAACATGGCCTCGGTTACCCGCACGGCATCGCGGGCGCAGGCGTTGTTGAAATCCACCAGCGCAATGCGGGGGATTTCCGGCGGCAGCGTGCGGGCAAAGGCCAGCATGGCTTCGGGAATGTCGCCCAGGAAACACGCCAGGTACGCGTGCGCCGTGGTGCCGCCGCCTTTGCCGCCCCACCACGCGCCCTGCGCGTCGGTGGAGATGAAAGGCTTGACCGCGGCGCGGTCATCGTGGTTGTAACGCGCCACGCCGAGAGCATAGGCATAACCGTCCACCGCCTGCACCGAGGGCAAATCAAAGCGGGCAGGGAAAAAGAGCACCGGCTTGCCGCGGCTGGCCTGCAAAATCTGGTAGGTGTTGGTCGCGATGCGGCTGGCGCGGGTCAGGAAGCCGAGGGTAACGGTTTCCAGCGGGCCGAAATCGCGGTAGCGGCCCCGCACCCGCAGCACGGGCTGTACCTCGCGCGGGTTGCCGTGGTAAGTCACGGTGTCGCCGTCTTCCACCGCCCACACCTGCAGCGCGTCGGCGGTGTTGACGAAGCGCCCGCCTTCCCAATAGCCGGTGGCTTCCCGCAGCACGGCCAGAGCAGCATCCACGCCCGCCACCACCGTGAGACCGGGGCGGCGGGTGAACCACTGCATTTCCACCTGCATTTCACCAAGAGGCAGGCCTGCCGCGCGGGCAGCGGGCAGGCGGCCATCATCTCCGGCGTAGGTGTAGCCCTGCGCGCTGAGCGTGCCCAGCAAGCGGGCGATGTTGACGAAATATTTGTCGCTGTAAACCCCGCGGCGGATGCCTTCCCAATCCAGGCCGAGGGCGGAGGCTTCCAGGCGGGTATGATTGAAGATAGACATTGCAGGCTCCTATGCAGAGGTGGGGAAGTCTTTCCAGGTGCTCATCGGCTGTGCGGTGGTGACGCGATGCGCGCCCAGGTCGGCAAAGCGGGCAAAAGCCTCGTCGGCCGCCGCGGTGAAATCGGCACCGGGCACAACGACGGGCGAAGTGGTGTCTTCCAGCAGGTAGATTTTGCGGGCAAGGTCGCCTTGGCCGCGATTTTGCAGGGCTTCCAGCAAATCGCTGACCGTCCAGGCGACGCAGTGGCTTTTGGCCTGGCCGGTGATGATGACCGCGTCGTAGGTTTCCACCAGGCGGCGCAGGCGGTCGTTGGGGGGCGTGAGTGGCCGTCCCTCAGCATCGGTGTTGACCTCGGGCGCAAGGGCCGAATAGTGCTCGGTGAGAGGGTGATTGCCCTTGATGATGAATTCCGGCTGGGCATAGCGGGCAATGCTGTGGAAGAAAACGGCCTCTTCCACCGCGGGCACCAGCGCGTGGCCGATGCCACCCAGCATGGCGTGGAACGGCCAAACGGTGTGCTGATATTTGCCTTTGGCAGCCAGTGTGCGGACATAATGCTCCAGGTGGCGTTGTCCGGCTTCGGGGGAAAGCCCCAGCACCGGCGCGAGTGCGGGGTTGAAGCGCCAGCGACCGGAGGTCACATCGTCCACGGTGATGGTGGTGTAAGGGGCCGGATGATGGCCTTCCGCATCCACCAGGAAGGGGGCATGGAAGATTTGCATGGGGGTATGGGTGTCAAGCGTGGCGATAATGTGGGTGATGCGGTGCAGGTTGTGGTAAATGAAGCGGCAAAGGCGCGTGTTGTCTTCCACCGCGCCCTTGCCGGAGCGCCCCGCGACGAAAAGTTCGAAATCGGGCAGGCAAAAGGTGTTCTGGACGTCAATCAGCACCAGCGCCACCCGCGCGGCATCGTCGGCGGCGGGGGGAATGCCGTGCCGGGCAGCCCAGGCGCGCGCTTCACGGGCGCGGGCTTCGTAATCCACTTTCCAGATCTTTCCCACATTCTCGGGGTTGAAATGCGGGGGCGAGGGCAAAGCGCTCATGGCACAGCCCCCATTTAGTGTATTACAGACACTTTAGAAAGTCCAAACGAAAGGCGGGCTTACGAACTCCCGCTTCAGCAGTTTGATTATACCCCCAAACGGGGGGCGGGGCAAATTCAGGCATCCCGCTGGGTGCACGCAAAATCTGTAGAAATGTGCGTCGGCTTTTGGAGTGCGGCGACTTGTCGCCGCTTTCCAAAGCGGTACCGAGGCACCGCACTCCAAAAAATGGCGTTTTCAAAGGCAGGTGTCCGCCCCTGAACCCCGGCGGGCGAGCGCAGCGAGCCAAAGTGGGGTGAGGGCGAAACAACGCTTCTACAACATTGGCCTGCACCCCATCCCGCTTACCGAGCGGGCACGCAGGCGTCAATCCAGCCGCCCACTGCCTCGGCCGACGCCGGAGGGGCGCCCACGGTCAGCCAGACGAGGAACTCCACATTCCCCTTAGGGCCGCGAACAGGGGAACGCATCAGGCCGCGTGCGCCGTACCCGCGGGCCTGGGCAAAGCCCAGAATGTCGCGCAACACCCGGCGGTGGATCTGGGGGTCCCGAATCACCCCTTTCCCCCGCGCGGCTTCCCGCCGGCCGGCTTCAAACTGGGGTTTGATCAGCGCCACCACGTCGCCCCGGCGGCCTTCCCCTGCCTCTGCGGCGGCAGGAAACCACCCTCTCACCACCGGCAAAAGCACCCGCAGAGAAATAAAAGAGGCATCCACCGTCACCAGCGTTACGGGTTCAGGGAGGCGCTCCACATACCGGGCATTGGTGGATTCCATCACCACCACCCGCGGGTCATTGCGCAATTTCCAGTGCAGCTGGCCCTTGCCCACGTCAAGCGCGTAAACGCGCGCCGCGCCGCGCTGTAAGAGGCAATCCGTAAAACCGCCGGTTGAAGCGCCCACATCGGCGCACACCTGGGCTGCCACGGCAATCGGGAAAGCCTCCAGCGCAGCAGCCAGTTTTTCGCCGCCGCGAGAAACAAAGCGCGGCGGCTGCGCCACCTCAATTTCGGCATCAGGCGCAACTTGCTGCGCCGGTTTAAGCGCCACCTGGCCGCCGACCTTTACCTGCCCGGCCATAATCAGGCGTTGCGCCCGGCTGCGGCTCTCGGCCAAACCACGAGCCACCAGCAATAAATCCAACCGCGTTTTTCTGGACATGGCTCCATTTTACTCCGCGTTGCAGGCAAAAGCACGGCCGCGGCTAAAATCGCCGCCTTTTCAACAAAGCCCGCAAGGCAGGCCCGGCAAACCAAGCCGGAAGCCGCCATCCTCCGGCGGTCCCGCGGCCGGGCGCGCCGGGGTTCGGCACAATGGCTGCATATTTTCTTGCCCGGCGCTGCCGTGACGTTACAATAAGGGCATCATCTTTCCGGAGGTTTCCCATGCCTGAAACCTGGAACTACATTCGCAAAGCCGCCGACTGGCAAAAGGTCAAGGATTACCGCGACATCACCTACTACAAGGCCGAGGGCGTGGCGCGCATCGCCTTCAACCGCCCCGAGGTGCGCAACGCCTTCCGCCCCGAAACCGTGGACGAACTGCTGGATGCGTTCCGCGACGCGTGGCTGGATACCCACATCGGCACGGTTTTGCTCACCGGCGAAGGGCCTTCGCCCAAAGACGGCGGCTGGGCCTTTTGCGCCGGCGGCGACCAGCGGGTGCGCGGCAAAGGCGGTTACGTGGGCGGCTACGAACTGCCCCGCCTGCACGTGCTGGAACTGCAACGCATGATCCGCTTTATGCCCAAAGCCGTGATTGCCGTGGTGCCCGGGTGGGCCGTGGGCGGCGGGCACAGCCTGCACGTCGTCTGCGACCTCACCATTGCGAGCAAGGAACACGCCCGCTTCCAGCAGGCCGATGCGCGCGTCGCCAGTTTTGACGGCGGCTACGGCTCGGCACTGCTGGCCCGCCACATCGGGCAGAAACGCGCCCGCGAAGTCTTTTTTCTGGAAAAGGTTTACACTGCCGAAGAAGCCCTCCAGATGGGCATGGTCAACGCCGCCGTGCCCCACGAAACGCTGGAAGAAGTGGCTTACGAGTGGGCGCAAACCATCAACCGCAAAAGTCCGATGAGCATCCGCTTCCTGAAATACGCCTTCAACCTGGGCGACGACGGGCTGGTGGGGCAGCAGCTCTTCGCGGGCGAAGCCACCCGCCTGGCTTACATGACCGACGAAGCCGAAGAAGGCCGCAACGCGTTTCTGGAAAAGCGCCCCACGCGGTTTGATGATTTTGACAAGTTTTTGCGCTGGCCGTGAGAAGCGGCGAGCACCGATTAGCGATTGGCGATTTGCGATTGGCGATTTGCGATTGGCGATTGGCGATTGGCGAATGCCGCAAATCCTAAATCGCTCATCCTAAATCCCATGGACTGGCTCACCCCCCGCCTCATCTCCTCCCCCGACCGCCCTGCGCTGATTTGGGGCGAGCATACGCTCACCTACCGGCAGTTGTGGGCCTGGGCGCGAGGTCTGGAAGCGCAGTTTGCCCGCGCAGGCATTGCCGCCGGAAGCCGGGTGGCTGCGCTGCTGCCCAAAACGCCCGCCGCAGTGGCGGCCATCCACGCGCTGAGCCGCATGGAAGCCGTGCTCGCGCCCCTCAACCTGCGCCTGACGGCCGCGGAAATGACGGCGCAGCTGGCCCTTGCCCGCGCCACGCACATTGTAGCCACCGCAGAAACCGCCGCGCGGGCGCGGGAGATCGTAATTACGAATAAGGAATTGCGAGTTAGGGGGGATACGAATAAGGAATTGCAAGTTAGGGGGGATACGAATGAGGAATTGCGAGTTAGGGGGGATACGAATGAGGAATTGCGGGTAGTGGAAGTGGCGGACTTCGCGACTCCTCATTCGCAATTCGCATTTCCTAACTCGCAATTCGCAACGCCAAATTCCTCTCCCCTTGCCCTCCTTTTCACCTCCGGCACCACCGGCCGGCCCAAAGCCGCTCTGCTCACCGCGGCCAATTTTTACTGGAGCGCCGCGGCCTCGGCTTTCCGGCTGGGGGTGTTGCCCAACGACCGCTGGCTGCTCACGCTGCCGCTCTACCATGTGGGCGGGCTGAACATTCTCTTCCGCAGCGCGCTTTACGGCACCGCGGTGGTGCTGCCGGAAGCCGACGCCCGCTTTGATCCCTTGTGGCTATACGAAACCCTGGAAAAACAGCGCGCCTCGCTGGTTTCCCTCGTGCCCACCATGCTCCACCGCCTGCTGGAAGCCGCCCCGCAGCCGCCGCCTTCCGCCCTGCGGCTGGTGCTCCTCGGCGGCGCGGCCGCCCCGCCCGACCTGCTGCAACGCGCCCTCGCCCGCGGCTACCCCGTCGCCGCCACCTACGGCCTGACCGAATCGTGCTCCCAAGCCGCCACCGCCGCGCCCGCCGAAGTCCGCCGCAAACCGGGTAGCGTGGGCAAGCCCCTGCTCTACACCCAAATCCGCATTGTGGACGAAAACGGCCACCCCCTGCCGACCGGCGAAATCGGTGAAATTGTGCTCCGCGGCCCCACCGTGTTCGCCGGCTACGACGGCGCTCCAGAAGCCACCGCCCGCGCCCTGCGCGACGGCTGGCTGCACACCGGCGACCTCGGCTACCTTGATGCCGACGGCGACCTGTGGGTGGTCAACCGCCGCCACGACCTCATCGTCACCGGCGGCGAGAACGTTTACCCCGCCGAGGTGGAAGCCGTGCTGCGTCGGCACCCCGCGGTGGCCGAGGCGTGCGTGGTAGGCCTCGCCGACGCCGAATGGGGGCAGCGGGTTGCCGCCGCCGTGGTGCTTTCCCAGGGCGCCAAAACCACCCCCGCCGAACTGGAAGCCTTCTGCCGTCGGCACCTGGCAGGCTACAAAGTGCCCCGCCGCTGGCGCATCGTGCCCGACCTGCCCCGCACGGCTTCGGGCAAAGTTCGCCGCCCTGCCGTGCAAGCCCTGCTGGCTTCCCCCTGAGGGCCTACACCACGGCCAGAGCCTGCGCCAGGTCGTCCAGCAAATCGGCCGTGTCTTCCACACCCAACGAAAGCCGCACCAGGTTCGCGGGAATGCCCAACGCCCGCCGCTCCTCGGGGGTCAGGTTGTAGTACGAAGCCAGCGCGGGCAGCGTGACCAGCGATTCCACCCCGCCGAGCGACACCGCCAACAGGGGAATGCGTAACGCATCTACAAAGCGGGCGGCCTGCTGCAAACCGCCGCGCACGGCCAACGATACCACGCCGCCAAAGCCGCTCATTTGCCGCCGCGCCGCGCGGTAATCGGGGTGGGAGGGCAAACCCGGATACCAGACCCGCTCCACCGCGGGGTGGCCTTCCAGAAACGCAGCCGCCGCCTGGCCGTTGCGGTTATGCTGCGCCATCCGCAGCCCCAGGGTACGCAGGCCGCGCGCCAGGAGCGCCGCCGTTGGGGGTGCGCACACGCCGCCCCATACCCCCAGCGCGGCTCGCACCTGCTCCACCAGCGCAGACGCCCCCGCCACCACGCCGGCCAGCAAATCGTGATGCCCGCCCAGGTACTTGGTCGCCGAATGCACCACCACATCCGCGCCCAACGCCAGGGGACGCAGGTTAATGGGGGTGGCAAAGGTCGCATCCACCACCACAAGCGCCCCATAGCCGTGCGCCGTGCGCACGAGGGCTTCCAGATCCGGCACGCGCAGGTAAGGGTTGGTCGGCATTTCAGCCAGCACCAGCGCCGTATTCGGCCGGGAAGCCTCGGTCAGCGGCGTTTGCCGGTTCCAGACCGTCACGGCCACGCCCAACCGCGGGAGGACCTCGGCGACGAACTGGCGGGTGCGGCGGTACACCCCTTCCATAAGCACCACGTGCCGCCCTGCAGGCACAAGCGCCGCCAAAGTCATGGTGATTGCCGCCATGCCGGAAGCCAACAGCAGAGCGTCTTCCGCCCCCTCCAGCGCAGCCAGGCGGCGCTCGGCATCCCGCACGGTGGGGTTGCCATAGCGGCCGTATTCCACCGCCTCCGTTTGCCCCTGCCGGCGGGCTTCCACAAAGGCCAACATGTCGGCGGTATCACGGAAAACCGTAGGGGCCGAGGCAACCACCGGCTCCATCACGGCGCGGTAGGGGTTGGGCCGCCGCCCGCCGTGCACGGCGGTTGTTGAAGGCCCGGCCGCCGGAGCGGCTTCCCCTGGCCGGGCAGGGGAAAGGGTTTGAGGGAAAAACACAGCGCACCTCCTGGCAGGGAATAAAAAACACCCCCGGCGGCTTGGCCGGGGGCGTCGGAAGGGCAAATCAAGGGGGGCTTACCCACGCGACGATGACCCGAGAGCCGCCAGCGGCTTTCGGAAGGCCATCATCATGCCCATCATCGCGCGAGAAACAAAGGCTGTCATGCGTCAAAGTTTAGCCGCGAAGGGCAAAAGCGTCAAGAGATACATCATAAATTTGCTGCCCCCTCCTCTCACGGCCGGGCATCGGCCTGAAAGCCGCGCCAGCCCTTGAAACGGAAAAAGGTCACGCGGCCGGGGCGCACGGTGAATTCCTGTGAAAAGAAATTGCCGCCGTAAGGCACGGTGAGGCGGTATCTCCCCGCAGGCAGGTCGCCAAAAACATAGTTTTCCCGATAGTAAGGGTCCGAATAAACCAGGGGGTTATGGGCAACATAGGTGTAAGTGCGCCAGTGGAAATTCGGGTCTTCCAGCGAGGCAATGTAAACGATGTTGTGGGAAAGCGGCCGCCCCCAGGAATCCAGCACCTGCCCCGCGAGCACCCCCCACCCCACCGGCGGCACCAGCCATAACTCGGGGTTGCGCGTTTCAAAAGCGACTTCCCCCTGCTCGCCCCCAAACGCCCCCAGCCGCACTTCAAAATGCAAATGCGGCCCGGTCGTATGGCCGGTGTTGCCCATCCGCCCCAGCGGCGTGCCGGTTTCTACCCACCACCCCGGCCTGACGGCAATTTCGCTCAGGTGAGCATACACGGTGTACAGCGTGTGGCCCTGCCAGCCGAACGCGTGGCGGATGACGACCGCCAGCCCATACGGGCCTTTTTGGCCGGGGCGGCCGCTGTTGAGGCCATAGCCGGCCCAAATCACCTGCCCGCGCCCGGCAGCCAGCACCGGCGTGCCCGGGTCGCCGGGGATGTCAAGGCCGGTATGCACCTCGCCGCGAAAGAAAGCGCCGCCATAGCGGTAGTCGGTTGTGGGCAGTTTGCCGTAGAACGCCGGAATGGGGCGCGCGAGGAAGAAATGGTCGTGCAATGTGGGCGCCCACGGCACGGGATACATCGGCGGGCGCCAGGGGCTGCGCGGCGTCGGGCCGGGCGTAGGGAACACCACCTGCAAGGGCTGTGGCGCGGGAGCAGGCATGTTCACCGCGGGGGTGGCAGCCGCCAGGGGTTGTGCTGCCGCAATCGGGGAAGGCGAGGGGAGCGGCGTCGCCGTGGGGGAAGGCAAAATCACCGGCGAAGGCCGCACCGCACGGGGCGACGCCGTCGGCTTCCCCCAGGGGCGAGAGGCACATCCCCATAAAAGCAGCACCACCCCCAGCCACGCGATCTTCCGCCAGCGCATACCTGTCATGCCGGGCGTTCTTCCAGCATCTTCACCACCGCGGCGCTCATCAACGCCACGCCTCGCGGCAGGGCACTTTCGTCGAAATCAAAGCGGGGGTGATGGTGCGGTGCATCCAGCCCCCTGGCCGGATTGTTGGAACCGACAAAGAAATAGCAGCCGGGCACGTCGTCCATCATCAGCGCCATATCTTCCGAGCCCATGGTGCGGGCGCGGGCATCCACCGTGGCGTCGGGCAAGGTTTCGGCCGCTGCAGCCCGCACTACCGCCGCCACCTGCGGGTCGTTAATGACCGCCGGCGTGAGCGAATCCAGCGCCACCTCGGCCCGGCACCCCATGCCCTGGGCCACGCCCTGCACCGTCTGGTGAAAGCGTTTCCGCACCTCACGCGTGACCTCGGGCGCAAAAGTGCGAATGGTGCCTTCCAGCCTGGCTTCCGCGGGGATGATGTTGAACGCCGTTCCGGCCCGGAACATGGTCACACTCACCACCGCGGCTTCCAGAGGATCCACATGGCGGGAAACGATGCTCTGCAGCGCCGTGACCACCTGGGAAGCCGCGAGTACAGGGTCTTCCGCCACCTGCGGCTGGGCGCCGTGGCCGCCCTTGCCCACAATGCGCACCTGAAAGCGGTCGGCAGCGGCCATAGTGGGGCCGTCGGCGATACCCAGCCAGCCCACCGGTTTTTCATTCCACAGGTGCATGGCAAGGGCATAATCCACGCCTTCCAGCACGCCGTCGTTCACCATGCCTTCGGCGCCTCCCAGCCCTTCTTCGGCAGGCTGGAAAACGAACCTGACCGTGCCGTGCAGGGCCTCGCGGTGGGAAGCCAAGAGGCGCGCCACGGTGAGCGCCATCGCCATGTGGCCATCGTGGCCGCAGGCGTGCATGACGCCCGGGTTTTCGGAAGCGTACTCGGCGCCGGTTTCCTCCTGAATGGGCAATGCGTCCATATCGGCGCGCACCAGCACGGTGGGCCCCTCGGAAGCGCCGCGCAGCACGCCCACCACGCCGGTTTTGCCCACGCCTTCGGTAACTTCCAACCCCAGGGCGCGCAATTGGCGGGCCACGATGCCCGCGGAGCGGTGTTCCTGAAAGCCCAGTTCGGGGTGGCGATGGAAATCGCGCCGCAGGCGGCGGAGGTCTTCGGAAAGCGCCTCGGCTTCGGCGCGGAAATCAATGGCTGCCATTTTCAACCTCCATCGTCGCTGTTCGGCCTTGGGAAAACAGGCCGCGAATCACGCGGATAAAACGGATGGCCGTAGATTTTTAGTGCGTTCTCAAACGAGATTTTGGTCATTCCGGAAGACGCCATCCGCCCTGCCCGGGGCGAGATCTCACCCATCCCCCGCCGAGCCTCGCCTGGCCTTCGGCTACGCTCAGGCCGGGCGCTCGGCTCATCTGCCCCCTTTCCTCAACCCCTCCCCTTGCTCCCCTTCCCGCGTGCGGGGAAGGGATGGGGGTGGGGTGAAGGGGGCGGCTCCGGCGGGCTGAGCGAAAGCGAAGCCTCGCCGGAGCCGGGGTAGGGAGAGATCAAGCAAAGCGCCCTGGCCTTGAGTACCGCCGTGGGGGCTAAACCTAATTATCGTAATTACCTACCCCGAAGCACTGTGCCCGTAAATGCTCACCCAGAGGACACGGTCCCTTTGCAAGCGCTTTTTGGAGTGCGGTGCCTGGGCACCGCTTTGGAAAGCGGCGACTCGTCGCCGCACTCCAAAGAAAAACTGCCGCCAGAGGCGTTTTGCCACCACGTAGGTAATTACTCACTCATGTTACGCAGTTGAGCATCAACGCATCTGAACGCCCTCACCTTACCCCCGCTGCGCGCCGCCGCTCTGGGGGCGTGGTGAGGGCGAAAAAGCCGAATGTTCAACGGTTTCATAGGGTGAAATTGTTGCCTGTCAATCACCGCTGCGTAATGAGTTATCAAGTTTGATGATGCATTAGGTCGCCAAGGCCGCCAAGAAAGGGAAGTGAGCGTTGGGCTTTTCAGCGTTTTTTGCTCAATCAACCCCAATCTGCGCTAATCTGTGAAATCTGTGGATGTTTTTTCTGCGGGATCTGCGTCATCTGTGGTTTCTCTTTACCAAGGCTGAACCGATACGTGGCCTCACCCTTTCACGGCGGCGGCCTCCGGCCGCACCAGTTCGTCGCGGTGAAATTCCTTCAGCGCGCCGTCGGCCAGCGCCACCAGCACGCTTTCCTTGAGCGGATACACATCCACCACTTTGCCTTCTCCTTCGGGCGTTTGAACACGCTTTTTGCGGCGGGGAAGGCGTTTGGCGGCCTCGGCATATTGCTCGTATTCATACACCAGGCAGCAGCGCAGCCGGCCGCACGAGCCGGTGATTTCAGAAGGCGTGAGCGAAATGCCCTGCACCTTGGCCATTTTGATTGAAACGGGGCTGAACTCGGTCAGAAATCTGGCGCAGCAACGCACGGCACACCCGCACGCGCCCATGCCGGGGAGCAGTTTGGCCACATCGCGCGGCCCCAGGCGGCGGAATTCTACCTGACGGCGGGGGAATTTGCGCGCCAATGCGCTGTGCAGCCGCCGCAGGTCGGGCCTCCCGCCACCCGAAACGCCGTAAAGAAAGGTAAGGTAACGCTGGTCAAAGGAAATTTCGGCTTCCACCAGTTTGATTTCCGTACAGTTCAGTTCGCGCGCTTTCTGCTGGGCGGCGAGCAGCGCCTCCAATTCGCGCCGGCGAATCAGTTGCCGCAAGGTGAGGTCCCGGCCGTTGGCCTGACGCACCACCGTGCGCCAGCCTTCTTCCGGGCGCTCCGGCGGCTCGGCAAAGGTTTGAACAACTTCGCCGATTTGCGTGCCGCGGCGGCTGGGCACAATGACGAAATCGCCCACCTGCACTTCGCGGCAGCACGAGGCATCGTAATGATACACCTTGCCCACAGGGCGGAAACGCACGCCCACAATGTACGGGGTGCTCATGCCTACCCTACAAGTTGAATATCCACCGGCCCGGACGAAACGCCCCTCACCGCGTGGATGCTCAATTGGGAAGCCAGTTGCTCGGCCAGGCGCACAAAGGCCTGGGCAACGGGCGAAGCAGGGTCAGAAACCACAATCGGCGTGCCGCTGTCGCCGCCTTCCCGCACGGCAGGGTCAATCGGAATTGCGCCGAGGAAAGGCACGCCGGTTTGCCTGGCCAAGGCCTCGCCGCCGCCCGAACCGAAAATGTCCATCCGGGTGCCGTCGGGCAGTTCCAGGTAACTCATGTTTTCCACCACGCCCAATACCGGCACCTGCAATTGCTGGAACATTTGCAGCCCGCGGCTGGCATCATCCAGGGAAACCTTCTGCGGCAGCGTCACCACCACCCCGCCGGAAAGCGAAAGGCTCTGCGCCAGGCTCAGGGGAGCATCGCCGGTGCCGGGGGGCAGGTCCACAATCATGTAGTCCAGTTCCTTCCACGCCACATCGCTGAGGAACTGGCGGATGGCCGAATGGAGCATCGGGCCGCGCCAGATCAGCGCCTGCCCGGGTTTGACGAGGAAGCCGATAGACATCACCTGCACACCATAGGCCTCGGCCGGCTGAATGCGGCCATCGCGCGCCGGCGGCAGGTGCTTGATGCCCATCATGGTGGGCACATTGGGGCCGTAAATATCGGCATCTATCAGCCCCACGCGCGCGCCGGCCTGCGCCAGCGCCACCGCCACATTGACGGCCACGGTGCTTTTACCCACACCGCCTTTGCCCGAACCCACCGCGATGGCGTTACGCACAGGCACATTCAAAAGGCCGCGCACGCGCCCATCGTTGACGACTTCGGCATCCATTTCCACTTCCACCGCTTCCACGCCGGGCAGCGCCGCCACGGCCTTGCGGGCATCTTCTTCCATTTTAGACTTCAGCGGGCAGGCCGGCGTGGTCAGCACAATGGCAAAGCGCACCTTCCCGCCTTCAATTTGCAGATCGCGAATCATCCCCAACGAGACCAGGTCTTGCTTCAGGTCGGGGTCTTCCACCTGACGAAGGGCTGCCAAAACAGCCTCTTTGCTAATTTGAGCCATCATCCACCTCTTTGTGGGGGAAATTTGTCGTTGGCGAGCAAGCCGATTATACCCGACTTTCGCCGCCTTTACGTTTTCGCTGCCGGGCGGGCGCCGAGGGGCAGCAGCGCAGGCTGCGCCCCCGCTCCGCCAACAGATTGGGCAGGCGCGGCACGCTGCAAAAACGCCGCGACTTCTTCACACGCCTGCCGGTAAAGGGCCAGCAGTTCATCATCGCCGCCCTTGAAACGCACCACGGCTTTGCGGGCGCAGGAAGCGCACCCCCGAATGGCGCGCTGGCTGTCAATGCTGCATGTGTTGCAGCGCGCCAGGCGGGCCATCATAAGCACAAAGCCGAGGTGCGTCACCGACGAGGCCGGGCTGCGGGCGGCTTCGTCCACCAACGCCCGCCAGCGCTCGCCGCGCAGGTCGCGCAGCATAGGGATCATGCGGGCAGGGAAAAGCAATTGCAAATGTGCGTACAAAACGCCTCCCTAAAAGGGAAAGCCCCCCAGCCGTATTTTGTAACTGTTCAGCCTTGGGAAAACAGGCCGCGGCTCACGCGGATAAAACGGATGGCCGCGGATTTTTAGGGCGCCCAGGGCGCCAAGATGACGCCAAAGCCGCCAAGAAACGGAAGGGAGCAATGTGCTTTTTAGCGTTTTTCGCTTAATCGGCGCTAATCTGTGAAATCGGTGGCTACTTTTCTGCGGAATCTGCGGTTCCTCCTTACCGAGGCTGAACAGATACCGTATTTTCGGCTCGGGGCGTCGGCAGGCGGCGGGAATTCCCACCGCCTGCCCCAATCCAACGGCCGGCGTCACGCCTGCTTCGGCGGGTTCTTTTTGGCTTCCCGGGCCGCTTTGGCTTTTGCGCGGGCCTCGGCAGCTTTCCGTTTGGCCTCTTCGGCCTGGCGGCGGGCTTCTTCTTCGCGTTCGTAGTTGCGCGGGCGAATTTCGGCATAATACGACACCGGCTTGAGCAGTTTCTGCAAATCAAAGACATTTTCCGCGTGCCGGTCGTAGGTCGCCAGTTCGTAATCGTGATCCATCTTGATGGAATCAAAGGGGCAATATTCCGCACACATGCCGCAGTTCATGCACAGGTCCACATCAATGTAAAACTCGGCCGGCTTGGGGCGCGCCCGCCCGCTTTTGGGGTCTCGCGCGCGCACAATCCAGATGCATTGCGCCGGGCACACTTTGGCGCAAATGCCGCAGGCCGTGCAGCGCGGGTCAAGAGTGCCGTCTTCCATTTCTTCGCCCACCAGAAAGGGCACAAAACGGAATTCTTCCGGCGTCGGCAGTTTTTCTTCCGGGTACTGCACGGTAAAGATGCCTTGCACTTCAGGGCTGCGGCGGTATTCAACGCCTTCCTCGGTGTAGTAACGTTGCTTGCCGCGCTTGAAATCATCCACATAAGTCGCAATCAGACGCTTGAGCGTGATGCCCAAACCTTTGAGGATTCCGGAACCATCCATGACACACTCCGTTTAGCGGTCGGTTTCACCCAACACGATATCGATGGAGCCGAGGATAATCACGACGTCGCCCACCTTTTGGCCGCGGGTCATTTCGGCCAGAGCCGTCAGGTTGATGAACGAAGGGGCGCGCACATGGTAACGCCACGGGTTTCCTTTGCCGTTGGAAACCACATAAAAGCCCAGTTCACCCTTCGGCCCTTCCACCCGGCCGTAAGACTCGCCCGGCGGCACGCGGAACTGGTATTGCGGCTTTCCGGCCAGCACCGGCCCCGCGGGAATTTGCTGCAGGGCTTGCTGAATGATGCGCAGGCTCTGGCGAATTTCATCAATGCGGATGAGGTAACGGTCGTACACGTCGCCGTGATAGCGCACGGCCACATCAAAATCAAAGCGGTCGTAGATGCCGTAAGGGTCGGCGCGGCGCACATCATAGGGCACGCCGGAAGCCCGCAGCACCGGGCCCGCCGCCGAAAGCGCGATGGCCTGTTCGGCCGTGAGGACGCCGGTGCCTTCACTGCGCACCCGCACGATCTCGCTGCCGGTCAGGTAACGGTCCAGTTCATCTACCCGCCGCGGCAAGCGCTCAAAGGCCAAAGCGTGAATTTTCTTCATCACATCTTCCGGAATATCCCGCGCCACACCGCCAAAGCGGAAATAGTTCACCATCATGCGGGAGCCCGCCACCGCTTCAAAAACATCCAAAATGAGTTCGCGCTCTTCAATCGCATACAGCGAAGGCGTGAAGAAAGCGCCCATATCGTTGAGGAACATGCCAATGGCAAAAAGATGGTTTTGAATCCGCGTCAGTTCGGCCATAATGACCCGGATGTACTCCGCCCGCTCCGGCGGCTTGGTGCCCAGCAGTTTTTCTACGGCCAGGGCATAGCCGAAGTTGTTGCTCATCGGTGCGAGGTAATCCAGCCGGTCGGTAAAAGGCATGTTCATCAGCCAGGTGTTCCGCTCGCCGATTTTCTCATGGTTGCGGTGCAGGTAGCCCATCACCGGCTCCAGATCCACCACGGTTTCGCCGTCCAGCGTCACCACCATGCGGAACACGCCGTGCGTTGAAGGGTGCTGCGGCCCCAGATTGACCACAATTTGCTCGGTGGGCAAATCATCGCCGGCCCGCTCGACCCGCCCCAGCCCTTCGTAAATCAGGGCGTTGGAGTTATCGGGAATCCATTTATCGGGGTCAAAACCGGCCGGGTAGTCCACATTTTTGCCAAAGGGGTTACGGTCCTCAATGCGGAAGAACTTGCCTTCGGGAAAGCGGCTTTTGTACGGCTTGTGCTCTTCCTCAAAGTAGGGTTCGCGCCAATCCTTGCGCAGGGGGAAACCTTCAAAGCCTTCCCACAGCAAAATGCGTTTGAGGTTAGGATGCCCCTCAAACTTGATGCCCAAGAGGTCCCAGGCTTCCCGCTCCTGGAAATCGGCGCCCGGATACACCGGCACCAGCGAAGGCACCACCGGGTTTTCCCGCGGCACCTGCACTTTGAACACCAGCGCCGGGCCGCCGGTCGTCTTGTAAGCGTGATAGACCACCTCCATCTTGCCCTCGGGCAGGTAGTCCACGCCCGTGACGGAAGAAAGGTAGTCATACCCCAGTTTATCCCGCAAAGTCGTGGCGAAATCGCGCAAGGCTTTGGCTTCCACCACATAGCCCTCATAGCCCTTGCGTTCGTCTTTCTTCACGGCCTCGGGAAAACGGGAAAGCAAGAGTTCTTCTTCGTTTTGAAGCATTACCGTCTGTTCGCTCATGGAAGCACTCCATTCAGGCTTGGGCGGTGTCGGCGGCAGCCGCGGCTTCTTGTTCGGCCTTCTGACGGGTGTAGGCGCGAATCCGGTCGTATTCGCGCGGGTCCATGATATCGGGGCCCAGCACCGGCACAGGGATCATCTCATCCGGCCGGCTGTAAATTTCTTTGATGGTCTGCCTGTCCACCTTTTGCTGCAGTTTCATCAGGCCGTAGATCAGCGCCTGGGGGGTAGGCGGGCAGCCGGGGATGTACACATCCACCGGCAGGTATTTATCAATGCCGGAAACGACATTGTAGCCCTCTTTGAAAGGGCCGCCGCCGGAAGCACAGGCCCCCATGGCCACCACATACTTGGGGCTGGCCATCTGGTTGTAAAGGCGGACGATTTGCGGCACCATCTTCTTGGTGACGGTGCCCGCCACCACCATGACATCCGACTGGCGGGGACTGGGGCGCATCACTTCCATGCCGAAGCGCGAGAAGTCAAACCGCGCCGCTGCGGTACAGATCATTTCAATGGCGCAGCACGCCAGCCCGAACATCATCGGCCAGAGGGAGTTCCGCCGCCCCCAATTGTAGATTTTGTCCAGCGTGGTGATCGTGACCGTATTTTGCAATTCTTCCGGAATATCGTACTGGGGGGAATTTAAACCCTCATCCTTTTTTGGTTTGGTGCTCATAAACCTTCTCCTTGAGCGGTAGGATTAGGATACGCCATCAGCCCTGCGTCTCCAGGGTCATTTCCAGCCATTCCCGGTAAATCGCCAGCAAGATATCGTCGTTCGCCAGCGCCGGGTCGTCGTCAAAATCCGGCAAGGCCAGCACCCAGCGGTAAACATCGGTCAGCGAAACCGTTTCCAACGACACCGCACCGTGCCTCTGCCGCAACGCCTCGGCGATCGCATAAGTTGATTCCCACGTCAACGGCTCAATATCGCGCACACACACCTCACCGCTTGCACTTTGTGCCGGATAGCGCTATTATACCCGCTCTTTACGCCTGTTTACGATAAAATCCGTTTGCGTAATTCGCGCGACCCTTGCGTATTACGCCAATGAATTTTTGCATAATGACCAACGCAGGCCTTGCCAAGCGGCTGTTTTGAGCCCGCCCCAACGCCCCCCTGACGACCTCGCTTCTTCTTTCGTCATTACCCCAGAAGCGCTGCAGTAGCCCTGGGCACGTAAAAGCTTCCACAGAGAACACCGCGGACAGGGGGGAGTATTTCTCTTTGCAAGCGCTTTTTGGGGTGCGGTGCCTGGGCGCCGCACTCCAAAGCAAAACTACCGGCCGAAGCACTTTGCCACCGCGCAGGTAATTACCTTCTTTCGTAACTGTTCAGCCCACCTGCGATGCAAACGTCAAGGCACACAGGAGACCCGAAGGTTACAACGGCGTAACGCCAAGCGCAAAGGGAACAAAGACGCAAAGTCAACTTCTGTGTTTTCTGGGGTTGCAATCGGTGCGAATCTGTGGATGACTTTCTGCGGAATCTGCGTCATCTGTGGTTTCTCCTTGCCTGGGCTGAACAGATACCTTCTTTCTCCTATTCCACCGTGACCGATTTAGCAAGATTACGGGGTTGGTCCACGTCCAGCCCGCGCATGGCCGCAATGTGGTATGCCAGCATCTGCAACGGCACCACCGTCACCACCGGGCTGAGCAGCCACGGGGCAGGCGGCACCCACAGCACCGCATCGGCTATCGGGGGGATGAGTTCATCGCCTTCGGTAGCCACGGCAATGACCCGCGCATGGCGCGCTTTGGCCTGTTCCACCTGGCTGACCATTTTGTCGTACCACGGCCCCTGCGGCGCAATGGCAACGACCGGCGTCTCCTCGTCCAGCAAGGCAATCGGGCCGTGCTTCATCTCGCCTGCAGGGTACCCTTCCGCGTGGATATACGAAATCTCTTTGAGTTTCAGCGCCCCCTCATAAGCCGTGGCCATATCAATGCCGCGCCCGATGTAAAGGCAGCTGCGCACTTCTTTCATCGCCCGCGCCACGGCCATCACCTCTTCTTCGCGCGCCAACGCCTGCCCCACCAAATCGGGCGTCAGGCGCAAATCCTTAACCAGCCGCCGCCGTTCGGCTTCCGGCAGCGTGCCGCGCAAATCGCCAAGCAGCACGGCCAGCATGTACAAATCCACCAGCGGAGCCGTGTAGGCTTTTGTGGAAGCCACGCCGATTTCCGGCCCGACCTGCATGGAAATGTAGCCGTCGGCCATGCGCATGGCCTGAGAGCCAATCGCGTTGACAATCGCCCACAGCGTCGCCCCTTTGCGGCGTCCTTCTTCCATCGCAGCCAGGGTGTCGGCGGTTTCGCCCGACTGGCTGATCGCCAGCACCACGTCGTCGGGGCTTACCAGCGGGTCGGCATAGCGAAATTCGGAAGCCACCATCACTTCCACCGGCACGCGGGCAATGCGTTCCAGCAGCACTTTGCCCACCAACCCGGCATGGTAAGCCGTGCCGCAGGCCGTGATAAAAATTTTCCGCACCCGGCGGGCCAAAGCCGGGGTCAGGTTGAGAGAATCAAGAAACACTTTTCCCCCTTCAAAATCCACCCGCCCGGCGATGGTATCGGTCAGGCCGCGGACCTGCTCATGGATTTCCTTTTGCATAAAGTGACGGTAAGCGCCCTTTTCGGCGGCGACGGGGTCCCACGGCACCACGGTGGGCTGCACCGGCACCGGCCGGCGTTCCAGGGTCATCACCTCTGCCCCGTGCGCCTGCACCACGGCCATCTGGCGCGGTTCCAGGAAGGCCACCCGCCGCGTGTGTTCCAAAATGGCGGGCAGGTCGGAAGCCACCAGCATCTCGCCTTCCCCAAAGCCGATGACCACGCCGCCGGCGTTGCCCAAACGGGCCGCCACGATTTTGTCGGGTTCCAGCGTGGAAATCACAACCACGGCGTTAGAGCCTTCCAGCAGTTGCAGGGCCTGGCGGGAAGCCTCCACCAGGTCGGCTTCCCGGCTCAGAAAGCGTTCAATCAGGTGAGCGATGACTTCGCTATCGGTGTCGGAGCGGAACTGGGCACCTTCGGCCGCCAGTTCTTCGCGCAGGGCCAGGAAGTTTTCCACAATGCCGTTATGCACCACCACCACCTTGCCGGTTTCGCTGAGATGCGGGTGGGCATTTCGGCGGGAAGGTTCGCCGTGGGTAGCCCAGCGGGTATGCCCAATGCCCAGGTTTCCGGCCAGCGGCTCGCTTTCCACCAGCGCCTGCAGGCGGTGCAGTTTGCCCACCTCCCGGCGCACCTGCACCCCCTGGGGGGTCAACACAGCCAAACCGGCCGAGTCGTAGCCCCGATATTCCAGCCGTTTGAGGCCGTTAAGCACAATCGGGGTCGCGTTGCGCGGCCCAATGTAGCCAACAATGCCACACATGGGGCACCTCCAGAAAAAGATCATCACTGCCACAGACGCCGGCGCGCCGCGGCAGGGTTCGTGTTTGCCAAAAAGGGTTTGCTGCCACTCGCCGGCGTTTTGACCGCCCGGTTGCCCGCGCGGCGTTGTCGCCGGCGTGATCGCTTTCCCCCTGCTGCTGGAGGGACGGGGCGTGGCGACCCCGTGAGGGCATCCGCCGATCTTCCGATTTTCCCGGCACAAGCCGGTTAGCCTCACCTCGCGGTGAGGAACCCTCATCCTCGTCACCCGCGATAAGCCGCGGGCCTGGCGCTCTTCCCTCCGAACGGTAAAATGGTTTTTCGGCACCTCCTGAGCGGGTTTTCGGGTCGCTGCAAAGCACAATCTTACCATAAAAAGCCCGCGGCTTCCGGCAAAAAATGGTCACATGGTCACTGTTCAACCTTGGGAACTGTTCAGCCCACCTGCGATGAGAACGCCACGGCACACAGGAGATCCAAAGGCTTCAACGGCGTAACGCCAAGCGCAAAGGGAACAAAGACGCAAAGTCAACCCCGTTTTCTGCGACGCTTTGTAATTACCTACCCAGATCGCGGCGATGGCAACCCCGGGCATGTGTTCTCACGGCGTTTTTCTTTGGCACCGCCGCCGTTGCGTTGACCCCACCCCCGCTCCCCTCCCCGCATGCGGGGAGGGGGGCCAGGGGAGGGGTATGACAAAAGCGCAGTGCATCAAGACGCATGGAGAGCACCACAGCGTAGGCAGTTGCGACGCTTCTGTGCTTTCTGGGGTTGCAATCGGTGCGAATCTGTGGAATCTGTGGCCGATTTTCTGCGGAATCTGCGTCATCTGTGGTTTCTCCTTACCGAGGCTGAACAGGCACAAAAAATGAACAAAAACCTTCCCAAAACCGGCACTCCATGCTACACTTACCGCCGTTGCCGCGCCTGCCGCGGCAACTCAATCCGCTTCCGGCCCCTCCGCCGGAGGCAATCCCGCGGAAAGGAGGTCCCATGCGCCCCTACGAGATCGTTTTCATTGCCCACCCCGACCTGGACGAGAACGCCCTCAACGAAACCACAGAAAAGGTCAAAGGGTGGATCGCTGCCGCCGGCGGCGAAGTTACCAAAATAGAGCCCTGGGGGAAACGGCACATGGCATATGCCATTCGGAAACGCCGGGAAGGCTATTACGTGCTGCTGGAAGCCAACATGCCCCCCACGGCCGTTGCCGAACTGGAACGCAACATGCGCCTGCACGAACCCATCATGCGCTACCTGGTCACCCGCATGGACGAGTAAATCTTTCCATTTTCCATTTCAACGGCCGCTTTCCCTGTTTTTGCCCTGCGTGTATCTGGCAAGGAGTTAATGATGAGCCGTGGTTTGAACAAGGTCATGCTGATAGGCCGTTTGGGCCGCGATCCGGAAATGCGCTACACCCCCTCGGGCCGTGCCGTGACCACCTTCAACGTGGCCACCAGCCGCAGTTGGAACACCGCCAACGGCGACCGCCGCACCGAAACCGAATGGTTCCGGGTGGTGGCCTGGGGCAACCTGGCCGAAATCTGCAACCAGCTGCTCCGCAAGGGGCAACAGGTGTATATTGAAGGCCGCCTGAAAAACTACCGCTGGCAAGACGACGCCGGCACCCAGCACATCCGCACCGAAATCGTTGCCAACGAAATGATCATCCTGGGCGACCGCAAACACCTCAAAAACGGCGGCGACAATCACAGCAGCCCCGAAACCGACAACGCCGATCTTCCCGCCGAACACGAAGAAACCCGCGACATTCCCGAAGACGAATTCCCCTTCTGATTTCTGAAAGCCCCAGCAAGGAGTTTTGACAATGGCCAACAACAACCAGCGGCGGCGCTACTACAGCCGCCCCAAAGTATGCCAGTTCTGCGTAGAGAAAATAGACCACATTGACTATAAACAGGTTGACCTGCTGCGCCGCTACATCACCGACGACGGCAAAATCCGCCCCCGCCGCCAGACGGGCACGTGCGCCAAGCACCAGCGCCAACTGGCCCGCGCCATCAAACGCGCCCGCCACCTGGCCCTGCTGCCCTTCGTCGGCGAAGTCTCCGTCCGCTAACGCCCATCCGCCTCAGACACCCTTTCAGGGCATAGGGTCTTTCATCACCCTATGCCCTGTTGCGTAAGGAGAAAAATTTCATGGCAAAACGCACAAAAGTCAAGGCCTCGGAAATCAGCCTCAAGCACAAGCATGTTTCCCGCCGCGTCCAGCAGCAACAGCGCATGATTCTCATCGGCGCAGCAGCGTTCGTCATCCTTCTGATTGCCATTCTGGGTTGGGGCTACCTCAACCAAACCGTGCTGCAAGCGCGCAAACCGGTTGCCAAAGTCAACGGCGAAGCCATCACGGTGGGGCAATTCCAAAAACGCGTCCGCTTCCAGCGCGCGACATATGTCATGCAAACCGAAAACCTTATCAAAAATGTCAAAGCACTGCTGCAAAACCCCATGCTGATGGGCTATTTCGGGCAACAGCTGCAATCCTGGTACCAGGAACTCAACAACCCGCAGGCCATGGGGCAAAAAGCCATTCAAGGGCTCGTTGACGAAACCCTCATCATCCAGGAAGCCAAACGCCGCGGCATCACCGTGACAGAAGCCGAAGTGGACGAAGCGCTGCAGCAAGTGTGGGGCTACTACCCCCACGGGACCCCCACGCCGGAAGCCGTCCCCACGGAAATGCCAACGCCCACCTATTCTCCCACCCAACTGGCGCTGCTGCCGCCAACCCCCACAGCATTGCCGCCCACCGCCACGCCGGCGGCCTCTCCCACCCCCACCGCGACCTTCCCC
>JALUXH010000026.1 GCA_027019065.1 Anaerolineales bacterium
CGCCGGGGACTTAAAATCCTCTGGGGCGCAAGCCCCGTGTGGGTTCGATTCCCACTCGCCCCACTTGGGGTTCCCGCCTTCCCGGTGGGAACCCGTGTTTTAATTTCCCCGCCAAAGTCGCCTTCCCGAAAACGGTTTTGTGCTATACTGAAAACACACTTCGCCGATTGCTCAATATCCCTGGAGGAGGTCAACATGCCTGCCTACGATTATCAACTGCTACTCAAAAGGCTGCTGGAACAGGGCGTCCGCTGGGCACCTGACCAGAAGATTTACTACCGCGACCAATGGGAATACACCTACACGGAAATGTACCAGCGCGTGCTGCGGCTGGGCGCAGCGCTGAAAGCCGCCGGCGCCAAAACCGGCACCAAAGTCGGCGTCATAGAATGGGACAGCCACCGCTACCTTGAAATGTACTTCGGCATCCCCGGCATTGGCGCCATCCTTCACACCATCAACCCCCGCCTCTCCCCTGCCGACCTGGCCTACACCGTCATCCACGCCGAAGACGAAATCCTGGTCTTCCACGAAGACTTCCTGCCCCTGGTGGAAAAACTCGCCCCCCAACTGACCAGCATCCGCAAATACATCATCATCACCGACAAAGACACCCCGCCCGAAACACCCCTCACCGACCTGGACTACGAAGCATGGCTTGGCAGCGTGCAGCCGCTGGAAGACCTGCCCGACCTGCCGGAAGACACGCAGGCCACCCTGGCCTACACCACCGGCACCACCGGCAAACCCAAAGGCGTCTATTTCACCCACCGGCAACTGGTGCTCCACGGCATCGCCGGCGCCCTGGCGTTGAGCGCCCTCGGCGATTACGGCGCCCTCCACAAACACGATGTTTACATGCCGCTGACGCCCATGTTCCACGTCCATGCGTGGGGCGTGCCGTATGTTTCCACCATGCTGGGGCTGAAACAGGTCTACCCCGGCCGCTACGAGCCGCAAATGCTGCTCAAACTCATCCTCACCCACAAAGTCACTTTCAGCCACTGCGTACCCACCATCTTGCAGATGATTGTGAACGCGCCGGGCATTGAAAAATACGACCTCAGCCAGTGGAAAGTGGTCATCGGCGGCGCCCGCCTCACCAAAGGGCTGGCCCAACGCGCCCGGGAAATCGGCATCAAGATCTCCGCCGGCTACGGCATGTCCGAAACCGCACCCATCCTCACCCTGGCCATGCTGAAACCCTACATGGAAGACTGGGACGAGGACAAAAAACTGGACTACCTCATCAAGACCGGCGTGCCCATCCCGCTGGTGGACCTGCGCATCATCAACGAAGCAGGGGAAGACGTGGCCCACGACAACCAGGAAAAAGGCGAAATCGTGGTACGCACCCCCTGGCTCACGCCGGGCTACTACAAAGACCCCGAACGCTCCGAAAAACTGTGGGCAGGCGGCTGGCTGCACACCGGCGATGTGGCCGTGATAGACCAGCACGGCTATGTCCAAATCGTTGACCGCCTGAAAGATGTTATCAAGAGCGGCGGCGAATGGATTTCTTCGCTGGAACTGGAAAACCTGCTCAGCCTGCACCCCGCCGTGCAGGAAGCCGCCGTCATCGGCATCCCCGACCCGCAGTGGGACGAGCGCCCCCTGGCGATCATCGTGCTCAAAGAAGGCCAAAACGTGGATGCCGACGGCCTGAAAGCCCACCTGCAAAAATATGTTGACGAAGGCGTCATCGCCAAATGGGCCATTCCCGACCGCTACGAATTCGTCAACGAACTTCCCAAGACCAGCGTGGGCAAAATCGACAAAAAAGTGCTGCGCGCCCAGTTCGCCGAAGACTAAACCCATCCTCACTCTCCCGCGGGGCGGATTTTCACCACCACCGAAATCCGCCCCGTTTTGCTGCCCAACCACCCGACCACCCGACCACCTGACTATCTGACTCTCTGACTACCCGACTCTCTGACGACCCGCCTAAAGGACTCCCATGACCTCCCCGCAAACCCTCACCCTGGGGAACACCGACATCCACATCCCGCCCCTCGGCATCGGCACGTGGGCGTGGGGCGACCGCTTCTTCTGGAACTACGGCCGCGGCTACACCGCCGACGACATCCACGCTGCCTTCACCGCCGCGGTGGAAGAAGGCATCACTTTCTTCGACACCGCCGAGGTGTACGGCATGGGGCGCGCCGAGCGTTTCCTGCGGGAAATGCTCACGCAAACCGAAACGCCCATCGTGATTGCCACCAAATTCTTTCCCTTCCCCTGGCGGCTGCGAAAGGCCGCCATGCGCCGCGCCCTGCGCCACAGCCTGAAACGGCTGGGGCTGGAAAAAGTGGATCTTTACCAGATCCACTTCCCCTGGCCGCCCCGCAGCACCGATTTCTGGGTGCGGGCGTTAGGCGAACTTGTTGAAGAAGGCCTGGTGCGCGCCGCGGGGGTTTCCAACTACACCGCCGCGCAAATGCACCGCGCCCATGCGGTGCTGCAAGCGCGCGGCCTGCCGCTGGCTTCCAACCAGGTGCACTACAGCCTGCTGCACCGCACCCCGGAACGCGACGGCACCCTCAACGCCTGCAAGGAACTCGGCATCACCCTGATTGCCTACAGCCCGCTGGAAATGGGCCTGCTGACCGGCAAATACACCCCCGAAAACCCGCCCGGCGGCGTGCGCAGCCGCCGCTATTCGCGCGACTATCTGGAACGCATCCGCCCGCTCATCGGGCTGATGCGGGAAATCGGCCAGGCACACGGCGGCAAAACCCCCGCACAGGTCGCCCTCAACTGGGTGATCTGTCAAGGTGCCGTGCCCATCCCCGGCGCGAAAAACGCCCGCCAGGCGGTTTCCAACGCCGGGGCGTTGGGCTGGCGGCTGACCGACGATGAAATTCAGGCGCTGAACGCCGCCAGCGATAAAATCCACCCGCCCACCGCCCCCCGCTAACCGCTAACCGCCACCCGCCAACCGCCAACTGCTAACTGCCAACTGCCACCCGCCAACCGCCCCCCGCTGGAGGTTTCCCCATGGCCTACCGCTTTGAAGTCCTTGACCTCAACTTTCAGAACGTGCCCCACACCATTGCGGTCTACCTCTTCCGCCACGACAAGGGCCTTGCCCTCATAGAAAGCGGGCCGGGGTCCACCGTGCCCGCCCTGGAAAAAGCCCTCACCGCCCGCGGCTTCACTTTCGGCGACATCACCGACGTCCTGCTCACCCACATTCACCTTGACCACGCCGGGGCAGCCGGTTTCCTGGCGCGGCGGGGCGCGACCATTCATGTGCATCCTGTGGGCGCGCCGCACATGATTCACCCCGAAAAACTGCTCAAATCGGCGGGGCGCATCTACGGCGACATGATGGACACCCTCTGGGGCGAATTCCTGCCCGTGCCGGAAGAAAAAGTGCATGTGGTGCAGGACGAAGAGGATATTGTCATCGGCGACCTGCGCTTTACCCCCCTTGACACCCCCGGCCACGCCTATCATCATTACGCCTATATGTTTGAAGGCGTGTGTTTCAGCGGCGATGTGGGCGGCGTGCGCCTGCCCCTCGGCAACAACACCCGCCACCTGCGTCTGCCCATGCCGCCGCCCGAATTCCACCTGGAAAAGTGGCGCGCAAGCCTTACCCGCCTGCGGGAAGCCGCCCCGCGCGCCATCGTGCCCACCCACTTCGGCCCTTACGAAGATGTGAACTGGCATCTGGACGCCATAGAACGGGAACTGGACGATGTGGAAGGCTTCCTGGAAGCCGTGATGCCTTCCCAGCCCAGCGTGGAAGAACTGGAACGCAAACTGGACGGCTGGGTGCTGGAAAAGAACCAGCGCGACGGCATTGACCCCGAAACCCACCACGCCTACGAAACCGCCAACCCCACATGGATGTCGGCCTCGGGCCTGGCGCGCTACTGGAAAAAATTCCGGCAAAGCCAATAAAAACTATAACTGTTCAGCCAACCTGCGATGAAAACGTCAAGGCACACAGGAGACCCAAGGGCTACAACAGCGTAACGCCAAGCGCAAAGGGAACAAAGACGCAAAGTAAACTTCTATGGTAACTGCTCAGCCCTGGCAGGGAATCCACAGATTTCACAGATTGGCACAGAAAACACAGAATTGCTCTTTGCGCCATTTGCCTTCCTTTGCGTCTTTGCGTTAACCTCTTTTTATGCTTCTGGGTGCGCATCGCAGGCAGGCTGAACAGTTACCTTCTGTGTTTTCTGCGACGCTTCCGTGCTTTCTGGGGTTGCAATCGGTGCCAAACTGTGAAATCGGTGGATGTTTTTCTGCGAAATCTGCGTCATCTGGTAATTACCTACCCAGATCGCGGCGATGGCAACCCTGGGCATAGGTTC
>JALUXH010000027.1 GCA_027019065.1 Anaerolineales bacterium
AGCGCTTTGAGGAAGTGTTCCACAGAGAACGGGCGGTAAAGGCGCACTTTAAGCACGCCGACTTTTTCGCCCATTTTTGCGGTCATGTAGTCCACAGTTTCGTGGGCTGCATCGGCGCCGGAGCCCATCAGCACCAGAACGCGCTCGGCATCGGGCGCCCCCACATATTCAAAGAGCCGGTATTGCCGCCCTACGATGCCCGCGAATTTGTCCATGGCTTTCTGGACGATTTCGGGCGTGGCCAGGTAGTAGGGGTTGACGGTTTCGCGTGCCTGGAAGAACACATCGGGGTTTTGCGCCGTGCCGCGAATGAAGGGGCGTTCGGGGTTTAGCGCCCGTTCGCGGTGGGCGTGGACCAGTTCGTCGTCAATCATCGCGCGGATGTCTTCCGGCAGCAGGCGTTCAATTTTGCGGATTTCGTGCGAGGTGCGGAAGCCGTCCATGACGTGCAGGAAGGGCACGCGGGCTTCCAGCGTGGCCGCGTGGGCGATGAGCGCCAGGTCCTGGGCTTCCTGCGGGTTGGCCGAGAAAAGCATGGCGAAGCCGGTGGCGCGGGCGGCCATCACGTCGCTGTGGTCGCCGAAAATGGAGAGCGCCTGCGCGGCAATGGAGCGGGATGCGATGTGGAAAACGGTGGATGTCAGTTCGCCGGCAATTTTGTACATGTTGGGCAGCATGAGCAGCAAGCCCTGCGAAGCGGTGAAGGTGGTGGTGAGCGCGCCGGCTTGCAATGAGCCGTGGACTGCGCCCGAAGCGCCGCCTTCGCTTTGCATTTCAATGACTTGCGGCACGCTGCCCCAAATGTTGGGGCGTTTTTCTGCAGCCCATACGTCGGCCAGCTCGCCCATCGGCGAAGCCGGGGTAATGGGGTAGATGGCCACGACTTCGCTGGCCTGGTAGGCTACGTAAGTGGTGGCCTCATTCCCGTCTACGGTAACAAAAGGCCGTTTTGCCATGAAAAGCCTCCTAAAATGTTGAAACGTTGATCCCCGCAGGGCGCGGGGCCGGTAGATACCTGGGCTTTCTTTGCTTCATTATACTACCGTTGCCGCCGCGCGCCGGAACCGCAGCGGCAAAAGGTGACGATTGGCACGGTGGTTGGGGTGGGGAACGGGAGGGAATGCCCGGGCAGCCCAGGCGCCGCGGGGGTGCGGGGCGGGATGGCGTCCCGTCCCCCACGCCCGGCCGGAATGCTCAGACCGCGCAGGCAAAAGTTATGCAGCCACGGCGTAACTGCCTACGCTGGGGTGCCCTCCATGCGTTTTGATGCGCTGTGCCTTTGCCATACCCCTCCCCTGGCTCCCCTCCCCGCATGCGGGGAGGGGACGGGGGTGGGGTCAACGCAGTGGCAGCGGCGCCAAAGAAAAACGCGGTGTGAAAACACCGCCCTGCATTGCTACGCTACGATTGGGGTAGGTAATTACGCCACGGCGCTGCAATCTTCGGGAAGGCCGCATGTCAGGCGGGTCGTTTGGCGCGCGATGCGTTTGATCAGCCCGCTGAGCACGTTGCCCGTGCCGATTTCCACGAATGTGGTGATGCCCCCGGCAAGCATGAAGCGCACGCTTTCCGTCCAGCGGACGCGGTGGGTGAGTTGCGCTTGCAGGTCGGCGCGCACGGCGTCGGCTGTGGCTAACGGGCGGGCGTGGATGTTGCCCACGACGGGGACGGCAGGGGCCTGGATGGGGGTGGCTTCCAGGGCGCGGTTGAAGGCTTCCTGGGCCGGTGCCATGAGATAAGAATGTGCGGCCACGCTCACGGTCAGCGGCACCACGCGGCGGGCGCCGGCTTCGCGGGCCATTTGCATGGCGCGGGTCAGCGCTTCCCGATGGCCGGAAAGCACCACCTGGCCGGGGCAGTTGTCGTTGGCAATTTCCACGCGGGCTTCGGCCGTGCTGGCTTCCCGGCAGATGGTTTCCAGCAAGGGAATATCCAGCCCCAGCACGGCAGCCATGCCGCCCTGGCCGCCCCCCGCCGCGTGCATGGCTTCGCCGCGGGCGCGGGTCAGGCGCAGGCCGTCGGCAAAGGTCATGCTGCCGGCGGCAATCAGGGCGCTCAGCTCGCCTAACGAGTGCCCGGCCATGAAGGCAGGGCGGAAGCCGGGCAGGTGTTGCTGCAGCACCCGCAGCGCGGCGATGGAATGCACCACCAGCGCCGGTTGGGTGTAGCGGGTATCGTTCAGACGCTCTGCGGGGCCTTCCCATGCCACGCGGCTCAGAGGGAAGCCGAGAATCTCGTCGGCTTCGGCGAAGGTTTCCGCGGCAACGGGGAAGGCTTCCGCGAGGGCTTTCCCCATGCCTACGGTTTGCGAGCCCTGGCCGGGGAAGACAAATGCGGTTTGTGCGGGAATCAGGCTCATGGGAAACCTCGGTCAAAAGGGTTGGGCAGCCACGGCTGCTTCAGAGGCTACAACCCCTCGGGCGTCAGAATGTCGCGAAAAAGCCAGGCGGGACGGTTGGGAACCGTCCCGCCTGAGAAAGGTGTTTGGGAATGGGAAGGTTTATTTTTCAACTTCCAGCACTTCGCGCCCGTTGTAGTAGCCGCAGTGGGGGCAGACGGTGTGCGGCAGGTGTTTTTCGCCGCAGTTGGTGCAGGTGACGAGATGTGCGGCTTTCAGGGCGTGATGCGAGCGCCGCTTGTCGCGGCGGGCGCTGGAAACGCGGCGTTTGGGAAGGGGGGGCATGGGTGAACTCCTTGTTTCGTTGAGGCGGCTCAACGAGAATGTGCGCAAAACGCTAAAAAGCCCGCCGCCGGCGGGTGACCGCATTATACCCGAGGGGGCGCGGGAATGTCAAGCAAAAACCGCGTCTGGGGTGCACGCAAAATCTGTAGAAATGTGCGCCGGCTTTTGGGGTGCGGCGACAAGTCGCCGCTTTCCAAAGCGGTGCCGAGGCACTGCACTCCAAAAAGCGCCTTTTCTTTCAAAAGGGACTGTCTGCCCCTGAACCCCGGCGGGCGAGCGCCGCGAGCCAAAGCGGCGTGGGGGCGAAACAACGCTTCTACAACATTTGCTTGCACCCTCGCGTCTGAGAGGTATAATGTGCCTGTTTGCCCGTGGAGGTGGCCATGCCTTTGATGCCGCGTGTGTTGGATGCTGTGTTTCGCCGTTTTTGGCCTTATGAAATCATCGGGAAAGAAAACCTGCCCGCCCGCGGTCCGGTGGTGCTGGTAGCCAATCATGCTTCGCTGCTGGACGGCGTGTTGCTGTATGTGGCTTTGCCGCGGGTGCCGAGGTTTGTTGTCTGGACCCAGCATTACGAAGAGGTGCTTTTGGGGTGGCTTTACCGCCGTTTGGATGCGATTCCGGTGGAGGGCTGGCGGACGGATGTGGTGCCCATTGGGCAGGAAGCCTATCGGGCTGCCAAAGCCCATCTGGAAGGCGGCGGGGTGTTGGCGGTGTTTCCCGAGGGCGGGCGTACCCCCGATGGGCGTTTCATGTGCTGGCGGACGGGGGCGGCGCGGCTGGCGTTGGCGGCTTCTGCGCCCATCGTGCCCCTCACCATCAACGGCATGTACGAAGCCTGGCCGATTCATCAGCCCCGCCCCCGGCGATGGCGCATTGAGGTGATTGTGCATCCGCCGGTTTCCCCCGAGCCGTGGCTGGCGATCCGGCGGCGAAAAGATGCTGCTCTGGCGCTGACGCGGCACGTGCG
>JALUXH010000028.1 GCA_027019065.1 Anaerolineales bacterium
AGGGGGCGGCCCTGGCCGCGCAACGCGCGGCCAGGGCGGGGGTTAGGGAGATCAGCAGCGAGGTCGTCGCCGCAAGGCGATGCATCGTACAGCCCCGCCGTTTTTTCGGATAGATACTTACTCTCCTTGAGGCTTACTTTTCCAGGCGGCGCAGGTGGTGCAAAAAGACGGGCGCGTTCAGGCGGCGTTCCAGCACGTGCACAAGGTAGGCGAGCAAAAGCCCTTCCATTTCCCGATGGTCGGCGGGGGAGGGGCGGGCGCGGGCGGCTTCCCGAAAACTGCTGCGCTGGAAATGCCGCAGGTAACGCAGGGCGTTGACGCTCACCGTTGCCAGCCCGCGGCCGGAGGCCGCACAGCGCGGGCACACGATGCCGCCTTCGCCTGGGGCGAAGAACTGCGGCTCCGGCCGCAGGGGTTCGCCGCAGCGCACACAGCGTTGCAATTCGGGGCGAAAGCCGACCAGGTCGAGCAGGCGCAGTTCGTGGTAGCGCACCACCAGGTCGGCATCGGGGAAGGTTTCCAGGCGGTGCAGCGTCGCGACCAACAGGCGGTAGAGGCCGGGGTGGTCTTCGTTTTCGTAGGTGAATTTGTCGGCCAGTTCGGCCACGTGCAGGGCGTAGGTCATCCGTTCCAGGTCGCCCCGCAGCCGGGGAAAGGTTTCCAGCGCTTCGGCCTGGGTTACGATGGCCAGATCGCGGCCTTCGGCCAAAAAAAGGCGCACGGCGGTGAGGGGTTCCACGTGGCCGGCCTTGCGGGAGCGGATGCGCCGCACGCCCTTGGCCACGGCGCGCAGTTTGCCCCGCCCGCGGGCATAGAGCACCAGCAGGCGGTCGGCCTCGCCGAAGTCGGCGTGGCGCAGCACCACCGCGTCCACCGTAAAGGTGTGCGGCCTACCCACTGGCGGCCTCCCATACCTGATACAGCCCCAGCCGCCCGCCTTCGCCGTCGGAGAAAAAAGTTTCGTGCACGCGGAAGCCGGTAGCCGCTGCCAGGGCGTGGAGTTCCGCCGGGGAAAAATGATGCACGTAGCGCAAACCGCGCCCGCCGTGCCGCCAGTCCAGCAAATAGTCTCCCGGTTCCACGGCTTCGGCGCGCAGGCCTGCGCTTTCCCACGGCTGGATGCGGGCGCGCAGCCGCGCGCTGTTGAGGAATTGCCAGTGGGAATGCAGCAGCCACCCGCCGGGGCGCAGCAGGCGGCGCAGGTCGGTCAGAATGCGGCGTCGCAAGGCCTCGCCGGGCAGGTGATGGAGCACGGCGAAGACCAGCGCGAAGTCAAAGGGCGCCGGAAGCCCCTCACTCCAGGCAGGCGCGGCGAGGTCGCGCGGCAGGATGCGGAAATCGGCGCCGGAGGGCGGTTCGGCGGCGGCATCCCGGGCCTGAGCCAGCAAGGCGGGGCTGAAATCCAGCCCGATGTAACGCCCGCGGAAGCCGCGGGCGCGCAGGCCGCGCAGCACCTGGCCGTGCCCGCAGCCCACATCCAGCACGCGTGCTTCCGGCGGAATGCGCGCCAGAAGGCGCGCCACGCCGGGCTGCAGGCGGCCGCGCTTTTCGGCAAAGGCAGCCCCAAAGCGGGTGTAGAATTCGCGGTTGAGGGTCAGCAGGGCCTGCTGGGCAGAAGGTTGCATGGCAAAGGGGAGACAACACCACCCCCGCGGTCGGCCTGGGGCGCGGGGGTGGCGTGGGCAAGGGAACGGCAGGTTAGAGGGTGAACGAATCGCCGGGATGGAGGACGTGCACCTGGGCATCGGTTTCCGCTTCCACGCGCTGTGCCCAGGCGTCGGCATCCTGCGCGATGAGCGGCCAGGTGTTGTAATGGATGGGGATGACGTGTTTGGGCCGCAGGAGTTTCACGGCGCGCAGGGCGTCGTCGGGGCCCATGGTGAAGTTGTCGCCGATGGGCAGCATGGCCAGGTCAATCCCTTCGTCGCCGATGAGCGCCATATCGCCGAAGAGGCCGGTGTCTTGTGCGAAGTAGCATTTGTGGCCGTCGTTGGTTGTGAGCAAGATTCCTGCCGGGTTGCCGCCGTAAGAGCCGTCGGGCAGCGCGGAGCCGTGCAATGCCAGGGTGAGTTTGAGGTAGCCAAAGGGGTGCTTGAAGCCGCCGCCCAGGTGCTGGGGGTGGACTTTCTCGGCGCCCTGGGCGGTCAGCCAGTTGGTGATTTCGTAGTTGCTGATGATGAGCGCACCGGCGCGTTTGGCAATGTCCAGGGCGTCGCCGACGTGGTCGCCGTGGCCGTGGCTGATGACGATGAAATCGGCGTCCACTTTGTCGGCGGTGGTGCTGGCTGCCGGGTTGCTGGTAAAGAAGGGGTCAATCAGAATTTTGTGGCCCTCGCCGGTTTCCAGGCCAATGGTGGCGTGGCCGTACCAGGTGATTTTGGTGGTCATTGCAGCCTCCTTTGGGGTGTGCTGAATGTGAAACGGCTGGTTTTGTATCTGTTCAGCCCAGGCAAGGAGAAACCACAGATGACGCAGATTCCACAGATTCGCACCGATTGCACCCTCAGAGAGCACAGAAGCGTCGCAGAAAACACAGAAGTTGACTTTGCGTCTTTGTTCCCTTTGCGCTTGGCGTTACGCTGTTGTAACCTTGGGGTCTCCTGCACAGGTGGGCTGAACAGTTACCTGGTTTTAGTATAACGCAATTTGGGGCGGCCGGCTACGCGGGAAGGTGCTCCCAGGCCAGCAGCAAGGCGGCAAGGGTTTTTGCATCCCGGAAGCCGGCACTCAAGGCGCGGCGGCGCACCTCGGCCGCGGGCAGCGCCACCGGTTCCAGGAACTCATCCGCATCCCGGGGCAGGGGGTTGGGGGAAAGGCCGGTCGCCAGGTACACATACTGGTATTCGGTGGAATAGCCCGGGGCGAGGTAGAATTCCCCCAGCAGGCGCAAATGGGCGGCAGCGAAGCCGGTTTCCTCACGGATTTCCCGCGCCGCACAGGCTTCCGGTGTTTCTTCCGGTTCCAGCGTGCCCGCCGGCAGTTCCAGCAGGGTTTCGCCGGCCGCGTGGCGGTACTGACGCACAAACCAGATCTGCCCGTCGGCGTCTACCGGCACCAGCGTGACTGCGCCGTGGTGGGTGATGATATCCATCTCCGCGGCGGCGCCGTCGGGCAGGCGCACGCGGTCACGCCGCACGGTAAACACCCTGCCCCGAAAAACGGTTTCCGAATGCTCCACACGAAACATGGACAGCCTCCACAAGGCGAAAAGGGTGCTGCGCGCAGGCAGCACCCTTTGGGCCCGGATTTCAAAAAGCGTTTAGGGAATTTTCAGCGTCTGGCCCGGCGTTAGCGCGGCGTTGATGTTCATGCTGTTGGCGGCGGCGATGGCTTCCGGCCACACATCGCCGAAAAGGCAGGCAATGCTGTAAAAGGTATCGCCTCCCTGCACCGTGTAGGTGGTGGGGTGGGGCCGCAGGGCGCGCTGGTAGGGGAAAGGCCCTGCGCCTTGCGGAATGGTCAGCGCGGTGCCCGGATAGACAAATTGCCCGCGGCTCAGGCCGTTGATGTTGAGCAGCGCGTCGGGGTTGACGTTGAAGCGGCGGGCAATGCAATAGGGGAATTCCCCTTTGTGCAGCACATATTTGGCCGGTACGGAAGTGACCACCGGCCGCGGCGTGGGCTGGGTTGGGGGTTTGGGGGTAGCCGTGGGCTGATGTTGCGCCGGTTGAGGGCGCGGCGTGGGCTTGGAAGGTTGGGGTGTTGCAGCCAGGCCTTCACCACCGCCCGTTTGCGGCGGCAGCACAGCAACGGCCGTTTGCGTTGCGCCGGCGTTGGCCACGCCCGTGGGCACGTTGGTGGGGAAAGCGCCGGTCGTCGGCGTTGGCGGGAGAGCGCCGGTGGCCGAGCGCGTGCATGCCCCCAGCAACCCCGCAATGAGCACAACGATCACCAGCCAAAAGCGCATTTTTTTCATTTTTACGACTCCTTCTGGGTAATCACGGCCACCCGAAAGCAACCGCTTGCCATGTTGTGCATAGCGTAGCATATACCTACACGAAAGTCAAGCCGCCCGGAGCATCCCATCATCACCAGGCCTCGGAAAGCACCTGCCCGGCGTTCCTTTAGCCTTACCAGTTCGGCTGGGGGGTGGCCATTTCCAGCAGATGTTCCAGCACCCAGCCTTCCACGCCGCTGGAAGGCACCCGCACCCGTACCCACACATAATGGTCGGCTTCCTGTTCCGGGCCAATGACCAGCACCACCTCGCCGTTGGAGATGCCGCCGATGACCTTGTGGTTGAAGCCGGGGGCTGCCCGAATCAACACGCCGCCATACTGGGGTG
>JALUXH010000029.1 GCA_027019065.1 Anaerolineales bacterium
ACAGTATTTCGTGATCGCCGCCGTCAGCGTCGTCTTCCCGTGGTCGATGTGCCCCATCGTCCCCACATTCAGGTGCGGCTTCGTGCGTTCGTATTTCTGCTTCGCCATCGGTAACTCTCCTTCAGGAAATTAGCATCGGGTTAGGATTGGTTGCAAAACACAGCGCAGGCTAAACCGTCTCACCTGCGATAATCGCCCTGGCAACGTTTTCGGGCACCGGCGCGTAGTGGTCAAATTCCATCGTAAAGGCGCCGCGCCCCTGCGTAATGGAGCGCAACTGGGTGGCATAGCCGAACATTTCGGCCAGGGGCACCATCGCCCGCACGGCGCGGGTGTTGCCGGCCCGCTGCTCCATGCCCTGAATTTCGCCGCGCCGCGACGATAACTGCCCCATGACGTCGCCGATGTACTCTTCCGGCACCACCACTTCCACTTTCATAATCGGCTCCAGCAGCACGGGCTTGCCCCGCCTGACGCCGTCCCGAAAGGCCATCGTGGCGGCCACCTTGAAGGCCATTTCGCTGGAATCCACTTCGTGGTACGAGCCGTCGTAGAGGCGCACCTTGACATCCGTGACGGGGTAGCCCGCCAGCACGCCGGCGTCGGCGGCTTCCCGAATCCCTTTTTCCACCGCGGGGATGAATTCTTTGGGAATCACACCGCCCACGATGGCATCTTCAAAGAGGATGCCGGAGCCCGGCTCGGCGGGTTCCACGGAAACCACCACGTGGCCGTACTGGCCGCGCCCGCCGGTTTGCTTCACGAAACGGCCTTCCACTTTGGGCACCGCGCGGGTGATGGATTCCCGATAGGCCACCCGCGGCCGCCCCACATTGGCCTTCACATTGAACTCGCGCTTCAGGCGGTCAATGAGAATTTCAAGGTGCAGTTCGCCCATGCCCGAAACGATGGTCTGGCCGGTTTGTTCATCGGTGCGGACGCGGAAGGTGGGGTCTTCTTCGGCCAGTTTGTGCAGCGCCTGGGAAAGCTTATCCTGGTCGGCGGTGCTTTTCGGCTCAATGGCAATGGAAATCACCGGCTCGGGGAACGCGATGCTTTCCAGCACGATGGGGTTCGCCATATCGCAGAGGGTGTCGCCGGTGAAGGAGTTTTTGAGGCCCAGCACCGCGCCAATATCGCCCGCCAGCACCTCGGTTACATCTTCGCGCCGGTCGGCGTACATGCGCAGCAGGCGGCCGATGCGCTCGCGCTTGCGCCGCGTGGCGTTGTAAACCTGCGCGCCCTGGGTGATTTTGCCGGAGTACACCCGGAAGTAGGCCAGCCGCCCCACGTAGGGGTCGGTCACGATTTTGAAGACCAGGGCGCTCAGGGGGGCATCGTCGCTCGGCGGGCGGGTAACCTCTTCTTCGGTGCGGGGGTCAATTCCGCGCACTTCGGCCACATCCAGCGGCGAGGGCAGGAAATCCACCACCGCATCCAGCAGGGGCTGCACGCCCTTGTTTTTGAGGGAACTGCCGCAATACACCGGCGTCAGTTCGCCGCGAATGGTTGCCCGCCGCAGCGCCGCTTTCAATGCTTCAACCGTGATTTCCTCGCCTTCCAGGTATTTCATGGTGAGGTCATCGTCGGTCTCGGCAATCTGCTCCACCATGCGTTCATGGGCGGCTTCCACCTCGTCGCGCAGTTCGGCGGGCACTTCCATGACCTTCGGTTCTTTGCCCAGATCATCCACCCACACAATGGCCTGCTTCGTGAACAAATCCACCACGCCACGGAAATCGGCTTCCGCGCCGATGGGCACCTGCACCGCCACCGGGTTGGCCCCCAGCCGCTCGCGGATGCTTTCAATGGAACGATCGTAAGAAGCGCCCACGCGGTCCATCTTGTTGACGAAGCAAATGCGCGGCACGCCGTAACGGTCGGCCTGACGCCAGACCGTTTCGCTTTGGGGTTCCACCCCCTGCACCGCATCAAAGACCACAATGCCGCCATCCAGCACGCGCAGCGAGCGCTGCACTTCGGCGGTGAAGTCAATGTGGCCGGGCGTATCAATGATGTTGATCTGATAGCCCTTCCACTCCGCGCTCACCGCCGCCGAAACGATGGTGATGCCGCGCTCGCGCTCCTGTTCCATCCAGTCGGTGACGGTGTTGCCTTCATCCACCGAGCCGAGGCGGTAGGTCTTGCCGGTATAGAACAGGATGCGCTCGGTCGTCGTGGTCTTCCCGGCGTCAATGTGGGCGATGATCCCGATATTGCGGTACTTTTCTAAAGGGTACTTCCGTGGCATATCACACCTGCTGCAGCAGGCCGCTCACACTTCGGGGCTTAGACGCGGAAGTGGGAGAAGGCGCGGTTGGCTTCGGCCATGCGGTGGGTTTCCTCACGCTTGCGCACGGCAGAGCCCTGGTTGTTGGCAGCGTCCATCAATTCGGCGGCCAGTTTTTCGGCGAAAGACTTACCGGAACGCGTCCGGGCTGCAGCGAGAATCCAGCGGCAGGCGAGGGCAAACTGACGGCGGGGCGGCACTTCCATCGGCACCTGGTAAGTGGCGCCGCCCACCCGGCGGGGGCGCACTTCCATGATGGGCGAGGCGTTTTTCAGCGCCTGTTCGAAGACCTCAAGGCCGGGTTTGCCGGTTTTTTCTTCTATGATGTCAAACGCCTTGTACACCTGGTGTGCAGCCACGCTCTTCTTGCCGCCGCGCATCACGCGGTTGATGAAAGACTGCACTTTCACACTGCCATATTTGGGGTCGGGCGGAATGATCCGCCGCTCAGGTCGGTATCGTCGGGGCATCTCTCACTCCAGCTTCGTGGCCGGCGCGCATGGCGTCGGCCTCTCACGGCTAAAATAGTTTGCACCGGCTCGCGTTCGGCAGCGGCAGCCGCAGGCAGCCTCGGAAGGCGCAGGGCCGGCGCGCATCCTGCGGCTTTGCTGCCCCGCCGAGCGAAGGCAAACGGTTTACGACTTCGGTTTGCGGGCACCGTATTTGGAGCGCGCCCGCCGGCGGTTTTCCACACCGGTGGCGTCAAGGGTGCCGCGCACAATGTGGTAACGCACGCCCGGAAGGTCTTTCACACGCCCGCCGCGCACCAGCACCACCGAGTGCTCTTGCAGGTTGTGGCCTTCACCCGGAATGTAGGCCGTCACTTCAATGCCGTTGGTCAGGCGCACACGGGCAATTTTGCGGAGCGCCGAGTTCGGTTTTTTCGGCGTCATGGTGCGCACCACGGTGCACACCCCGCGCTTTTGCGGCGCGCCCTTCGGCGTCCGCAGGCGGCGCTGCTTCATGGAATTGTAAATGTATTGCAAAGCAGGCGCCTTGCTTTTGGCCTTTTTCTGTTTACGGCCCTTACGAAGAAGCTGATTGATTGTTGGCACTTCTGCCTCCCGAAAACGATGTTGCCTCTCAACTTGCGTAAACGAAGGCCATCATCATGCGATGGCCTCCACGGAGCGCCCGCCTCGGCAGGCGCGAAAAGACACAAAGAACCTTACGCAGCAGGGCAGGATTGTACCATGCGGCAAAACGCGCGTCAAGAAAATCCGCAAACGGCGCGCCGCGGCCTGCTGCGCCTGCACGGGCTTACAAATCTTCGCCCAGGCCGAGAAGCCCCACTTTCACCTTGGGCACTTTCGGCTTGGCCGATTCCTTGCCGAATTTTTCCACGCCTTCGGGCGTGATGGCCTCTACCGCCAGACCGAGGCTTTGCAATTCTTTCACCAGCACCTTAAAGGAAGCCGGCAGGCCGGGCTCTTCAATGGGTTCGCCTTTGACGATGGCTTCGTAGGTTTTCACCCGCCCCTGGACGTCGTCGGATTTGACAGTGAGCATTTCCTGCAGGGTGTAAGCCGCGCCGTAGGCTTCCAATGCCCAAACTTCCATTTCGCCGAAGCGCTGGCCGCCGAACTGCGCTTTGCCGCCCAGCGGCTGCTGGGTCACAAGGCTGTAAGGGCCGGTGGAGCGGGCATGGACTTTGTCTTCCACGAGGTGATGCAGTTTAAGGATGGTCATCACGCCAACGGTCACGGGGCGGTCGTAAGGCTCGCCGGTGAGGCCGTCGCGCACGATTTCTTTGCCCAGCGTGGGCACCGGGCGGCCGGTTTCCAGCGAGGCCTCCGCCGCTTTTTGCCTGAGCGCCTCTGCGGGCACCTCGGCGGCGTCATAGCCCAGGCTCTCCAGCCACAGCCGCAGCCCGGCTTCCACGGCGCGGGCATCTTGCGCTTCGCGTTCAGACACCGGAAGCGGCATATCTTCAAAGGCCAAAATCTTGTCGGGGTCGTAGCCTTTTTCGCGCAGCCATTCCCGCAGCACCGAGCGGCGGGCATACACCTCGTCGTCGGCCAGGCGGTAGATGTCGTACCCTTTGTCGCCCAGCCATTGTTCCAGATAGAGGGAGCGCACTTCGTCGTCGCTGCGCAGGTTTTCCGGTTCGTAACCGGCTTCCCTGACCCATTGCCAGGCGCGCTCGGTAATCTGCTTCCAGGCATGGCCGATCATCCAGGCGCGCACCAGTTCGGCTTCCACTTCGGCTTCGGTGGCGCTGTCAAACACCGGCACCACCGCCCGGAAGCCCAACTGCTTCGCCGCCCAGCCGAGGTGCACTTCCAGCACCTGACCGATGTTCATGCGGCCGGGCACGCCCAGCGGGTTCAGGATAATATCCACCGGCGTGCCGTCTTCCAGGAAGGGCATGTCTTCCACCGGCACCACTTTGGAAATCACGCCCTTGTTGCCGTGGCGGCCGGCGATTTTGTCGCCCGCGGTCAGCTTGCGGCGCTGCGCTACCGAGACGCGCACCATTTTTTCCACGCCCGCGGGCAGGTCGTGGTTGTCTTCCCGCGTGAAAACCTTGACATCAATCACCGTGCCGCGTTCGCCGTGGGGCATCCGCAGCGAGGTGTCTTTCACATCCCGCGCTTTTTCGCCGAAAATGGCCCGCAGCAGCCGCTCTTCGGGGGTGAGTTCCTTTTCGCCTTTGGGGGTTACTTTGCCGACCAGGATGTCGTTGGGGCCGACCTGCGCGCCGACCCGAATGATGCCGTCTTCATCCAGGTCGCGCAGGGCATCGCCGCCCACGTTCGGGATGTCGCGGGTGATTTCTTCCGGCCCCAGGCGGGTGTCGCGGGCTTCGGTTTCGTATTTTTCAATGTGCACCGATGAGAAGTAATCATCCTGCACAAGGCGTTCGGAAATCAAGACGGCGTCTTCAAAGTTGCCGCCCTCCCACGAGAGGAAAGCCACCACCGCGTTTTGCCCCAGCGCCAGCACGCCATCCTGCGTGGCGGAAGAGTCGGCCAGCACGTCGCCTTTTTCCACCCGCTGGCCTTTGACGACCACAGGCCGCTGGTCGATGCAGGTGCTCTGATTGGAGCGCTGGAAGCGCCGCAGTTGATATTCGTGCAGCGAGCCGTTATCGGTGCGCACCACAATGTGCTCGCCCGTAACGGCAACGACCTCGCCGGCTTCATCGGCCACTACCAGTTGCCCGGAGTCGCGCGCCGCGAAGGCTTCCATGCCGGTGGAAACCAGCGGCACTTCGGGGCGCATCAGCGGCACGGCCTGCGCCTGCATGTTGGAACCCATCAGGGCGCGGCTGGCATCGTCGTGCTCCAGGAAAGGAATCATCGCCGCGCTCATGCCCACCAGTTGCTGAGGCGCCACGTCCATGTAGGTAATGTGGACCGGCTCGGCAAACTGGAAGCCGGAATGGTAACGGCAGACCACATCTTCGGCAATGAACTCGTTGTATTCGTTCAGCGGCGCGTTGGCCTGGGCAATGTAGTGGTTGTCGTCCACGTCGGCGGTCAGGTAGTCCACATCATCGGACACAAACGGCACGATTTTGACCTCGGCCTCCCCCAGCCGCTCGGCCAGTTGCCGCGCCTGTGCCTTATCAAGCCGTGTGCCGGCCTCGTAGAGCACCTCGCCGGTTTCGGGGTCTTTGACGTCTGCGCGCAGTTTGCGGTGCACCATGTAGGGGCTGTTGGCCGGCAGGGCGTTATAAATGCGGCGGTACGGCGACTCAATGAAGCCGAATTCGTTCACGCGGGCGTAGGTGGCCAGCCGGCCGATCAGGCCGATGTTCGGCCCTTCGGGCGTTTCAATGGGGCAGATGCGGCCGTAGTGGGAGTGGTGAACATCGCGGACGTCAAAGCCGGCGCGCTCGCGGCGCAGGCCGCCGGGGCCCAGCGCCGAAAGGGTGCGCTTGTGGCGCAATTCCGCCAGAGGGTTGGTCTGGTCCATAAATTGGGAAAGCTGGCTGGAGCCGAAGAATTCCCGCAGCGCCGCCACCACCGGCCGGATGTTGATGAGCGTGGCAGGCGTTACCTGTTCCTGGTCGCGGATAGACATCCGCTCTTTGATGACGCGCTCCATGCGGCGCATCCCAATACGAAGTTTATTTTGCACCAGTTCGCCCACCGTTTTCACCCGGCGGTTGCCGAGGTGGTCCATATCGTCGGGCGAGTCTTCGCCGTTGTTGATGGCAATGATGCGCCGCAGCAGCCGGACAATATCCCACTTGGTCAGCGAGCGGTGCTCCAGCGGCACCACCCCGTGCAGGCCGAGTTTCTGGTTCATTTTATAACGGCCTACGCGGGCCAGGTCGTAATAGCGCGAGTTGAAAAGCTGGGTTTCCAAAAACTCGCGGGCGTTTTCCAGCGTGGCGGGGTCGCCCGGGCGGACGCGTTTGAAGAATTCAATCAGGGCCTGTTCGGCAATGGAAAGGCTGCCGTCGGTGTCCCATTCCGGTTCCTGGCGCAGGGTGGAAGCAATGAACATCCGGTCGGGGTTGGTATCTACCTCGGCGAAAAGGGAAAGGATTTCCTCGTCGGTGCCTTCCTTGATGGGGGAATCCGCGAGGCCGTCATCCACCGCGGCCAGGGCGCGCAACAAAATGGTGACGGGCACGGTGCGGCGGCGGTTGAATTTGAGGATGAGGTAATCGCTTTTGCGGGTTTCAAACTCCATCCACACGCCGCGGTCGGGAATCAGTTTGGATTTCGCCAGCGGGCGGCCGGTCGCGCGGTCCACAAGCGCTTCAAAATAGACGCCGGGCGAACGAATCAGTTGGGAAACCACCACCCGCTCGGTGCCGTTGATGATGAAAGTGCCTTTGGAAGTCATCCAGGGGAAATCGCCCAAAAAGATATCTTGTTTGACGGGCTCGGGCACTTCCGGCCCGGCGAGAAGCACCGAGACCCACAGCGGCCGGGCGTAAGTCAGGTCGCGCTCGACGCATTCCTCAACCGTATGCTTGGATTCGCCAAACCAGTAACGCAGCCCCCACTGTTTGGCTTCCGGCGTGCGGCTGGGAAAATACAGCCGCATACCCTTGTTATAAGATTCAATGGGGGTGATTTCATCAAAAAGGTCGGCCAGGCGTTCGGTGACCAACCGTTCAAAAGAAGCCAGCTGAATTTCGATCAGGTCGGGCAAAGGCAGTTTCACGTCAATCCGGGCGTAGGACTTGGTGGGCAGTGCCGCCATGTGCATACTCTCCTGCAAGAAAAATCGGGTCTTGATTTCCCCTTGTTGCCGGGAAGGCCGGTGTGCTTAACGCGCAAAGCGCACGTCATTGGTTCAGCCCTGGCCGGGAGCGCCCCGGATTTCGCCCCGGGCACGGAAGCCGCAGGGCGGCGTCCTGGCAGCCTGTTTTTTGCGCTTCTGCGCGCTGAGCACAGGCGGGCTGAAGGGTTACAAGCGAACCCATATTATAAACGCGAGGGAAAAGGAACGCAAGGAAGCGCGCCGCGATTCAGGAAAATTGCCCCCAACGCGGCGAAGGGCGCTGCCCGAGCGCCCTGGTGTTGATTTTTCCCGCGTTTTTCGCCTCCGGCGTTCTCTGATGCAGCGGTCGCCGGCCTAATGAATCACAAAAGAAAGCGCGACCAACACCACCACAAAGGATACGGCCAGGGTGGCAATGCGGCGCAAGTCTTGCTTGATGAAAGTGTAATCGGGGTTAAATTCGGCGGCGCCGGTTTGGGGGCGGCGTAATGTGCGCCGCGTCGCCGTGCGACGACGGGGTTTCGCCATAAGACTCTCCTCTCATACAAATTCTGCCGCGGCGCGCGGCTATGCTTATTATACCACTGCGGGGGCACAAAACAGGTTGTCGGGAATGCCGCCGGGGGCAAGCAAATCTTGCGGAAGTGTTGTGTCGCCCTCACCCGCGCACCGCCTCCGCCCTTCCGTTTGGTGGTAAGATAAAAGAGAAGTAACTGTTCAGCCTGCCCGCGATGCGCGCCCAGAAGCATAAAAAGAGGTTAACGCAAAGACGCAAAGAAGGCAAATGGCACAAAGCGCAATTCTGTGTTTTCTGGTAATTACCTACCCAAATCGTAGCGCTGGCAATGCAGGGCGTGTTTTCACACCGCGTTTTCCTTTGGCGCCGCTGCCGCTGCGTTGACCCCACCCCTGGCTCCCCTCCCCGCATGCGGGGAGGGGAGCCAGGGGTGGGGTATGGCAAAGGCACAGCGCATCAAAACGCATGGAGGGCACCCCAGCGTAGGCAGTTACGTTTTCTGTGCCAATCTGTGAAATCTGTGGATTCCCTGCCAGGGCTGAGCAGTTACAAAGAGAAAACGCATCCTGCAAGGGCGCGCCTGGGCCCATCCGCGCTGTCCGCCGCTGCAAGCCGCGCCCCCACCGGTCCCCCCCACCCCTCAGGAGGGCAACCATGCCCAACGGCACCCCCATCGACCGCCAGTGGATTTTCATCACCCGTAAAGGCATCATAGCGATTGACTGGGGCAACGGCTACGCGCAAGACATCGCCACCGGCGAGTTCTTCCCCTACGCCGAAGCCATTTACAGCCACCCCGCCGCAGACACCGACCTGGAACTGCTGGTGCGCATGGGCAGGGTGGAAAAATACGACAAGCGCACGGTCTACGTCTACGCCCTTCCCGAGCGCCCACAACGCACCCTCGATTAGGGTGCGTTGTATTTTCTCATTCCACATTCCTTCTTGAGGAGGTTCCTATGTCTGGCCCTCGTGTTGTGCATCCCCCGCGGGGCACCCGGCTGCACTGCAAGAACTGGCAACTGGAAGCCCCCTTCCGCATGATTCAGCACAACCTTGACCCTGAAGTGGCCGAGCGCCCCGAAGACCTGGTGGTCTATGGCGGGCGCGGGCAGGCCGCCCGTAACTGGGAATCCTTCGACGCCATCCTGGAAACCCTGCAAAAGATGGACATAGACGACACCCTGCTGGTGCAATCGGGCAAGCCGGTGGCGGTGTTCAAAACCCACCCCGACGCCCCCCGCGTCCTCATTGCCAACTCCAACCTGGTGCCCCACTGGGCCACGTGGGAAATCTTTGACGACCTGGCGCAAAAGGGCCTCATCATGTACGGCCAAATGACCGCCGGTTCGTGGATTTACATCGGCACCCAGGGCATCTTGCAGGGCACCTACGAAACCCTCGGCTCGTTAGCCCGCCAGCGCGGCTGGTCTTCCCTCAAAGGGAAGTTCGTGCTCACCGCAGGCCTGGGCGGCATGGGCGGCGCGCAGCCCCTCGCCATCACCATGAACGAAGGCGTGGGGCTCATCGTGGAAGTCGACCCCGCCCGCGCCCGGCGCCGGCTGGAAATCGGCTACGTGGACACGGTGGTGAATGACCTTGACGAAGCCCTGCGCCTGGTAGACGCCGCCGTGAAGGCCGGGGAAGCCAAATCCATCGGGCTGATCGGCAACGCCGCCGATGTGTACCCCGAACTGGTGCGCCGCGGCATCACCCCCGATGTGGTCACCGACCAGACCCCCGCCCACGACCTGCTGGAATACGTGCCGCGGGAGCTCAGCGTTGAGGAATCCAAACGCCTGCGCAAGGCCGACCCCGCGGCGCACCGCAAAATGGCGCTGGAATCCATCGCCCGCCACGTCCAGGCCATGCTGGATTTCCAAAAGGCCGGCGCGGAGGTGTTTGACTACGGCAACAACATCCGCCAGCAGGCTTACAACCACGGCGTGGAAAACGCCTTCGCCTTCCCCGGCTTCGTCCCGGCCTACATCCGCCCGCTGTTTGAGGAAGGCAAGGGGCCGTTCCGCTGGGTGGCGCTTTCCGGCGACCCCGAAGACATTTACCGCACCGACGAAGCCATTATGGAACTTTTCCCCGAAGACGAGCACCTGCACCGCTGGATCAAGCAGGCGCAGAAAAAGGTGCCGTTCCAGGGGCTGCCTTCCCGCATTTGCTGGCTGGGCTATGGCGAGCGCGACCAGGCCGGGTTGATGTTCAACCAGCTGGTGGCGGAAGGCATCGTGAAAGCGCCCATCGTGATTGGCCGCGACCACCTGGACGCCGGTTCGGTGGCTTCCCCCAACCGGGAAACCGAGGCCATGAAAGACGGCTCGGACGCCATCAGCGACTGGCCGATTTTGAACGCCCTGCTGAACGCGGTGGCGGGCGCGACGTGGGTGTCGTTCCATCACGGCGGCGGCGTGGGCATCGGCTACAGCCAGCACGCCGGCATGGTGGTCGTCGCCGACGGCACCGAAGGCGCGGTGCGGCGGCTGGCGCGGGTGCTGGTGACCGACCCGGGCCTGGGTGTGGTGCGCCATGCCGACGCAGGCTATGAGAAATCCAAACAGGTTGCCCGTGAAAAGGGCATCTGGATGCCGATGCTGGACAAGTAGCCGCGTTGTTGCCTGGCCGCATCGTTTGAGCATCCGAGGGACGGCCTGCGGGCTGTCCCTCTGCTGTTTCGGCGCCAAACAGAAAAAGCCGAGGGGCGCAGTAGCGCGCCCCTCGGCGGGGGAAACCCACAAATGCGGGGGCCTTACGGTTCGGGTTCCACCTTCATCAGCACGGCCTGGACGATGACCCGGTAGCGGTAATCACCCAGGGTTTCGTCGTAGTCCTTGCAGGTGATCAGCGTCACCCAGTCGCGATTCTTGTGGCCCAGCACCGAGGTGTCGTTGGGATCCACCAGCCCCACCGAGCGCACTGCGTAGATGTAACGCTGCCCGTGGGCATGGAGGATGACCCTGTCGCCCCAGCGCAGGTCATAGAGGTGGACAAAGGGGCCGGGTTCACCGTCGGGCAGGTAGACGTGGCCGGTGATGGCCGTGTTGCCCGCCCAGGTCGGGAAGGCGGTGCCTTCCAGCCACCCGGCCTGATTCCAAAGCCAGGTCAAGTCCCAACCCTGGGCATTGCGCGGCACGCCCACAATGGGCACACTCACGCCCAGTTTGGGGATTTCCAGGGTGATGCCGTCCAGCCGGTCGTACGCCACCCGTTGCGGCGGCAGCACGGTCACGCGATGGGGCGCAAAGCCGGTTTCGGGCAAAGCCCGCATGACTTCCGCACCGGCCCGAACGCCATAAGCATCAACCTCACTGGCGGGGTCGTAATAGCGTTCGGTGGAAAGGGTGTTATACGCCGACTGCGGCGTGGTCACATCGCCGGGCAGGCTGGTCCAGGCCAGCAGGGCCGTGTTGGTGTGATGCTCGCCCGGGGAAGTGCCCATCGTGGCCTGGAAGGTGATGGTCGCCGTTTGCCCCAGGGGGAACGTATCCCACGTGACGCGGATGGTATGTGTGGCTGGGTCGTAGCTCATAGAAGTCGGTGTGAGGCCGCCAGCCGCGGTGAGGGAGGCATCCACATATTTGAAAGCATCGGGCAAGGGATCGCTCAGCACCACGTCATAGGCATTGGTTTCACTTTTGGCGCTGTGCGCCACATGCAGGGTAAAGGTGATGGGCTCATCAGGAAGCACGACGGTGGGTTTGGCTTCCTTGCTCAGGGTCAATTCCGGTTCCAGGATGGTCACGTCGCTGGCCGAATCGCCCGCCGAACCGCCGTCCCAGGCCCAGGCGGCCTGGTTGTTCAGGTTCTGGCCGCTCACATTGGCCGCACTATCCAGCACCACCACCTGATAACGCACGGTGATGGTGGCATCGGTGAGGCCACCGTTGGTCACGTTGCCGAAATTCCATACCATCCGGCGGCCCTGATCCACGGCGGCGGTGCTTCCCACAGGCTCGGCCGTGACCGTCGGGTTCTGGCAGATGTGATTCCAGGTTCCGGCGGTGGCACTGACCGTGCCCGTGGTGGTGATGGCATCGCAGGATACGAAAGCCAGCCCTTGATCCAGCACATCGGTCAGGGTGAGGTTATTCACCGTGCCGGGGCTGAGGGTCAGGGTGGTCTCGTAAGTCAGCATTTCGCCCACGGCCACCTCGGTGCCGGTGGTGAAGGTCTGATTGGTTGCCGTGAGGCTCTTGGTGGCGGCACTGTTCACCGACCGCAAGCCGGTATCCAGCGTCAAGTTGGTGCGGCCGTCGGGGTAGTTGTGGGTCAGCGCTGCGTCGCTTTGGGTGCTGGCGTCTTCATTGGCGTTCTCGCCGGTGATCCAGTTTCCCGCGGCCAGGTCGCTCAGGCCGGGTACGGTGAGCGGCGGCAGGATGACCGCCGTGCCCAGACCGCCGGGCTGGGTGCCGTCGCTGTCGCTCACATCGGAGCCCTGGTCGGGCACCACGGGCTGGTTGAGCCCGGCAGGCAGGGTGGGGATGCTGAGCTGCACTTGACTGCCGGGGGTCAAACCGCAGAAGGCGTAGCGCCCCTGGGCGTCGGTGGTGGTGTTGACCGTCACATCGTCAGCCGTGCCAAAGGAGCCGTCTTGCCCGGCCCAGGCCATGGTCACGCCCACACCTTGCAGGGGCTGGTCGTTGGTGTCTTGCGCGTTGATGGTCGTGCTGCCGGTATCGTTCCAGATGTAGTTGCCCACGCAGGCCAACGGGCTCCAGTAGTCTTCCACCTCGCCGTCGGGGGCAGTGCCGCCCCAGTCGGTAGCGGCAAGGGAAGCCGTGGTCAGGCGGAAGCGCATGTGCACCTCGCCGCCGTCAAACGTAGCATCGGCGGGCACGGTGAAGCAGTATTGCCGCCCGCTCACGCCGCCGTTGGGCACGGCAGCCGCGCCGCCGCTGAAATCGCCGGTGCTGACCTGTTCATTGGCGCTAAAGGTTCCATCGCCGTTCCAGTCAAACCAGGCGTAGAGATGGGCGTCGCTGCCGGTGGCGTTGTGAGCATCCACCTGCACGCAGGCCTGCGCGCCGGGCAGAAGCGGCGTGACCAGTTGCACGCCATCCTCGTCATTGCCCGCCGTGGCGCAGGTGCCCACGGTCACGGTGCCGGCGGTGCCGTTGTCGCCGCCGTTCAGCACCCCGGCGTCGGCGTCCGGCGCGCCATTGGTCTCGCCGTCCACGCAGGCGCCCAGGTACAGCCCGGCGTTCAGCTGGTGTTTCGGGCCGCCAGTGGCATCCAGCGTGGCGAAGGTGTCGGGCAGGTCGCCGTAGTCGTAGGTCAACTGACCGCCGACCAGGTAGTCTTCCACCTCGCCGCTGCCCACCGCGCCATCAGGCCCGGGGATGGTCTCGTTGGCAATGCGGAAGCGCACGCCCACCTGCGCCGCCACGCTCAGCGGCGCAGTAACATTCACCGTGTACGAACCGTCGCTGGTGATGCTCTGATTGTTGAGGATTTGCTCACCGGTATCGGCGAAGTCGCCGTCGCCGTTCCAGTCAATCCACGCGCTCACCACCGTGTTGGCGGAAGCGTTGCTCACCGTGTAGGTAAGCGTGTAAGTTTGTCCGGCGACGAAAGCCGCGGGCAGGGTCACGCCGTTTTCGTCATCGGTGCCGGTGTTGTCGTCGCCTGTGGCGGTGGCGTTGGGCTGGCCGTCGGTCTCGGCGTCCACCGCGCTGCCCAAAGTGGGGTTGTTGCTGGGTAGGATGATATGCCGTGGGCCGTTGTCGGTCAGAGTGGTGTGATACGGCGCAGGCAGGTCGCCGAAGTCATACGCCGCGAAGCCGAAGTCCACGGCCAGTTGGGTCTGCGCGTCGGGGTAGCCGTTGGGATTGGCGTCGTTGGCCGCGGTGTCGTTATCGGGGTTGGGCGGCAGGGTGAAGACCGGCCCCACGCCCGAAGCATCGCCGTCGCTGTCCAGCGCCTCATTACTGCCGGCGTTAGGCGTCACCGCCGTCAGTCCGGAAGGCGGCGTGACGTCGATGCGGTAGCTGTCCGCGTGGCCGTCGCCCGTGGCGTCGCTCAGCAGGCCACAGAAAGCATAAACGCCGTTCGTGTCGGTGGTGGTGGTGTAGGTGCGGTCGGCGGCGTCGGTGAAAGCACCGTTGTCGTTCCCGTCCCAGTGCAGGGTCAGGGTGACGCCGGAGATGCCGGGCTCGGTGCCGTCCTGCACGTTGGGGGTGGCGCTGCCGCCATCGTTCCAGACGAAGTTGCCCGCGCAGTACAGCGCCTGGCGGTAGTCTTCCACCTCGCCGTCGGGCGCGGCGCCGGTGGGCGCGGTCAGGTTAGCCGTGCTCAGGCGGAAGCGGTAGTATGCCGCCCCGCCCTGGAAAGCAGCGCCGGCGGGCACGGTGAAGCAGTAAGTCTGCCCGCTCACGCCACCGTTGGGGATGGTGACAGCGCCGCTGCTGAAGTCGCCGGTGTTGAGCTGCTCGCCGGCATCGTTGAAGTTGCCATTGCCGTTCCAGTCAAACCAGCCGTAGAGGTAGGCGTCGCTGCCGGTAGCGTTGTGAGCATCCACCCGCACGCAGGCCTGCGCGCCGGGCACCAGCGGCGTGACCAGTTGCACGCCGTCCTCATCATTGCCTGCCGTGGCGCAGGTGCCCGCGGTGTAGTAGCCTGTGCTGGCATTGTCGCCGTTAGCGTTCGTGGTGGGCTGACCATCCAGTTCGGCATCTACACATGAGCCCAGATAGAGGTTGGGCGTAATTGTGTGCGTCGGGCCGTTCGCACTGCCGGTCGTGCCGTAAGAATCCGGCGCGTCGCCGTAGTCCACCATGGTGGGGCGGAAGCCGAAGTCAATGCTCTCGTCCACCTGGTTGTCGGGGAAGTTGTTGGCGTAACCGGCGCTGCCGGTATCCTGGTTGCCGTTTTCGCCGGTGGGCAGGGCCGTGACGTCGGTAATGGTCACCGAAGGCGCCACGAAACCGCTGCCGTTGGGCGTACCGTTGGAATCGTGGGCGCTATCGCCCACATTGGCCGCCACCGCCTCCGACAGGCCGCTGGGGGCGCTGGCCAGTTGCACCTGGTAGATGTTGCCGCCGCCCGTCAGCCCGCAGAAGCCGTACACGCCGTTAGCATCGGTCGTTGTGGTGTACAGGCGGTCGTCGTTCTGCGCCGTGGCATTGCCTGGCACGGTGTCCACCGTGCCGTTGGGGCCTGCCCACACCAGGCGCACCGGCACGCCGCTGACGCCGGTGTCGCCGCTATCCTGCTGGTCTTGCACGCTGCCGGTGCTGTCGTTCCAGATCAGGTTGCCCACGCAAGCCAGCGGGGTCATGTAGTCTTCCACCTCGCCGTCGGCCGCGGGGCCGGTGGGGCTGTTCAGGGCAGCCTGGGTGGTCAGGCGGAAGCGGTAGTAGGCCTTGCCGCCGGCAAAGGTGGCGCTGGAAGGCACGGTGAAGCAGTATTCACCGCTCAGGCCGCCGTCCGGCACGGTGAGCATGCCGCTGGCGAAGTCGCCGCTGTTCAACTGCTCGCCGCTGTCAAACTGACCGTTGCCGTTCCAGTCAAACCAGCCGTAGAGGTAAGCGCTGCCGCCGGTGGCGTTGGCAGCCGTGACCTGCACGCAGGCCTGTGCGCCGGGCACCAGCGGGGTGCTCAGGGTCACGCCGTCTTCATCGTCGCCCGAAGATGCACAGGTACCCACGGTGTAACTGCCTGCACCGCTATCATCACCGTTGGCTGCAACGCCGGGCTGGTTGGCGCTTTCCGCATCCACACAGCCGCCGAGGTAGAGGTCAGGCCGCAGCGGATGCACCGCGGGGTTCCCCGCCTCGTAGGAAGCAGGCAGGTCGCCGTAGTCGTCGTATTTGACAAAACCAAAGTCCTGCGTCCAGTCGGTGCGGCTGTCGGGGAAGTTGTGGTCATTGGCCGCGCTGACGCTGTCCTGGTTTCCTGCCTCGCCGGTGGGCATGGCACTGCCGTTTTCCAGAATGTACCCCGGCGAAGTGGTGTAATCCACCTGCAAGCCGAAGACATCGGCCACCCAGCCGCTGGCAAGGCTGTGCTGCGGCGTGGCGTTGGAATCCTGATCTGCGGCAGCCGCGCCTTTGGTCACTGAGTAGTAGCCGGGAACCGGCGGTACCTGCACCTGATACTGGTAAGCCGTCCCCGCTCCCGGGGGCAGGCCGCAGAACTGGTAGATGCCGTTGGCGTCGGTGGTCTTAGTGTTCAGAATGAGGTCATCGTGCTGCGCCGCCGTATCGGAAGGCAAAGTATCCACATTGCCATCCGCGCCGGCCCAAATCAGGCGCACATTCACGCCGGAAAGCGGCGAGTCAGAGCCGTCCTGCGCGTCGGCGGTGGTGCCGTTATCCTGCCAGAGGATGTTGCCCACGCAAGCCAGCGGCGACCAGTAGTCTTCCACTTCGCCGTCGGCCGCGCCGCCGGCCCACAAGGGCGGATTGCCTGCGCGGGCGCTCAGGTCCTCGGTGGTCAGGCGCAGGCGCGAGTGCACCTCGCCGCCGTCAAACGCCAGCGCAGCGGCGTTGGGCATGGTAAAGCACTCGGTCAGCGGCGTGGTCGGCTCGGTGCCGGTGGGAATCACCGCATAACCCTGCGTACCGAAATCGTAACCGGTCAGCTGTTCACCGGTCTGGAACTGCCCATCGCCGTTCCAGTCAATCCAGACATACAGGCGGGCATCCTGCCCGGTGGCATTGTGCGCCGCCACCTTGAAGCAGGCTTTGCTGCCGGGCGCGGCGGGCGAAATGTTGCTGAGCAGGCCGT
>JALUXH010000030.1 GCA_027019065.1 Anaerolineales bacterium
CATCTACTACACCCAGGCCGGAGATACCCTCCCCGCGCTGGCGGTGCGCTTTGGCGTCTCGCCCGGCGAAATTCGCGCCAACCAGTCTTTGCCCTCCACCGGCCTGCTTTCCCCAAACACCATGCTCCTCATCCCCCGGCGGCTGCCCCACACCACCGCCAACACCCACCTGCTGCCCGACAGCGAAGTCGTCTATTCGCCGTCGGCGATTGACTTCAGCGTGCACACCTTTGTAGAACAGGCAGGCGGCTATTTGAGCACCTACCGCGAATATCTGCCCAGCACAGGCATGACCTCGGGCGCCGACATTCTGGCCGAAGTCGCTCTCAACAACTCCATCAATCCGCGGCTGCTGCTGGCACTGCTGGAATACGAAGGGCACTGGGTGTACGCATACCCTACCAATCCCTTCCAGGAAGACCACCCCCTCGGCTATACGAAAACCGACAACCACGCGCCGTTCTACCACCAACTGGCCTGGGCCGTCAACCAGCTTTCTATCGGTTACTACGGCTGGCGGGAAGGCCTGCTCACCACCCTTCGCTTCCACGACGGCTCAACCATCCGCCTGGCCCCCGACCTGAACGCCGGAACGGTGGCGCTGGCCTACTTCTTTGCCCAGGTGAGCGCCAGCCCCGCCGAATGGCAGCGCACCCTCAACGAAAAAACCGGCTTCCCCGCCTTTTACACCAAAATGTTCGGCGACCCCTGGGCCCGCGCCTACACCGTGGAGCCGCTTTACCCGCCCGACCTTGCCCAGCCACCCCTTACCCTCCCGTTCCAGAAAGGCAGCGTGTGGTTCTTCACCGGCGGGCCTCACGGCGCCTGGGAACACGACGGCGCACGCGCCGCGCTGGATTTCGCCCCGGGTTCGGCCCACGGCGGCTGCGAGGTTTCCCGCAAGTGGGTGGTGGCCGTGGCTTCCGGCGTGGTGGCGCGTTCCGGCCACGGCGTGGTCATGCTGGACCTGGACGGCGACGGCAAAGAACAAACAGGGTGGGATATCCTCTACCTGCACATCGCCGACGATGGACGCGTGCCCGCAGGCACTCACCTGAAAGCCGGCGACCGCATCGGCCATCCTTCCTGCGAAGGCGGGCACGCCACCGGCACGCATGTCCACATTGCCCGTAAATACAACGGCGAATGGATTGCAGCCGACGGCCCGGTGCCTTTCGTGATGGACGGCTGGGTGCCCCACGCGGGGGCACAACCCTACGAAGGCACCCTGACCAAAAACGGCAAGACCATCAAAGCTTGCCCCTGCGGCAGCACTCACCAGGAAATCTTCCGCCCAACCGATGAGCAGACTCCGTAACGCACTGGCAGGGGCCTTCCTGCTGGGCGCGTTGGCATTGCTGGCGGCCTGTGGTTCCTCCGCCCCAGGCAACCGCGCGCCCGCGGCGGCCTCCCCTACGGCCCCCACGCCGTTCCCCACGCCGGAAGGCACCCCGCTGCCCACCCGCCCCGAATACGCCCCCGGCACCCTGGTAGATTACACCGCCCAGGATGGCGACACGCTGCCCGCGGTGGCCGCCCATTTCAACACCACGGTGCAGCAAATTCTGGCGGCCAACCCCCACCTCCCCCGCGACATCACCACCCTGCCGCCCGGCTTCCCCATGAAAGTGCCGATTTACTACGCGCCCTTCTGGGGCACCCCTTTCAAAATCTTGCCCGACGCGCTCTTTGTCAACGGGCCGGCGGCGCGCGGTTTCAACACCCGCGCTTTCGTGGCCCGTTACCCCAACGGCTGGCTGGCACACTATGAGGAATACGCCGCCGACGCCACGCGCGACGGGGCCGACATCGTGGAATACATCAGCCACATGTACAGCCTCGACCCGCGGCTGCTGCTGGCGCTGCTGGAATACCGGGCCGGAGCGCTCACCCGGCCTTCCCTGCCCCCCGATAAGGCCCGCTACCCCCTGGGCTACCGGGACCCCAAACACCACGGGCTGTTTTTGCAATTGAACTACGCTGCCAACCTGCTCAACAACGGCTACTACGCCTGGCGGCTGGGGGCTTTGCCGTTATTCGTCCTGCGCGACGGCACCGAAGTGCGCCCCGACCCCTGGCAAAACGCCGCCACGGTGGCGCTGCAAAATTACTTCGCCCAGATGCTGCCGGCCGACATGTACCACGAAGCCGTTTCACCGCGGGGCTTCTTCCGCCTCTACGCTTTCCTCTTCGGCGACCCGTGGAAAAACCCGCCGCCGCCCCACATCCCCGCCAACCTGCACCAGCCGCCGATGAAACTGCCCTTCCCGAAAGGGGAAATCTGGGTTTACACGGGCGCGCCGCACACCGGCTGGGGGCTGGGGCAGCCTTTTGCCGCGCTGGATTTTGCCCCTATGGGCGTTTCCGGCTGCCAGTCTACCGATAAGTGGGCGGTGGCCGTGGCCGACGGCGTGGTGGCCCGTTCCGCCCGCGCTGAGGTCATGCTGGACCTGGACGGCGACGGCGACGACCGCACCGGCTGGAACGTTTTTTACTTCCACCTGGCCGACAACGGCCGCGCCCTGCAGGGGATGCACCTGAAAACCGGCGACCCCGTCGGTCATCCTTCCTGTGAAGGCGGACGCACCACCGGCACGCACGTCCACATCGCCCGCAAATACAACGGTGAATGGATCATCGCTTCCGGTGTCATTCCTTTCAATCTGGAAGGCTGGGTGGCCGAAAGTGCAGGTGCGGCCTACAAGGGCGACCTGCGGCGCGGCGAGGGGCTGGTCATCGCCAGCGACCAGGGCATTCCTGCAGCCGAAATCAAATCACAACACTGATGCCGGGCAGCAGTGCGCGCCACTGAAACCCCGCAACCCGCGGAAAATCCGCCTGCCCCGCGGGCGGGTGCGGTATAATCAACGCCGGTTTTTCCGAAAGCACAGGCCTGCCATGAATTGGAAACGTCTCTTTCGCAAGCACATCGCTCTGCCGCAAGAACACGGCGCGTGGGCTTTTCTGCTCAGCCCCCTGGCCGTGGGGCTTGCCCTTGCCCACCGTTGGGACGCCGCAACGGCCTGGCTGGTCGTGGGGGCGCTGGCTGCCTTCCTGGCCCGGCAGCCCATCACCATCGCCGTCAAGGTATATGCCCGGCGCCGCAGCCGCAAAGACCTGCCCCCGGCATTGTTCTGGGGCGGCGTTTACGGCATCATCGGGCTGGCCGCCGCGGGGGCGCTGGTGCATGCCGGCGCCCTGCATTTGCTCTGGCTGGCAGCGCCCGGCCTGCTCGTCTTCCTCTGGTATTTGCGCCTGATTGCCCGACGCGCCGAACGCCGCCGCATGGATATGGAAATCATTGCCAGCGGCACGTTGGCGCTCAGTGCCCCCGCGGCGCTTTGGCTGGCACAAGGGCGCGCAACCTGGACAGGGTGGCTGCTATGGCTGCTGCTGTGGTTTCAGGCCGCGGCGTCCATCGTGTATGCCTACCTGCGGCTGGAACAACGCCAATGGCAAACCGTGCCTCCTCTGCGGGAACGCGCCCGCCGGGGCTGGCGCGCCTTGTGCTACCCCACCTTCAACCTCATTGCCGTGCTGGCGCTGGGGTTGAGCGGCGCGGTTTCCCCCTGGTTGTGGCTGGCTTACGCCGCCCAGTGGGCGGAAGCCACGTGGGGTGTCTTCCACCCTGCCGTCAAGGTCAAGCCCGCCGTCATCGGCATCCGTCAGTTCCTTGTTACCACCCTTTTCACCGTCGTGTTCATCCTGACATGGTAAGCGGCGCGCTTTCCCGCCTCCGCATCCGGCCGAGAGGCCGGTTTTTTCATTAAAGCCTCATTTATACTGTATAATGAAGATGTATTAATCGCATCGCGCCACAGTATGCTCAGGAGGTTTCTGATGGATTTCGGGAAAGCATTTTCGTTTGTCTTCGAAGATGACACATGGCTGAAAAAGATCATCCTCGGAGGCATCATCGCCATCATCCCCATCGTAGATTTCGCCCTGCTGGGGTGGATGCTGGAAATCGGCCGCCGCGTCGCGGGGGGCGAAGCCGAAGTCCTTCCGGGGTGGGAAGATTTCGGCACGTATTTCATTCGCGGGCTGAAAGCCTTTGTGGTCTCTTTTGTATATGCCCTGCCCATCCTCATTCTGGAGCTCTGCCCTCTGACCCTTTCATTGCTGAGCGGCCAAAACAACAACGGCATGGGTGCTGCGGCAAGCCTGATCAGCCTGCTGGTCAGTTGCGTTGTCTTCCTTTACAGCATTTTTTACGCCTTCGTGCTTCCTGCAGCATTGATGCGCTTTACAATGGCATCCGACAGCATCGGCGCAGGGCTGGCCTTCGGCGAAGCCATCACCATGGTCAAAGATTACCTCAGCGCGTACCTCATCGTGTTCCTCGGCTCGCTGATCGTTGAAGCCGTGATTGCGCCCATTGGCCTGATTGCGTGCATCATCGGCATTCTTTTCACATTCCCCTATGCGGCCGCGGTGGAAGGCCATCTTTACGGTCAGGCCTACGCCGAAGCCACCGGCGGCCTGGCCACGGCAGGCAGCCCGCCCCCGCCGGCCCCCGCCGACTGGAACGGCTAAAAACAAGCCCCATTGGCGCCATCAACGCCCGTCCTCGGACGGGCGTTTTGTGACGTCTTCCCCTCAATGCAACAAAAACCGGCTCACAACGAGCGGCGTCAGGTGGGTTTCCAGCACCGCAGCCACCGCCATCAGCGGCACCACCACGCCGAGGAACACCCGCCACCAGTGCGCCCACGCCTGCAACCAGAAGGCCCCCAGCGTTTTGCCTTCGGCAGGGGAAGCCAGCGAGGCCCCCAAACGCAAAGTGGCAGCCACAAAGAGCGCCGTCGCCGGAATTTCCACCACGCCGTGGGGCAGCACCAGAGCGGCAAATGCCGCCCCGGGGGAAAACAACCCGGAGCGCGCGAACAGAGCCAGCGCGCCGCCGATAAGCCCATAAGGCAGCAGCGGGATCAACACCCCCAATACACCGAAGGACAGCCCGGCCCCTACGGCAGCCAGCAGCATGGCGCGGATGTTGTGCCACCATACGGCCAGGCTGCCCCGCCAGCCCAGCACCGTCAACCCGCCCAGGTCGCCCGAGCGCAGGGTCGCCCGGAACTCCATCGGTGAGGGCGCAGCCATCGTTTGGGCCGGCACACGCCCGGCAAGCCAGGCGCCCAGCACACCGGCCGCGGCCATCAGCACCACCGCCACCCCCAGCGGCCCCGCCAGCGATTTCACCTCCTGCCACACTTCACCATACCACGCGCTCATGCTGCGGGCTTCACCCCGAAACGCCTTCCAAAACACCCCCCACATCCAGCGGATACTCAGGATGTCCACTTCCCGCCCCAACAAATTTTCGCGGTTGAAATGCGCCAGCCCCATGCGCGAGGTCAACACGGCCACCACCAACACGGCCGCCGCCGTTGCCCAAAGCACCTGGTAATGTTCATAGAACATCATCAGGCTTTCCCATTGAAGCAGCAAGGCCACCGGCACAATCACCAGGGAAGCCAGCAAATTGGCCGCCCGCACCGAAGTGGCCTGGGTGGAAATCACCACCGCCGCGGAAACCATCATCACCGCCTGCACGGTGGTCAGCAACAGCACCATGCCCAACAAAATAGCCGAAGGCCACCACCCTGTTACCAGATGCAGCCCTGCCACATACACCCCCACCCCGATATAACTCACCGTGAGCGGCAGAAAAAGCACGGCCAGCAATTTCCCCACATACAACTGGGCATCGGTCAGAGGCGCCACCAGCAGCGGCTCCATCGTGCGGCGTTCCCGCTCACCGGCAAAGCTTTCCAGCGCCACCACCAGCGAAATTGAGGCCGGGAAGAACCCTACCACCATCATCAGGAAAGGGAACAACCGCTCGGCCACAATGTTGGCCCCATAGCGGGCGACAAAATTCACCATGGCTTTGGCCGTGGCATTCATCAGCAGAGGGAAAAACAGCGTCAGGCCGATCACAGGCAACACAATGCGCCAGTCGCGCAGCTGGTCGCGCACCTCGCGCCGGGCAATCAGCCCCGTGCCATACCACCAACGCTTCCACTCATCCCTGTTCATGCGTCATCACCTTGAGATAAAC